>JAILHQ010000008.1 GCA_024695725.1 Cyanobacteria bacterium RUI128 | reverse complement strand
GTAAACACAAAAAAAAATAAGGAATAAAAAAATGAAAACAAGATCATCAGTAAAACCAATGTGCGATAAGTGCAAGGTTATCAGAAGAAAAGGCAGAGTAGCAGTTATCTGTGAAAACCCTAAACACAAACAAAGACAAGGTTAGATTTTGCGTAGAGTGACGGTGAACGAAGTGAACCTAACTCGAAGTGGCACCGAAGTTGCGAACGGCAATTTTGCCAAAGCAAAATATAGTGAGCAGACGAAGGTGTGAAGCAATAATCTAAAGGTGTTAAGCATAATGCGAAGCATATCAGTCTAAAATACCTGAAACCACGAGGTTAACGGTGGTTGGAGAGGAAGTATTTATCCCTCTTACACAAAAAAATCTAACAACCGGTGCGGGGGTAAATGAATTAGGGGCGGTCCCTGATAACAAATATCCACCGTATGCCAAAAGAAAAGGAGAAAATAAATGGCAAGATTAGTAGGGGTAGACTTACCTCGTAACAAAAGAATGGAAGTAGCTCTCACATACATCTATGGTATCGGACCTACTCGCAGCAGAAAAATTTTAGAAGCAACAGGTATTTCACCTGATTTAAGAACAGACGATTTAACAGATGAAGATATTAAACTCTTAAGAAACGAACTTTCTAATTACCACATCGAAGGTGACCTCAGAAGAGAAGTTTCTTTACACATCAAACGTCTTCAGGAAATCAACTCTTACAGAGGTATGAGACATAAAAGAAACCTTCCTTGCAGAGGTCAGAGAACTAAGACTAACGCAAGAACAAGACGCGGTAAGAAGTCAGGACCGGTTTCTAAGAAGAAATAAGGGTAAATGATTAAATTTACGCTTATACGACCGGCCGAATGATTCAGACCGGACTGAAAAAGAAATATAAATACAAAAAAATAAAGGAATAAAAAAATGGCAAGACCAAAAACAACAAAGAAAAAAGAAAAGAAGAATGTATTGCAAGGTGTAGTACATATCCAATCTACTTTTAATAACACTATTGTTACATCAACAGATACTCAGGGTAATGCTATTGCTTGGGCTACTGCAGGGGCAACAGGTTTTAAAGGTGCAAGAAAGGGTACACCGTTTGCAGCACAATCTGCAGCTGAATTAGTTGCTAAAAAATCAATCGATCAAGGTATGAAAAAGGTAGAAGTTTACATCAAGGGACCTGGTTCAGGTCGTGAAACTGCTATCAGAGCTATCCAGGCAGCAGGTTTGGAAATTACTTTGATTAAGGACGTAACACCTATTCCGCACAACGGATGCCGTCCACCTAAAAAACGTAGAGTATAATGGCTAACGGGAGCTTGTAGAGATACAAGTCATAGGTGCCCCGTTACCACAAGACAAAAGGAGAATAAACTGTATGGCTAGATATACAGGACCTACAAATAAATTATTCCGTAACTACGGAGTAAAAGATTTATCAAACAGAAAGTTGACTTCTTCTATGAGACAGACTGCTTCAGGTCAGCACGGTGCTGTTAGAAAGAAACTTTCTGAATATGCAATTCACTTGAATGAAAAACAAAAAATCAGAATGACTTATTTAGTTAGTGAAAAACAATTTGCTAAATATTACAACGAAGCTGCAAGAAGAAAAGGCGTAACAGGTACTATCTTGTTACAAATTCTCGAATCAAGACTTGACAACATTCTGTTCAGAGCAGGTTTTGGTGTTACACGTAAGCAGTCAAGACAAATTGTTAACCATGGTCACGTTTTGGTAAACGGTAAGAAGGTTGATATTCCGTCTTACTTAGTTAAACCTGAAGATGTTATCACTGTTAAGACTAAATCTTCAGATTTCTTGAAGACCGTAATGTCTGCAATCGATTTATCATGTGCTCCTGCTTGGATTACAGTTGATAAAGACGCATTGAAGATTACATTCGACAGAGTTCCTTCAAGAGAAGAAATGGACCCTGATTTCAAAGAACAATTAGTAATTGAGTATTATTCTAAATAAGAAACCTGATAGGAGAAAATTATAATGGAATTAGAAATAAAAACTGTTAATACTGCCACAAGTTCTGATGGCTCACAATATGGTAAGTTCGTAATCAGCCCATTGGAAAGAGGGTTTGGTATTACTATCGGTAACTCTTTGAGAAGAGTTTTATTATCAAGTCTCGAAGGAACAGCTGTAACTTCAGCAAGAATTGAAGGTATCACTCACGAATACACAGCTATCCCTGGTGTTTTGGAAGATGTAGTTGACGTATTGTTAAACCTTAAAGGTTTGGCTATCAAGACTGAATCTAAAGAACCTCAAACACTGAGAATAGACATTGATAAACCGGGTGCTGTATTAGCAAGCGATATCCAGTTACCTGCAGGCGTTAAAATCGTTAACCCTGACTGGTTAATTTGTACAATCGCTGATGGCGGCAGTTTCCACGCAGAAATCACTGTTGAAACAGGCAAAGGTTATGTACCTAACGATGTTCCTAGAAACAAAGAAGGCGTAGCTATTGATATGTTACCTATCGATGCAACATTCATGCCTATCAAGAGAGTTAAATATGACGTAGAAAACACCCGTGTAGGTGACTCTATCGATTATGACAAGTTGACTCTTGAAATATGGTCAAACGGTACAGTTGATGTTACAACAGCATTAACTCAGGCAGCTAACCTGTTAATCGAACACTTCGTTCAGATTTCAAGCATTTCAGGCACTGCTCCAATTCTTACTTCTTATGAAACATCTGCTTCAGGCGGTATGATTATCGATGATGAACCAATCGCTGCAGAATCAGACGAAGAACCTTCAATTACTATTGAAGAATTAGAATTGTCAGTCAGAGCATATAACTGCTTGAAGAGAGCAAGTATTAACTCTATGGCTGAATTACTTAAGAAATCAGAACACGATCTGTTAATTATCAAGAACTTTGGTAAGAAATCAGCAGACGAAGTTATTGAAAAATTACACGAACACGGTTTAGATCTTCAACCAAATCCTGAAATGGATGAAGACGGAGTCTTAATCGGAGAATAAGAAATACAAATAGTAAATTATAAGGAATATAACAATGAGACACCAAACTAAAAAACATACACTTAGCAAGGCGCAAGACCAAAGAAAAGCTTTGTTGCGTTCATTGGCTACCGAATTGTTTACCTATGGTGAAATCAAAACTACTATGGCTAGAGCTAAAGCTCTTAAACCATACGCAGAAGGCATTATCACTTTAGCTAAAAAAGGTGACCTGAACTCAAGAAGACAAGCTGCTAAGTTTATCTTTGATAAGGAAACAGGTAAGTTTATGGATCCTGAAACTGCTCAGGTTTATGAAACCGCAGAAGAAGGAAAGAAACTTGTTTCTCAGACAGTATTGAGAAAATTATTCTCAACAATCAGTAAAGAATATTCTGAACGTAACGGCGGTTACACAAGAATATTCAGATTACCTCCTCGTAGAGGTGATGCTACTGAAATGGCACTCATTCAATTGGTATAGCTGAATGAGATACGCTTTTTCTACTCAGTATGTAGGGAAAAACTACGCAGGAAGCCAAATTCAGTTTGAAGACGGCAAAGAGCGTGAGTTCCCTACAATACAGGGAGAAATAGAAAGGGCACTTTGCACATTCTTAAACAGTGGGAAACACCATTCCCGCGTTATAAAAACAGTCTTTTCCGGAAGAACTGACAGAGGCGTAAATGCACTGGGACAGGTCGTTCATTTTGATTACGATAAAGATATTGTTGCTTCAGATTTTATCTATCACGTGAACGAAATTCTGCCTGATGACATTTCAATATCGGATTTGAGAATTGTTCCTGACGATTTTCACGCTCAGAAGTCAGCCGTAAGGCGCGCTTATCGGTTTGAGTTTATCAACCGCAGATATAAGCAGGCGTTTGACGGTGATTTAATGAGAGTGAAGTTCGGGGTAAAACTTGAAAGGATGCAAAAATCTTTGAATTATTTACTCGGGGAACACGATTTTTCAAGTTTTAAGTCTGCCGGAACGCTAAACCCAAGCAAAGTCTGTATTTTATACCGTGCCGAAGTCAGAAAAGAATGCGACAAAGTTATTCTTGATATAGAGGGTAACCGGTTTTTATACAATATGGTAAGAACCATCGTCGGCACTCTTTTGAGGATTGAAGGGCACAACCTTGAGCCTGAACATATGCGTGAAGTGCTTGAGGCAAAAGACCGCCGTAAGGCAGGTCAAACGGTTGAACCTTATGGTTTAACACTTATGGAAGTAACATATTAACTATTGGAGAAAATAAAAATGATGAATAAGACATATTCAGCAAAACCTCTCGAAGTTGAAAGAAAATGGTATGTAATCGACGCTGAAGGCGAAATTCTCGGCCGTTTAGCTACTCGTGTTGCAAACATTCTGAGAGGTAAGAACAAACCTGAATACACTCCAAACGTTGATACAGGCGATTTCGTAATCGTTATCAACGCAGAAAAAGTGTTAGTTTCAGGTAAAAAAGAAACTGATAAAATTTATTATCACCACACCGGTTATCCGGGAGGTTTAAAATCTGCTTCTGTTAAAGAAGTTAGAGAAAAAGATGCTACCAAATTGATTGAAAAAGCAGTTAAGGGTATGCTTCAGCACAACACTTTAGGCGCTCAGCAGTTCAACAAGCTGAAAGTTTACTGTGGTTCTGAGCATCCGCACGCTGCACAACAACCAATCGTTTTAGAAAAGGAGGCTAAATAATGGCTAATAATGAAATTATTGCGACAGGTCGCAGAAAAAATTCTATCGCTATTGTTAAGCTCGTTAAGGGTAAAGGTAGAATCTTCGTTAACGGTAAAACTTTATCAGCATACATTGGAAACAGACCTGCTGTTGAAATGATGATATACAGACCGCTCGTATTGACAGAAAACCAAGACAAATATGATGTTAAGGTTAAAGCAGTAGGCGGCGGTGTTGTTGGTCAGTCAGGTGCTATCAGACACGGTATCGCAAGAGCTTTGTTGAAATCTAACGAAGAATACAAAGCAGTTCTCAGATCAGAAGGTTTGTTAACTCGTGATGCAAGAGTTAAAGAACGTAAAAAATACGGTAGAAAAAGAGCTCGTAAGAGATTCCAATTCTCTAAACGTTAATACATTTATTGTATATATACAAAAAACCGGGGAATTACTTCCTCGGTTTTTTTATTAATATTGTGGTTGATAACTTTATAATGTGATAGGGATGTGGGGACTGTTATATAATTAAATCTTTTTATGATTTGAATAAATAATCATATAATTTTTGAACACAAGCTCCAAATTTGTTACCTGTTTCTGTTCCGTCAGCTAACAATTTTGAAGATAATTCATATTCAGATTGTGTTACTGTACCATCTATCTGAAGATCATCATTACTTGAATCCATTATAAAGAAATAGTTCATTATTTCACGAACATCAAGATTATCTTTTGATTTGTCCTGTTTATCTACATCTAATCTGTCGTATATTGTTCTTAAAGTTTGTTTATAACCGTTTAATTGTTGGCTTGAAATACCCGGTATATTTTCTTTTGCCTGATCTATATTGTGTTTTTCAAATTCATCATAAGAAATTTTACCGTCGCCGTCTTTATCAATGATTGCGATATACGCATTTGAAATATCACGAAGTTGAGCTTTATATTCACTCAATGAATTGAAGTTATCAGGGAACAATTCAATACTCTTTGCTGCATTTGGATCACCTTTTCCAACTTGAACAGTCCAGTCTTCAAATTGTTGAGCTTTTTTATTGTTTCCAGCAGATACTAAATTTTGAATAATTGACATAAATATACAACTCCTTAATTCCTTACTTCTATATAAAGTATTTTTCAAAAAAATAATTGACTTTTTATAAAGTTATTTTTTTAAAAAAAGCCAATTATTTTTCTTAATCTTGAAATTTCCTTATAATAATTGAGATAGGGGGCATATTAAACCTAATATAATTTAGTTAATATTTTGTCACAATTATTCAATTTTAAAAAATTGCAAGTTATTTTTATGAATTTATACAACTATTTGAGGTAAACACCTGTCGGAAATAGTAATGAAAACAGTAAAGGTGTCGAAACCAGTTGAGGACGCTTTGGTTCTTCAGCAGGTTTTTCTGTTTCTGCAGTTTTTTCGTCTTCAACAGGCTGTTCTTTAAAGTTTTTCTCATAGCAATCTTTTAAAGCAATTTCGATTAATTTACCTTTATTACCCATATCCTGAACAAGTTCAGACATTCTTTCAAATTCATACTTTGTAATATTACCGTTAGCTCTGCCATTTATGTTCATTGAATCCATCATTGCGAAATAGTTTTCAATTTCAGATACATCAAGCTTGCCTTCAGAATCGTTTTCATTGTTTACATTGATTCTGTCATAAGCAGTACGAAGAGATTCTTTGTATGCATTAACTTCTTTTACGTACTCGAGCAGATTTTTAGCTTCAAACTTCTGGCTTTGCAGATTAAATGCTTCAAATTCGCTATATGAAAGTTTGCCGTCTTTATCTGTATCAGCCATTGCTATATAATCTTCAGAAAATTTCTTCATTTCCTCTTTGTACCCTTCTTCAGTACGAATTTTTGAACGATCAACGATATCAATATTATTTCTTGTGAACGGACTTTCATCTTCAACTCTTTGTGTCCAATTTTCAAAAGCTTCTGCTCTGTTCTTTGGTAATTGGTGATATCTGTTCAACATTTCTACTTCCGGTCTAATAATTCCTGGGTTTGATAACATAATTTTACTCCTTTTTTGTTGGTGATAGTGTGTAACAATAGTGTCAGGTGATTACTGATTTAAAAAATCAGCACCCCGTGTGTGTAAATATAACTGCATAAGCAGCAATATCCCTATGTGTGTGTATGCAGCCATACAATATACTTACCATACAGCCCGGGCAGTGTTCAATAAATCCGCCCTGACCGTATATCCCATACAATGCAGACTTATGACAAAGTCAGCACATGTACAAGTTGTATAGCGATATGATTACCGATTAATACAAACCGGCATT
Source organism: Cyanobacteria bacterium RUI128 (assembly GCA_024695725.1). Next base: position 31,999 of record JAILHQ010000008.1, on the reverse strand, counting down.
ATAGTTATGCATAATCAATATAACCAGCTAAAAGCAATATATAGCTGACAATACGACTATACGATATGTTGTGTTTCTAGAACATAAAGTCTAAATTTACGTAAAAATATAACTCTTGATTCCTTAAATGTATAAAGTATTTTTTTCAAAATTAATTGCTTTTTTATGAAAAAATATTCTGTCATAAAAAATATATACTTTGTAAAACCATACCTATTTTTATTTCCCCGAATTGCATGCTATTACTGAGATAGACACATTGTTAATTTTTGTAAATTTTGTTTAATATATGGTTACATTTACGCAATTCTGAACAATATCATGTTATATTATATGTGAACGTGTTTCATTCTTGATGTGTGTTTTCTGTAAGGAGGTAAAATTATGAATTCGTTAGCTGTAGGTGCAAACCAAAGTATTCAAACAAATACATTTAATCATTTTAGACATAGAACGTCGTTTAAGCAAGGCACGACGGCACCAACGGCCAACATCCCCCAACCGATGAAGTCACAAAATCCTTCATCGATGAGTAAAACATTACCGATTGTGACATCGGCACTCGCATTAATTTCAACCGGAGTTGCAACATATGCTCTTTTAAGAAAACCGGGAAGTTTAAAAAATATTGAAGGCAAAATTGACGGAATCACACACGACTTAGCAGAAAACAAAAAAACACAAGAAACACTTAAAACAGCAGTAGACGAAGTCAAGAATACAGTTAACACAGTAAAAACAGAAGCAGAAGCAAAAATAAACGAATTAAGAGGACACGTTGACAGCCAGGTAAACGGCGTAAGAGGAGAGATGAATAACGTTCACGGAGAAATGAACGGGGTTAAGGGTGAACTTGAAAAAGTTAAAACCACTCCAAGCAACGTTCCGGTAATCAATTTCTTCAACAGACCTGTTGAACTTAACGGAATGAAGCTTCAGTTAGCATCACCAATGCACGGATACGGTATTCACGAAAAAGAACTTACCGACACTCTCAGAAGTGCGTCAGCACGAAGAATTTTCGGTGCAGTTAAACCTGTTGAATTACCTGAAGATGCAACTATCAGAATCCCGACCGCAGAGTTTTCAGGATTTGCTAAAACAGGCGGTTTGGCTATCGTACCTAGAGAATTAGCAGCAAACTTAGGGGCTGTTATCAATAACAAACAAAAAGCTCAGATTATAGTTGACACTCCGATGTATATCGGCCAGGTTGAAAACTCTAAATTCTTCGACCTTGTAAAAACAGGCGAAAACGAATTCAACTATGTAAGCAGATCTGGCGGCAAAGAATCTGTTATGGCTAAGGTAAGAAAAGTTGACACAATGGACGTAGATATCCACAACTACACTGACGTTGTTTCAGAAAAAGTTGATGTTTATATGACAGATGAAATGAGAGCACCTGTTGACTTTACCGATACCTTCGCACAGTTTGACGAACATACCCAAAAGGCTATCAAAGAAGCTTTAGATGCAGGTATGGATTACGACACTCGACTTGTTAAGTTCTCTGCACCAAAAGAAGCAGGCGAAGGTCCTAAAGCAGAAGCTAAATTCAGAACAGTATTCTACAGAAACAGAAAATTTGATATGTCAGGCCCTGTTGAAGACGGCAAGATTAAAAACATATATAACAACCAGACAACTCAGGCAGGCGAAACCGAAAGATTTGTTTACTTTGGCAAGTTCTTCTACGAACACCTCTTGAGCAACCACAAACGTATGGAAAAACCGCTTAAGGCAGATATGATTGTCGGCAACGATTGGCACACAGGCCCGATTTCAGCTATGACAAGATTATTGACACCTTGTAAGAAGGCTATGGGCGACTTAGATCCTCAAACAGCTGATAAAATCGAAAACATTCCAATTATCACAATTATGCATAACTTCAAACTTCAGGGTTCAGCAGACCACTCACAAGGTAAATTGTTGAACGTAATGTTTGATGAACACGCTGCAAAGATTGCAGAAAACGCTTGGATGCCAAAAGATTCCGATATGCCGGGACATTTAATGAACGGTTTATTATCAGGAACAGATATCAATCCTCAGACAATGGCTATGTCTTACGCAGACGACATCGTCTTCGTATCAAGAGGTAACTTCACCGAAGCATCAAGCGTAAGAGAAAGAGGCGGTACAAACTATGCGTTGGCATCTATGAGAGCAAGAACTCATCAGTACAGCGACAGAGGGAACCTTGAAAGAATGGCTATGGCAAACGGTATCGATCCGAGAGAATTACCTCAGCACGCTACTGCTAAAGGTATTACAAACGGTTGTGACAGAGTTAATAACATTCTGACGGCTAAGAAAGCAAGAAATCTTGAAACAGTTCTTGGTTTAAAACCGGGCGCATTGATTTCTGACGAAGCAGCTATCTTAGATCCGTTCAAAGCTCACCAAAACAATAAGAAAGTTTACCTTGAAAAGATTGCTGAAGAAGTTAAAGCAGCAAAAGATTCAAACGGCAAAGACAACCCGCTGAAGATATTAAACCCTGGCGAAACAAGCCTTGCAGGTGTTGATGAAAATACTCCTGTATTCGCAATGGCAGGCCGTATCGTTGACCAAAAGGGTATCGATATATACGCAGCAGGTTATGAAGAATTTATCAGAAGCGGAAGATATGACAAGGCAAACCCTCCTGTATGCTGGTTAAACGGTATCGGTGACCAAAAATATATTGATGCATTTATGGCATCAAAAGCAAGAATCAGACAAATCGATCCTGTTGCAGCTGACAGAATGGTCTTCTCCGGAGTCTTCTCTGAACAGGGCAGATACGACGGTGCAAAGATTATGTCAGACTTCTCAGCTATGTCATCATGGGACGAACCTTGCGGACTTGTTCACAAAGAAATCGGCTATATGAGCGGTGCAATTTCTATGGTTAACGAAGTCGGCGGACTCAGAGACGGTCTTAAAGGTTTCGTAAGAGGTACTGACAACAAAGGTGCTAATTCTATCTTCGTAAGATTTGTGGATAAAGATACCCACTCAATTGATTACGCATTAGGTGAAAACGCAAAAGCGTGGGCTGATGCATTCGCTACAGCTACCGAATGGCACGCAAACAAACAATCCTTCGCTGACGGTATCAAGGAATCTTATACTTCACGTCACGACTGGTTACGCGGTAAAGTTCAAGAATACATTGAACTCGGTAAACGCCACGGTGTTTTCGCAGAAAGCGTAGATTCAAAATATACTTTATAATTTCATACAACTTAATTAAAACACCTGAGAATATCTCAGGTGTTTTTTTATTTTACATCCGATTACTTTAAATAATTCATAATAATGTCTTTATACTGATTTATATCTGCTACGGCCGCCCTTTTCGGAATACAGTCAACATTGAGTTTTTCTGCCAAGCGGGCAATGTTATACATGCCTGAACAGAGTATGACTTTTGTGTTAAAGTATTTGTCGAAGGTTTTAACCTGTTCAGCAAGCCACTCTCCTGCAAGTTTCGGATCAAAATCGTATTCCATCTGCAAATCGGTAACGATAACATCATAGGGGGTATCGTTATTTTGGATAATAAAGTCATACCCTTCACGGGCAGACGAGGCTATATCAAGCTTGTAATCATCTACATTTACCTCAAGCTCGATAAAAATTTCTTTTATATTCCTCTCGTGAAAGGCTCTCCACGCAGGGCTGTCATCAACCGCTAAAACTCTTTTCATACTACTTCCTCAGGTTTGCTGCGCCCTTGAGGTAAACAAACTGCGGTTCAAAATCTTCAGCACAGTTAAGAACTATAAGAACTCTCAGGCACATTTTCAGAGAGTTTGGGACCTCAAGCTCGTGATAGCACATCATCGCAACCTTGTCCCAGCCAAAATCAAGTCTTGCAAATTTTGCCGGAAATACGGCATTAAGGTCATCTGTAAGAGTAAATATTGCGTGAGAAATTTTTGTTTTATCAATATTATTTCTCTCAACCATTTCTTTAAGAAGTTCGAGTGTCGCATCTTTTATGCTTTCTTCAGTATTTTTATCTACTGTTATCGCCCCTCTGATACCTTTTGTTGTCATATTTTTTCCTTTATTACTTCGAGTTATATTATACTCTATTTACCCCTACTTACCCCTATTTACCCTCGCAGGCCGTTAGCCCAGTCACGGGCATGCATTTCGCCTTTACCTTCCGGCTTAACCGTAAGAAGTCTTATAAGACCGTTACCTGTCTGCATAAGCACACCGTTTTTGTCTGTTTTAACTATTTCGCCGACGGCATGGTTATTTGAGTTATCTTCAACAGCTGTTTTAAGCACTTTTACTATTTTATCGTTATGAATAAAATATGCGCTTGGCGAGTGATAAACCCCTCTTACGAGGTTATGGATATCTTTAGCTGACTTTTTCCAGTCAATAAGAGTTTCTTCTTTTTTAAGTTTTTCAGCCATACAGACCCCATCTTCACACTGTTTGCAGGGCTGAAGAGTTTTTTCATAGAGCCCGACAAGAGTTTTTTCCAAAAGTTCAGGCGAATCTTCCGATATTTTGAGCCACAAATCTTCACAGGTCATATCATCGGGGATTGATATTTTAGACTTCATACAGATATCGCCGCAGTCAAGTCCGAGTTCGGTAATCATTGTACAAATTCCTGTTTCTGTATCGCCGTTTATAATACATCTTTGAATAGGGTTCGCCCCTCTGTATTTTGGCAGAAGTGATGCGTGAAGATTTATTGTTTCGAACTTCGGGATATCAAGCACTTCCTGAGATAAGATTTGTCCAAAGGCAAAGGTTACGAAAAAATCAGGTTCGTACTTCTTCAGAGCCTCAATAATATCAGGTTCTTTCCTTATCGATTTTGGCTGATACAGGGGTAAGTTTTTTTCAAGTGCGTACACCTTAACAGGTGAAAGACGTAAGTGTTTACCCCTGCCTGCAGGTTTATCAGGCTGAGTAACAACGGCAAGAACGTCAATTCTTTCCGAGTTATACAGATAATCAAGTGATTTCACCCCGATATCGGGTGTTCCAAAGAATATTACTTTAATTTTTTCCACTATTTCCCCAATTCTTTATCGAGTTCAGGTTCATCGAGAAGTCTTTCGACTTCAACAGGCGGCAGATTATGTTCTGCAAGCACCTTATCCGCTTCGAACCTGTTAGTTGTATGGTCTATAAACAAAATTCCGTCAAGGTGATCATTTTCGTGCTGAATACATCTTGCAAGAAGTGTTCCGTCTTTAGCTTCCATTACAAACGGTTTTCCGTTTCTGTCGAGTGCTTTCACCATGACATCTTTATACCTTTTAACTTCAGTATAGGCATCAGGGAAGCTCAGACAGCCTTCCTGAGAAAGAGTTGCGCCTTCTTTTTTAATTATTTTAGGGTTGATAAACACCAAAGGTTTAAGCGGTTCGTCGCCTGTTGAGCAATCTATAACAAACACTCTCAGGTTTATCCCTATCTGAGGTGCGGCAAGCCCTACACCATTATTCATATACATAGTATCAAACAAGTCCTGCACAAGGGTTTTAATCTTGCTGGAAACCTTATGTACTTCTTTTGACGGTTCTCTCAAGGAGGGCGTACCGTAATTTACAATCTTTTTTACTGCCATACTAACTCACACTTTCTCATTTAAAATATACTAACTATATTAAACTATAATATCGGACGAAATTCAACACTGTTGCGGTGTTATATAGATAATAAAACCATCTATTAACTTTTGTAAAGAATTTCAGCATGACTGAAATCAGACATTATACAAGAACTTTGTATATATGTAAGATGTTAAGATAAACGATAATTCAATTAATGAATATCAAAAGAAATTACCGTTTAAATAAAGAGAGAAACCCTTCCTAAATGAAAAATTTTATCCTCAGTAATGAGGATTTTTTTTGCGGATTTTCGGTAGAGTGAGCAATGAAATTGCGAAACTCGTAAGAGCAAATAGCACGTATGAACGACTTAATCCGTAAGGATTTAAAAGTGAAAGAAGTGCTATGCGAACCCGAATAATCCAAGAGAGCGGATTTTCGGTAGAGTGAGCAATGAAATTGCGAAAGATGAAGCAGGACTCGACGAAAGTGACAGCTATGCACGAAGAATGCATAACACGTACTATTCTACTTCTCTCAATACTTTAAGCACATCCTGAAGTTCTTCGAGAAAATACTGCAATTCTTTATTTATATTATCCGGTGCATATATAGCACCTGCTGACTGATACGCAAGATATTTGTTATACTCAGCGCCTTCCCTGCGCAGTTCTGCGATAGATTTGGCTCTTATTGCCAGTGTCATAAGTTTTGTATAAGAGATGTAATAACTTTCGGGTTTCCCGTCATATCGTTTTCTCAGCGCACCTATCGAGAACGACAGGGTGGTTGCTTTCGCCACAAATCGCTGAACATCCTCCTGGTTTTCTATACAGTCCATAAGTGCTTCAACCTGAGGAATAATTCTGTTTATGTCATTAACATAGGTAGACGTTTTGTCTTTTTTCAGAATTATATCAACGAAGGCAGGGTTGTCACGAGGAATCGGTTTAAGTTTATCCGGGTCATCAAATCCTTCCTCCGCTTCAAAAATAGGTGTACCTTTTTCCGGTTTTGTTGTCTGAAACTTATCCAGAATATCAGGCAGAGTACCGGTATAACCCTTCTGTTCAAGCACATTCACACTCGCAGAATCTGCCGTTTTCTTAGCATAACATCCGAGCGTTGTACACATTATTATTAAAAAGATAATTAAAAACTTTTTCATATTAACTATTATACTAATTTTTCAAAAAAAAGCACAGAGAAATATATTTACCCCCTATATTTACCTCCCCCCAACAAAAAAAACAACTCTTGACAGTCGTTTTTCTAATCCTAATTTCTTCCTTTAAATTTCCTTGCTGTGCCTTATTTTCCAATAATTTCTAAATTCCTTAGCCTATAGAGTTTAACTCCTAGTCTAAAAGTGCCATCAGTTTGTCAGCATTTTCGTTAGCCAATGCAACATTTCTAACTCTGTTCTTGTGCATATAGGTTCTCAATGCTTCTCTAATCAATTCTGATCTTGATCTGTTTTCTCCTGCTGCTACGCTGTCAATTTCATCCAGAAAGCGTTCAGGCATTGAAATCAATACTCTTGCCATTAATTTCTCCTTATATCCATAGTACGACATATATTCTTTGTATATATATATTAAGGTTTGAGTATATAAAAATTTGACTTTTTTCTAAATTTATCATTAATATTTCTTAACAAATATTTTGTACCCGAGATACAAAAGCCGTATGGCATTTGCTATTTGAGTATGTTTTATATATAATACCTAAAGCATGTGTTGAATAAGAAGGAAAACAGTATATGAAGTACGAACATATATTTACTTTGTTTGAGAAAATTGCGAACAAAAACAGTAATAAAGTTGCATTGGCTATGAAATCAAAATGGGGTTGGAGAGAGTGGACTTATAAAGGTTTAAGCCTTATGGCACAAAAGCTGGGTGCATATTTAATCAATGACTTAAAACTTGAAAAAGGCGAAAGACTGGCTATTTTGTCAGAGTCAAAACCTGAATATGCTCCATGCGTATTCGGTTCTGCACTTGCAGGCTTAATAACCGTACCGTTAGATAATAAGTTAACAATCTATGAATTAGAATCTATTTTATCTAACTGTGAACCTACGGTTATGCTGTGTTCAGGTGCTAATCTTGAAAAAGCAAGAGAGGTTCAGAAAAGAGTTCCGTCAATAAAACACATTATATTGATGGATGCTGCATTGTTAGATAACAAAGACATTCCAAGCCTTTATTCCATCCCTGAAAACTATCAGGCAAAATGGAGAAGAAGACCACTGAGTGCGACTGCATTCATTATCTATACATCGGGTACAACCGGCGCACCTAAGGGCGTACAAACCACATATAAGAACATTCTTACCCAGATGTATGATTTAAGACCGGTATTCAAAAAAATAATGCCTAACGAAGAAGTGAGATTATTATCAATACTACCAATGAACCATTTATTTGAGATGACTGTCGGCTTTTTTGCAATGTTAATCAATGGCTATACAATATACTATACAAAAAGTCTTAAACCAAAAGATATATTGGAAGTCATGGCTGAAAAGAAAATCAAATTTTTGGTTACGGTTCCTGCATTTTTGAAGTTGTTAAAGACTTCTGCAGAATCTGATATACGTAAGAAAACTACTGTATATCAGTTCTTCTTCAAGCTTAGATACTATATTGCAAGATTCATGCCTAGAGTTTGCAGAAGAGTCTTCTTCAAATCAGTGCACAAGATGTTTGGCGCAGAATTATACGGCTGTATTTCCGGTGGGGCACCGCTTGATGTGGCTGTAGGTGAATATTTTGACAGAATCGGCGTAAGAGTATATCAGGGTTACGGACTATCAGAAACCAGTCCGGTTGCATCTATGGCAAGACCAAGCAGAAACTATGATATTACATCTGTCGGTCCAATTTTAGATTCATACGATGCGAAAATAGATGCAGAAACGGGTGAACTGTTATTGAGAGGCCCTTCCGTCATGAAAGGTTATTACAAGCAGGAAGAACTGACAAAAACAGTTATTGATGAGGACGGTTTCTTCCATACAGGCGATAAGGCAGAAATCAGAAACGGGAATTTATATATAACAGGACGACTCAAGAACATGATTGTATTATCAGGCGGGAAGAAAGTATTCCCTGAAGAAGTAGAAAATGTTCTCGGGGACAGTCCGCATTTTGCCGAAGTATGTGTTATCGGTATGCAGCGTGTCGGCGGTGAAAAAGACGGCTGCGAAGAAATCGTTACCATAATCGTGCCAAACGATGACTTCAAAGCTAAGTATAATACCCAGGAAGAACTTGAAAAAGCCGTACGTGCAGAGGTTAAAGAGCTGTCTGTAAGGCTTGCAAGTTACAAACGACCTGTAAAAATTATAGTAAGAAGCGAATTGTTGCCAAAAACGACAACAAACAAACTTAAAAGACAGGCAATAAAAGCTGAGATGTTATCCAAATAAGGATAGAAAATATACTTAAAGCCCGCTCGGTGAGCGGGCTTTATTTGTTTTTGGGTAAAATATCCTCCATGCGGACTATTTTCCATGACATACCTGCGCCCGACGAATAAGTGTACAAAATGCACTTTATCGAAAACCCTTATTATTACTGAATATTAAGCCATTAAGAAAAAGTGTAAAAATAACACTTGACAAAAAATCGAACTTGTATCATAATAAAAGTAATGAAAGAAGTGTATAAGTAACACTTAAAACAAAAAACTTAGAGGTTTGATTTAAAATGAAAGTTAATAATATACAAAATATAAAGTTCACAGCTACCAACAATAGTACGGTAATCGCACCGCGTTCTCAACAACAACAAAACAAAGTCAATTTCGAAAAAGAAAGACTTATTGCTCAGAAGGCTGACTCTGTTAATGCTAATCCTATTACTTCTTTAGGATACAAACTGTACAGAACATTCAGATTCTTATCTGAGCACGAAACACCTAATGCTCAACAGTTAAACTATGTAGCATAGGTCACATTAACTATACTTAACTCATTAAGGGGGTTCCTGCAGAAGGGATCCCTTTCTTTTATTATCGATAATTAAAAAATAATTAAGTTTTTTACAACAGGCGGCATTTTGTATTATATTAAAATTAGGAGATAACCATGCAATATAAAGACTATTATGAAATACTAGGGGTTAAACGTGAAGCTACTGCATCGGAAATTAAATCAGCATACAGAAAACTTGCACGTAAATACCACCCTGACGTAAACAAAACGGCTGAAGCCGAGGCTAAGTTTAAAGATATAAACGAGGCCTATGAGGTTTTGGGCGATGCGGAAAAACGTCAAAGATATGACAGTCTTGGTGCAAATTGGCAGGGCGGAGCAGAATACACACCGCCTCCTGGGTTTGATAACTTTAATTTTAACTTTAATCAGGGTACGGGCGGATTCTCTGACTTCTTCAGCTCGCTGTTTGGCGATTTTATGTCAGGCGGGCAATCAGGCCCATACGGAACAAAAGGAAGTTACGGCAATTTCAGCGGATTCGATTTCGGCTCCGGCAGAACTTCCCAAAAACAACAACGCCCGCCTAAATCCGAAAAATTAGATATTACAAAGAACCTCGATATCTCCATAAAAGATATTTTTGACGATAAACCTGTTAACGTAAAACTTTCAAATATGGAAAAATGTACGCAGTGCCCACCCGGTGGCTTTTGCACACACTGCGGCGGAACAGGTTACGTAAATACCTCTACTGTCGTGAAAATCAAAATACCTAAAAACGTCGTTGACGGTCAGAAAATAAAACTCAAAGGTAAAGGAAGAACCGATTCTTACGGCAGGAAAGGGGATATGTACCTTATAGTTAACATAAAGGATAAAGAATATCAGGTTGACGGTACAACCCTTACAAAAGAGATTGAAATAACCCCGTCTGAAGCCGTATTAGGCGCAAGCAAAGATATAGATACCCTGCATGGTAAAATCAATATCAAGATACCTAAAATGGTATCTACAGGTCAGATTTTAAGGCTCAAAGGGCTTGGTCTGCCTGATAAAAACTCAAAATACGGCGACCTTAAAGTAAAAATGAAAATAGTTATCCCGAAAGATCTTACAGATAAAGAAATAGAACTCTATAAAAAACTCTCAGAATTAAGGGGCTAAAGGGGTAAATGTAATGGGAACACAATTCCGCAAAACGTTGATATAAGTGATTTTTGGCCATTGATATTAAGTTTTGTAACAAAAATTACGCTCTCTGAAATCGGAGGTTTTGTATATACTTTATATATATGTAAGCGATATTCAAGAGAGCTACAAAACAAAGATTTAAAAGACACACAAATTTATTTTAACCTATATACCCTAATTCCCTTCCTAATTCTAGATTTAGCCTTCCTTGCGAAAGGCTTTTTTTTTGCCTTTTTTTGCTTAACCCATCAGTCATTTTGAACTCGGGTTTGTTTGTAATATAATACTCTTGTTAAAAAATGAGGTTTAGAATGAGTAAATATTTATTGGAAATTGGTGTAGAAGAGTTGCCGTACAAGTTTATAACATCGGCTCAGACACAGTTAAAAGACAGTTTTGAAAAGTTTTTGGTTGCAAACGGTATCACCTTTGAGGGCGTAAACGTGTTAACAACCCCGAGAAGACTTGCAGTAATTATTGACGGGTTAGCAGATGCTCAGCCTGATTCAACAAAAATCTTTAAAGGCCCTATTAAAAAGATTGCGTATGACGAAAACGGAAACCTGTCAAAAGCAGGCGAAGGTTTCGCAAAGAAAAACGGTTTAACCCCTGATGACCTTTACGTTGAAGATGACTACGTAATGGCAAAGATAGAAGTCAAGGGTAAATCAACAAAAGATGTTTTGGTTGAAAATATACCAAATATTGTACTGAAACTTCAGGGCTCACACTTTATGAGATGGGCTGACCACGAAGAAAAGTTCTCAAGACCTATAAGATGGCTTGTTTCAATATACAATAACGAAGAACTTAAAATTAAAATTCTTGATATCGAATCCTCAAAAATATCAAGAGGACACCGTTCTTACGAAGGTGTTGTTGAGATAAACAACCCTGACGAATATAAGAACAAATTGAAAGAAGGCTATGTAATAGTTGATCCGGAAGAAAGACGTAATAAAATTATTGAAATTGCAAACGCAAAGGCATCTGAAATCGGTGCAACAACACGTATTTCCGATGATTTATTAGAAGAGGTCACAAACATCTGCGAATGGCCTGTTGCGGTTATCTGTAATTTTGACGAGGAATATCTGAATATCCCTGACGAAGTTACTATTACAGTTATGGAATCACATCAGAGATATTTTGCACTGTTTAAAGACGGTAAATTAACCAATAACTTTATAACAATCGCAAACTATATCGGAAACGATTTTGAAAATATTAAAGCGGGGAACCTGAGAGTTATCAAGGCAAGACTTGATGATGCCGTCTTCTTCGTTAAAAACGATACTAAGAAGAAACTTGAAGAATACGTCGAAAACCTCAAGGGAATGACCTTCCAAAAAGGTATGGGCTCTGTATATGACAAGACCCAAAGACTTATCAAGTTATCTAAGCAAATCGCCGAAGAACTCGGGATAAACGATACAAACATAATTCGTACCGCTTACCTGTGTAAGGCTGATTTGGCAACAAATCTTGTGTTTGAGTTTACCGAATTACAAGGGTTTATCGGTTCTGATTACGCAAGAATTTCAGGCGAAAATGATGCCGTAGTACAGGGTGTCAAAGAACACTACTTCCCGCTCAACGCCGATAGCGAACTTGCATCAGGTATTGAAGGACAGGTGGTCGGTATATCCGATAAAATCGACAATATCTGCGCAGTATTTGCATCAGGCAAAAAACCGACAGGGTCATCAGATCCACTCGGGGTAAGACGTGCGGCACTTGGTATCATTAAGACTATTATTGAAAATAATCTTGAAATAAACATAACAGAGTTGATTAAATCAGCTATTGAACTTCTGCCTGTCGAAACAAACTGTCAGGCTGACGTTGAAGAGTTTATTATCCAAAGATTAACTATCTTCCTTGCAGACAGTTACAAGAAAGATATTTTAGAGGCTTGCCTTATCGGTAACCCTCTGGAAAAACTCTCTGATTACATCAAACGTGTTCAGGCTCTGTCACAATTCGACAGCCCTATGACAGTCGAAAATGCAAACCGTGTAATAAGAATACTGAAAGACAGCTCTTTCGATATTATTGATGAAGACCTGTTCCAGACAGACGAAGAAAGAAATCTGTATTCAGCCGTAAAATCTCTTGAGGAATTGAGTGATTATTCTGCTTATCTTAACCAGTTAATCGGGCTTAATTCAAAGGTTGATGCGTTCTTTGACAAGGTTCTTGTTATGGATAAAGACGAAAACATCAAAAACAACAGAATAGGCCTGCTGACACTGCTCAGAGGGTACTACGATTTAATGGCTGATTTCAGTAAATTAAGCAAATAAAACAACTTTTTTATAAAAAAAGCGGGTAGCTATTTAAACTACCCGCTTTTTTTGGGCAATTTTTAAACAGAAAAATACTTTATATATGTGCGGGGATTAATATTGGGAGAATTGTTATGCCGTCACCGGTATCAGGATATATTTCAAACTCAAATTATTATTCATTTGACGGTAGTAATGAAAATTTAACTCTTGGCGGGATAAATCTGAAACTCGGTCAGGGTTCAAACCTGTCTATCGGAGCCGGAGCAGACTGGACAATCGGGACTGACGGTGCATCAAATGTAAATCCTGCTCTGGAAGTAAAATACAAACAAAACCTCGGGCATAATCTCAATGCACAGGTAAGATTCAGAGAGATAGACGGAGCTGAACAATACAGAGTAACCTTTGGCGGAAGCCACGCATTCAACAACAATAATTCAATATACGGAGCGGCACATTTTACATCAAAATATTCAAACGGAGAATGGGGCCACAAAACAGGTGCCTGGGTAGGTTATACACACAATTTCAGAGGCGGAGTATCCGTATCTGCCGAATTACAGCAAAACATAAATATAGGCAAACCTAACAATATATGGGATATGGACGGAAATAAATCTTTAAACGTCATCGTAAGTATCCCTATAAATTAAGAACCGCTAGACATTAAATCTGAAGTGAACGAGATCGCCGTCCTGGATAACGTATTCTTTGCCCTCTATACGGGTAACCCCTTTATCCTTGCAGGCAGGATATGAACCGAGTTCTACAAAATCTTTATATGGGGTAATCTCGGCTCTTATGAAACCTTTTTCAAAATCTGTATGGATAACACCCGCAGCCTGAGGTGCTTTTGTACCCTCTTTGACCGTCCATGCTCTGACTTCCTTTTCCCCTGCTGTTATAAAGGTGAGCAATTTTAAAAGTGAATATACTGATTTAATCATTTTATCAATACCGCTGTCTTCGACACCTAAATCAGCCAGATACTCTTTTGCCTCTTCCTTACCGAGTGCAACAAGTTCTTCTTCTATTTTTGCGGATATTATAACCGTTTTTGCATTGTGTTCTGACGCATATTTTGCAACCAGTTTTGTATATTCGTTACCTGACTGCAAATCGTTTTCAGCAACGTTTGCACAATAGATTACAGGTTTTACTGACATAAGATTCATTTGTTTCAGAACACCCATTTCTTCTTCATCAAAATAATCTTCAGGGTTGATAAATGAACCTTCAGAAAGCAGATCGGAAACTTTTTTTAGAACCTTGTCTTCAAGAACTGCAAGTTTATCCCCTGATTTAACCTGTTTTAAAATTCTTGCCTGACGTTTTTCAATAGATGCCAAATCTGCAAGAATAAGCTCTGTATTGATGATTTCGATATCGCTTAGAGGATCAACCTTGTTTTCTCTTACGATATTCTCATCATCAAAACATCTTACAACCTGAATAATTGCATCAACCTCTCTTATGTTGTGCAAAAACTGGTTTCCGAGTCCTTCACCCTTGCTTGCACCTTTAACAAGTCCCGCAATATCAACAAATTCTATTGCTGTCGGGATAATATTGTTCGTTTTACATAATTTTGCAAGTATTTCCAGTCTGTCATCAGGTACGGTAACAACCCCTACATTAGGCTCAATGGTACAAAACGGATAGTTTGCACTCTGTGCATTCATTGACGAAGTCAACGCGTTGAATAAAGTTGATTTACCTACATTAGGAAGTCCTACTATACCTGCTCTTAACATTTTATATTCCTTTCATTATTCCTGCACTATTGCAACACCCGAACTTGTTCCGAGTCTGTCTGCACCCGCCTCTATCATTGCAATTGCGGTTTCTTTATCTCTTATACCGCCAGATGCCTTTACTCTGAGCCCATGCGATTTTACCGTTTCAGCCATAAGTTTTACATCTTCAACCTTGGCACCGACACCGCCTTTTACAAAGCCTGTCGATGTTTTAACCAAATCAGCACCTGCTTTTATACATAATTCACATGCTGTGCCTATTTCATCTTTTGTTAATAAATCTGTTTCAAGTATAACCTTCAGATTATTATTCGGGCAGGCATTTTTAACAGATTTTATATCGTTTATGACATAATCGTAGTCTTTGTCTTTTAATTTTGATACGTTTATTACCATATCTATTTCATCAGCCCCGTCAGCAAGTGCTTTTTGGGTTTCAAAAACTTTGACCTCAGTCGTATTTGCACCAAGCGGGAAACCGATTACAGTAACAACTTTTACCCCGTATCTTTTTACTTTTTCCGCAGCATCTTTTACGTATGCAGGGTTAATACAAACGCCAAAAAATTGGTTTTCAACAGCCTCAGCATATAACTTTTCAAAATCGTCTTTTCCTGCATCCTGTTTAAGCAAAGTGTGCTCAATATATCTGTTTATCTTTTCCATATTATCTGCCCTCTCTTCTAATTTTAGCATAAAAAATGTAAACATTTTTCTTAAAAAAAGCAATTACGGTAAAAAGAAATACTTTTAATAAATACGGGAATTATTAGAGATATTTTGTCATGGAAAATTTAAGGATTAGCCAAAATCTTTATAATGGTTATTATTTGGCCCCATCAGGGGGTAATTCCCGTTTGCAAAATACGGAATATAGTACAAATGTATTTTCTGATAATTCATTAAAACAGGAAGACAGCTTTATTACAGAAGGTAAACTGCCTGAAGACGGGGCAGATGACGGTTCTATCAGTTTTACCAATGCTCTTAAAAACATTGGCAAAGGAATCGGCGATTTCTTCAAGGGTATGTTTTGTGACGAAAACGGAGATTTCAGTCTTGGAAACACTTTAAAGACTGTTCTTATAGGTGCGGGTATCGCAGCCGCGTGTATATTAGCGCCTGAAATAGTTATAGCAGGAACAGCCTTCTCTACACTTGGGGTTATATCAGCAGGATTTATGGGGTTATCGGCCTATCATATAGGAAGTGCTGTAGTGGATGCACACGAGGCCGAAACAGATGCAGAAGCCGAACAGGCCTTCCGTAACATAGGTTCAGGTCTGACTGAGGGCACCCTTGCCTTTATAGGGTGTAAATCGGCAGGCAAAATTATAAGAAAAGCACCGACAACGGAACCGCCGGGAATAGGAACAAAAGGGGCAACCAAATCAGGCAAAACAACAAATACAAAACCGCAAACGACGGCAGAGTCGGAAGTGGCAGAAAACGTACAAAATCTGGATAATGTACTTGCCGAAAGAGCGCAAACTCAACGCGTAACCGTTATTGATATGCCGCCAAAAGGTGAACCTATCAATAATGTTAATCCTGCAAGTATTGATAAATGCGAAGCTCATATAACCAAAATAAAAATAAATGCATCAGACGGGGTATCAGGCGGACACGCTTCCGAACTCTATTCAGGGCTGAGGGATACTATTGAAACATCCATAAACAAACATTTAGACAAGATGTCAAAAAATCTTGGAATAGAAATAAGTAAAAGTTTCAGTGAAAATAATTCAACAATGCGATTGAAAAATGTTGCGGTCAAGGACGTTCCGAACAGCGCGAACGAGATTGAATTTACGGCAGAACTCCTTGACGGAACACCATTGAGAGGAACTCTGTCTGAAAACGGAACAGTACGGCTTACAGGAGGGGATAATCTGCTTAAAACGGTTGAATTATCATCAAAAGGTACAAAAATACATAAAAATATTCTTAATAAAAACGGCGCCGAAAACGTCAAGAGAAGCGTAAAAGATTATCTGGGGGACAATACCTTTGACGTTAAAGCCGTTGACATAGATGCTGACGGGAATATTGTAGTGTCCTTCGGCGATACCATACGGAAATTAAAATCAAGCAACGGTGCAAATTACGATAACATATCCGACGTCAAATTAAGCCTGATAAAGAGCGAAAAAGGCGGTGTTGAAATATACAAACAAAAATACACCTTTAAAGATAAAGACGGCCATATTACCGAAGCCTACCTGAGCAACCCTAAGACAGCCGTACCGAAAGAAAAACTCACAAAGGCAATGAATACCCTGCGGGAAGGACAAAAGAACGGAGGTATCCCGGGATACAGGGTTCAGAACGGATCAACTGAAACCGCTGCTTATATCTTTAAGCAGGACGGAACGTATTATTGGGCAGGTTTCAGCAAAACAGAGGCAGGGCTGTCCCTGAACACGATGTATCCTGTTTATCCCGAATTTCTGACGGAAATAGGGTGCGTTGCCGAACAAATACCTGACTTGTCAGGATTCGTTTTCACAAAAACCAGTTAAAATAAATTTATTAATAATGAAAAATAGTATATAATAAAAGGTAAATAAATGACTAAAATCGAAATTGGAAAAATTATAAATATGTATAATCCTCAGAAACAGGGAAAAGTAAAACCTAATTTTACAATACCTGATGATGAGTTTGTTAAAGGTAATTCAATGAATAACGAACAAGAGCTGCAAAAAGAAAAAATAGTTAAATTATTAGACAGAGTTAATTATAAAAATATAACAGACGACCTGGTTGAAGACGATTACTGGACAAACAGCGTTAATTTTGTCGGTTTCAACAAAAAAGACGGCAAAATTGACAGTATCAGCATAGGCTACGATCAGGATAAAGTCAATATTTATACGGTTGATGAGTTCATAGACCTGTTTACCAATGTGACCGCTGACCATATAGAGAAAAAACCTGAAGAGGAAGCCGAATACAAGCAACTCTTTGTAAACCTGATGACTCACATTAGCAAAAACAGGGTAAAAGATTAAAACCTGCTATAAATTTGAGTGATTTAAAAAAAATTTCCCCGAAAACAAAATAGGTTGAGTTCTACCTATTATTTAGCATTTTTTGCGCAAGTTTTTGACGTTTTGAATGCAAATTTTAGCATTATATTTGCCCGATATGCTCTTACGAATTTCGCTTCTCACTACCGGAAATCCGCAAAAAAAAGGAGTCATTTGACTCCGATTATAAACATTCCAATATTTATAATTTAATTTATCCCTTTATGCTGATTTTTGATATTCCTTTTTAATCTCTGCAAATGATGTGTTTTTAATATCATTTTCAAAGAAAGTCTTTTCTGCCATTTCCACAGCCTTAGCGTGACGTTCCTTAGCCTGACGTTTAGCTGTTACGTGGTTTGTAATAGATATATTGAGGTAAGGAACACCTGCACCTAACACGATACCTGAATATGCATAACCTGCAAGCTGTGCCATAGTTTTGAGTTTCAGGTTCTTTTTAGCTATAGGATTTGTGATTGTTTCAAAATCTTTTAATAATTGTTTCATCTTCTTAGCAGAACCGTCACTGTTCAAAACTGATATGCCTTCTTTCTGGAGAGCTTCAGTAACGATTTCTCTGCGTGAAGTGATGTTGCTGTTGAAGAATTTGTCGACTTTTTCGCCAAAGTGTTTGTACAAGAAGCCGTTTTTAGAATTTTCTTTGTTATATCTCAGAAGTGGATTAGCCTTGTCTTCCTTAGCCATAATAACGCCTTTTTCTACAAAGTTTCCGAGAACTAACCAGTTCAGGTAACCTAAGATACTCTTGATATCAATTTCCCTGAGTTCGTCATTATCTCTGCCCATCCACATTCTTGAAAGAATTGTTGTACCGTATAAACCTTTAAACTGGTCAATAGTAGGAGCAGTGCCTTTGAATAACATTCTGTCGAGGAATTGTGACGGTTTAGCTTTAAGAGTAGCCAGCATAATACCGCCCATAAGTCCCATAGATGCTAATTTTTTAGCCTTGAAGGATGCTGAGTTATCTTTTGTTCTTGTTTCATCACCGCCAAAACCTGTTGAACCTGTTCTCTTTTTAGTCATCCATACGTTTATAGGCTGAAAACAGGTAGAAATAGCCATTGCGGTACCTAAACCGAGTAGAGCTCTACCTTTGCCGAATTTCTTTAATGCTGATACAAATTTATCAACGTTTGAAACTTCGCCGGTTTCTTTCAGTGCTCTTGTCATTCTGTAAAAATCATCGGTTACGGTTGTAACTGTAGATGCAACTGATTTATCACCGTGTTTGAGCAAAAGTTCAGATTCTGCACCAGTTGCTTCAACGAGCTTTGCGTTTAATCTCTGAGTAACTTTGATTATGTCCTGCTTGTTAAGCTTTTGATTAGCAAGGATCTTCATATCGTCAACAATGCCCTGTCTGCATTCTTCTGCAACGCCTACATAGCCGTTTGCGTCAGCCTTAGGACTAGTCGGGTTAAAACCTTTAATGCTGTCAACATAGCTGTTAATATAATTCTCTACATTTCCGCCGTTTGCTTTCCATAAAGATGAGTGAACATCAACTGATTCGTTTGAAGCAAAGATTCTCTGCGGGTTTGTAATACCACTCTTAGCCAAAGTACCTGCCAAAATTGTACCTGCACCCAAGCCGTACAGACCGACAGAAGCGTCGTTTAAAGTTGAAGTATATTCTCTGAAACCGGCCTCAAAACCGTAACCCCAGCCTCTTCTGATAATTTCTGTAGCAGTTGTCGGAGTACCCATAAAGCCGACATCTGTTGCGGTAGCACCCCATACAGGATTAGTAGCAAGATAATCCAATATCGCCGTAACACCTGCACCTTTAAAAGAAACATTTTTGTTATTATTTTGATTTTGAGGTTTTGTGTTAGGTCTGTTTAATTGTTGTTGTTGAATGTTTTGAGATAAACTAACCTTCATGCGTTTTACTTTCTACTACCTGTTTGAATGATTGGAATGATTGGAATGTTTTATTTTTCTCAGCATCTGTTTTCAGTTTATCTAAAGAGGCTGAAAAATAATTATTGCCATGGTTTTGGGAAATTGTTACATTTTGCGTAACATTTGGTGTACTTTTTACATCAACACCATTATTTACCCCTGAGTTTACCCCTGCATTTACCCCTGCATTTACCCCTGCATTTACCCCTGCACCCTGGGCTAATAATTCTTTTTTATGATTTTTTTCTGTCTTTAATCTGGTAAAGACCGGAACTAACAAGCCGAGTACGAGCAATGAAGAACCTAAGTTAACCATTTGGCATTTAGCTCTTAAGTGTTTCATTTCTTCAAGACTTCTGACGCTGTCAGAAACCAATTCATCTGATGATTTCAAGTGAGTATTAACAACCCAGTTTCCAAATCGTTTAAATATGTTATCGCCTTCTTTCGGCGGTTTCTTTCTGTTCAGTAATTTTGCACCCTTTGTGTTTTCCAGATAAGATGCATAACCTTTAGCCGCATAGTCACCGAGGAAGTACATACTACTGAAGGTAACAATATCTCTTGTAGTAGCTTCTGCAAGTTCGTTCTTGTCGTCAGCAACTGCCATACGTGAACCGAAGGTTACTGTTGAGATAGCTCTTGCCTGATCCATTGTAGGGAACTGACCTTTAAACTCAAAAATACTCTTGAGCATTTCTTTGTTAGGAAGTTTCATCATAGATAAACAGGCAACACCTACCATTGAACCTACTGATATAATTTTTTGTTTTATTAACGCTTTTTTGTCGGCCTTTTCCTGTTCAGGAGTTTTTACAGGCTGATTTTCTTTCTTTGCTGCGTAATCATCATATATAGGTGCGCCCTTAACACCTGACATTTTGGACGTTATCCATCTGTTAATATACTGCATAGATGCGGCTACCGGTAAGATAACAGCCATCGCAATAATACCTTTAGATTTTACGAGTTTCTTTGCTTTACCTGCAAATTTAGTAATTTCTTCAGCAGATTCCGCACCGTCAGCTATCATACCTCTCATCATTGTGGTAGAGTTCTTCATAGCTGATTTAAGATCAGATGTTACACCCTTTTCCGCACTTCCAAACTTGACGTTTTCAGCAATATGAGTTTTTGAAGAAACAGATTCAAACGCCTGATCTACAAGGCTCACAGGTTTTGCTGTTCTTGTCTTTGAGAACATTCCTTTTATGCTCTTACCCACAGCCTGTAATCTTTCTTTGAAGGATAAACCTTTTATTTCTTCAAAAGTTGCATCCGTAAGTTTTTCTGCAGCATCAGAAACCTTCAGACCTTCGACATCTTTAAATACTTTTCTTACGTTACCGTCAATTCCTGAAGCTTCGTTAAGCATATTGTAATGAGTAGCATAAACTCTTGCTCTCTTTGTATCTTTATACTTAGCAAGACCTTCCTGATAAGCCTCTGTTTCAGGAGCTTTCTTGTAATACTCTGAAACAGTATCTATTGCATCGTTTCCTGCCCAGCAGCCTGATAAGTCTGCCTTTTCACCCATAATAGATTTGTTTACAAGTTTAGCAGCACCCAGTGCGACAAAACCCGGGATAAGACAGTTTACTATTAAACCTGAGGATTCTCTTCTGAAAGCTTCAAAACCGGCAAAAATATTTGTAAATGATTCCCATATACTTCTAGGGATAATAGCGGTAGCCAGGTCAATGATTGCAACATTTAACATAGGGTTCTTTTCACATTTCTGAATCCCCTTTACAGTTGCATCAATCAGCCCGCCACCAAAATTTGGACTGTTATCTTGTCTTTTGTTGGAATTTGGGTTGTTGATTCTTGTATTAAAATTATCGTTTGAACTAATTCGACTTATCATAAAATACACATACTAATCATTTACATTAGAGATTATAGCAATCTTTATATTTATTTTAAAGTCCCAAAACATAAAATTTGCCAGTGTTTCGGGAAATATAAAGTAAATATTAATACAAAAATTGATTGTTTTTTAAACAATGCCCTTATTTTATTATTGTTTTAAAAATAATGGAAACTTTTTAAAATCAATATGTTCGGGATATTACAAAAAGCCAAAATTTCGGCATGATTTTAAATGTAAAATTTTGTAAATTAATTTGGGGGAAATGGCGAAAATCGATTACATTTATCCGAAATTTATAAGATTTTAGAGTCCATAATTGCTCAAAGATGCATTAATCATGCTCTTTATTTCTTCAGCACACTCTGTCGGCTTCAGAACCTTGCATAAGGAATCGTATCTCATCAGCCTGTGAAGAAGTTCGGTTCTGTCCTCATATTTGTTTGAAATAACGATAGAACCGTTCGCTTTATACTTTATAATCTGTTCGTTCTCCCGGAGCTGATACCTTTTTGCCAATCTACCTTTGAGTTCATAGATAACAACATTTTGTTCTAACTTGACCTTTTTGGCATTTTTATCATAAACCTCAATATCTATGACGTCATCAGGCAGAATATCAATACTATCGTTTTCTTTTTTGATCTTAAAGATTATTTTTTTATCTTTTGTGCTCAATTCAAGAGGCTTACAGCGGACAATTTCGCCGTTTTCATATATTACATCTATTTGTGAATCAACAGCCAGCGCCTTTTCGAAGGTTTTGATTATTCGTTTATTAATACTTGATTTAAGTCCAAATTCCGATTTGAAATACGTTATATGCAGTTTTTCAAAAAGGTTGCTTACTATCTGAGTTGTTTTTTCTGGTTTCAGTGTTTCACTGACCTGTTTGATTTCAAACAATAATTCATTCATTATGTCAGGGAATTTCCCGCTAAACGGAATATTTATCAGCGCATATTTACCGTTAACTTTCTGAATATCAATACCGCAAGACTTGCAGGTGTTGATATACTTGCTGGCAACAAAATTATTGAAGGTCGGATCAACATTCTGAACCATTACATCAACAAGTTCTTTCATAGATAAATCTTTTTCAAACAGGTATAACAGCGTTCTCAATACGCGGTAGGAAGCCTCATTAACCTTACGAACACTATTCATAGACCGACCTCATTTCTTTTAATTTTTTAATAATTAAAGCCTTAAAATTGTCAGGCTCTATAACGGTACAAGCCCCCGCAAAGCTCAGAACCCTCTGTATTGCTATAAACTCATTAAAATACCTGCCCTCTATAACGGCAGTATCACCGTTGTGTTCAAGAATAACCTCGTTATCCTCTAATACATAGTTGCTGTAATTCTTCAGTGAATACTTAACCCTCTTATCATTCAAAAAGACCAAATCACGGTTAAACAGAGAGTTTACGACTGCCTTTATTCTGGACGCATTAAGAAACATTCTTTTTTCGGTTGAATGATTATAACAATATACATAGAGTTTTCTGTTTCTTATACCAAGTTTTTCAATAGTAATATCATAGACCTGAGAATCAGAGTACGGAGTCTGATACTCAAGGGTTACCCTGTTGTGTTTTTTACATTTTTCTATCAGGTCTTTAAGTGTAGGAATGTTTTCCTGTTTCAAAACGGATATCCCTATGATTTGCTCTTTCAGGGTTTCATCATCAACAAGTGACGCTATTTTCAAAAGCAGTTCGTGAAACAGCAAAATTTTATCAGCCTGCATAGTTTTCAGCATTTTGTCATAAACTTTTTGCAGGGCATTAATCTCTGCTGTGTTTGTATTTAACCTGAAAGGATGAGATTTAAGCGCATACTTATGATTGTTTCGCTTTGTTGCCTTTGAAATTTCACAACCAATAGCCTTAAGGGTATTGATATCTATTCTTACCGTATCGACTGAATATTCCTTATCCATAACGTTACATTCGATCATGAAATCTCGAATTTCTTCAAAATTTTTCGGGGATTCCATTAGGGCTGCCAGCATAACCAAAACTCTTGCACCGGTGAGAGATATCTGTTTATTTTCATCTCTGTATTTCGCGATAGTGTTATCCATTAGACCCTCTGAATGTTATATTTGTGCAACACAGTATAGCATAAAATCTCTTAAAAAACTAACAAATTTTAATACTATTTAACCTATTTTATCCTTATAGTAGGCAATCAAATCTTCTCTTGCCTTTATAGACATAGCCAATTTATTAACCGCGTTATGCCAAGGCAGGAAACCGCAGCCGTCAGGAAGTATCTTAAGCGGTGTAAGCGGATAATCTTTGCATATATCAGGTCTGTTCTCATAAATTGTACATTTATCATCAGCCCCGAGCTTGCTGCAATAATAGAAATAAAGCCTTTCGTCCGTATCCATAAGCTCTTTTAATTTATTATAATAATCCGGGCAGATAGCCTCAGCAATTTCTTCCGACTCATAAGGGACATAGATTGAAAGGAATTCTCTTGCAAACTTATCCCCTCTTATTGCACGTTGTTTCAGCTGTACCGGTGAATATCCGCTAACGGCAAGCTTACAGCACATCCCACATTGCAGGCAGGAATACTCTGATTTTTTTGTCATAATATTTCGCTTGCTTGCAAGCAGTTTCGCTTTATATTCGTTGGTTAAAAAAGAAAGCGATTTTATCTGCCAAGCAGCATAAGGACAACGCGGAGGAAATATCGAAAAAATATCCGGTTTCTCAATATCACACGGAATAGTACATGTGGCACAGTCATAATCAGGCCTGAATTTTTCTATTTCGTGCCTGATAACCTTAGCCGCTTCCGTAAAAATTTCTTTATACTCCGCCTCGTGGCGTTCTGCTTCCGAACCGTAATCCTGCATACTTTAAGAATATCATAAATCGCCATGGTCGGCAATGGTATTTATTGATGAAGGGGGTAAATTATGATTTAAGAAAGGACTACTTATGACGAACAGATTTGAACTTTACAAATGCAGTATTTGCGGGAACGTTATTGAAATATTGGTTTCAGGTGACGGTCATCCTGTCTGTTGCGGCGAAGAAATGGAAAAACTTGAAAACAAAAACGACACAAAAAACAGCCCCGAACTGACGAAAACACACACACCCGTAATCGAAACCGACGGAAGGGAAAGAATTATCTCAGTCCCAAACCACCCAATGAGCAAGGAACACCATATCGTTTTCCTTCAAAGCATATCGAATGATAAGACAGAAGCTTGTATCAAATTCCTTCAACCGGAAGAAAAAACTGTCATGAAAAACTGCTCTGATACCAACAAAATACATGCCAGATCCTACTGCAACATCCATGGCGTATATATAAGTTAATAAGTTTAATAAAGTATTTTTTGTATTATATCTGAGTTTTCGGAATTGTTATTAAGTAATGTAACGAAAAATATCCTCTCTGAAATTGGCGACTTTTTATATACTTTATATATATGTAAGCGATAAGCAAACACTAAATAAACAAGAGGCAGAGAGAGTAAAATGTCAGTATTAAACACTTATGACATCAATTCAAAAGCAAATGAAATTTCTGAAGATTTAAAGAAAATGGATGCTTCAGAAGACAAATCCGAGGTATTGTTTGAAGAAATGCGTATTATGGCAATGAACAATATGCAAAGATTTAACTTAGGTTTATACAAAAAAACAACTTAACTTAACTCAACTTAATTCCCACTAACTTAGTTTAGCGTCTGATTTTTCAGTCGCTTTTTTTTTGCAAAAAAATAACCACTCAACTGAGTGGTTATTTTTTAAGTTATTTTTAACTAATTAATTCTTTGGAACATATATCCGATACCACGAGCTGTCAAAATCAACTCAGGGTTAGTCGGGTCTGTTTCTAATTTAGAACGAAGTCTTGAAATGTGAACATCAACTACACGAGTATCAATTCTGTGATCAGCAGGGTATGACCAAACGTGCTGCAATATTTCATTTCTTGAATAAGCCTGACCTGAATTATTAACTAACAATTCTAACAAGCTGAATTCCATGCCTGTCAAACGAATTCTTTCGTTCTTTCTGTAAACTTGTCTTCTTGCTGTATCAATTTTGATATTACCGGTTGTAATAACGTTTTTCGCAATAGCTTTACCGCCTGCAGGAACAACAACACCTTTGTCGCCTGTTCTTCTTAATACAGCTTTAACACGAGCTTCCAATTCTTTAGGGCTGAATGGCTTAATAACATAATCATCAGCACCCAATTCCAATCCGGTAATTCTTTCAGATACATCACCAAGTGCTGTAAGAATAATGATAGGAACATCAGATGTTCTTCTGATTTCTCTTGTTACACCATAACCGTCCATTTTTGGCATCATAACATCTAGTACTACCAAATCAGGATTTTCTTTATTGAACAACTCTACTGCTTCTTCACCGTCTTCAGCTACAACAACATCATAGCCGACCATTTTTAAACGGGTTTCTAAAATTCTTCTGATACTTGCTTCATCGTCCGCAACCAAGATTTTTTGGCGGTTTGATTCTTCAAGAACTTCTTCGTTTTCAGCCATTTTACCATCCTTTATGTCTTATTGTTTATATTACAAAATATTGATTTTTTTTTAGATATCTTAAAATTTATAAACATATCTTAATATAATTAAGCCAAAATTGCAAGCGGAAATTTTTTAGAATATTTCCTCAAACCTGGTCTTGAGATATTCCTTTTCTTCTCAAAATTCCTGCAAGCTGCATATACAACTCTTGATTTTTTGCAGATTTGTCAATATCACTTGCCTCTTTAATGTATGCGAAAGCATCTTCATATCGTCCGATAGCCTGATAAAATTCGCTCATTTTTACATACAAATCAGCATTCATAACATCAAGTGATATTGCCTTCTTAAGGCTTTCTATTGCAAAATTTACATCCTCTTTTTCAAACAGAGCAAGAGCGTTGTAGTAGTAACCCTCATAATGGTTAATGTCTAACTCTATTAATTCCTGAGCGGTTTCAAACAAATCGTCGTACTCTTTCTTTGCAAGATATAACTCTGCCTCTAAAACTTTTGCATAATAGAACTTCGGATATTTCTCAAGCATTTCATTAATTTTTGCTTCAGCATCAGCCGTCATATCAAGTTTAAGTAATAGGCGAACATAGAATGTCTGATATTCAAACGGTTTTGGATTAACCTTCAGAGTATCCTCTATCCTTGTTTTTGCCTGTTTATATAAATCTAGGTTGTAATATATTTTTGCCAGAGAATACAAAATCGTTTCGTTATCAGGGTACTCTTTAAGCATTTTTTCTAACTCTGCCTTTGGTGCAGCCAAATCGCCTTTTTCAGATTTGATAACCTGAAGAAGCACCTTTGAATCAAAATATTCAGGGTTAAGATGTGCCTCGGCAGCATTAAAATCACCTGATTTATAGAACAAATAGGCAAGTGAATAATGATATCTTTCCTCCATCGGGTCAAGACAAATTGCCGTATTAAAACATTTTTCTGCTTCCTCGAACCAACCCTTCAGAAAATAAGCCTGTCCCATATTATAGTGGTACTTTGCTGTTTTATCATCCAACTCTATCGCTTTGCTGAAGTATTCAATTGCCTCATCAGTCTTTAATCCGTCTAACTTGTCCAAACCTACAAAGTTCAGACCTTCTGCCGTTTCTACATTGTTCATTTCCAATTTTTTAAAAACCTCTTTTGTTTTTTCTGTATCATTCTGATCGTGATATATATTAGCAAGCAGTATCAACACCTGCTCATTATCAGATTTTTCCGTATCAACATCTGCCTCAACCTTTTTCAGAAGCTCAGTTGCCTTTTCATAATTCTTCAGTTTGTAATACGCATTTGCCATCATATACATACATTTCGGACAGCTGACATCATTGGAATACAGGGTAATATCCTCATATTTCCCCCTCATTTCCAATATCTTCAGCAATTCAGGCAAATCGCTTTCCGACTGAGTTATGTCGTAAATTTCTTTTGCAATATCTTCCGCCTGTTCATAATCTTTTTCGAAAAGATATATATTTTTCAAAACATTCATACAGCCAACGTGGCGCGGAACAATATCAAAAGCCTTTGATACATAATGTTTAGCTCTTTCGTTGTTGTGAAGCAAATAGTACAAATCTGCCAGTTCAGACAATATTTCGACATTGTCGTTTTCTTTAGACAGCAGTTTGTAATAAATCTCTATAGCCTGTTTATAATAACCTTTTCGTTTTAACTCAAAGGCCTCTATCATAGATTTTTTCATTATTTTTTATGTCCGCTTTTTTTGTGTTTAGACTTTTTGTCAGGTTCTGTTGCCTGCGGCTTGTTTACAATAACAAGAACCTCGTCTTTCCCCGCCATTTTCAGGTTGTTTCTTGCAATAGATTCCATAGTTGCCGTTGTTGAAAAGTTTTTAATATCCTTCTTCAGCTCGGCATTTCTTGCCTCAGCAGCTATCTGTTTTGACTCCAGAGTGGAAATCTTACCGTGATAAGCAACAACCTTAGTTATGTTCAGCAAAGCACTTATTGACATCTGGACAAGACATATCAGCAGAATTATCGTAAGAAAAGAATAATAAAACTGGGTATGGTGCCTTTGCTTTATACTCTTCTTCTTTATTTTAGCTGCTAATTTTTCATCTATTTTTTTCTTGACCATAAAATGATTATATCTGATTTAATTATGTTTTACAACTGTTCTGAGTTTTAAGCGGGAAACCGTTACAACATTTTTATCTGCCCGATAACCCCCAATACCTTTTTCTTGAAGGTTTCGTAATCTGAATTATTATGAATGACATAATCCCAATTTGTTATATGATCAAGCCCGACTTCGGTAACATCATTTTCTCCGACCAATTCCCCTCTTTGTGCGCGGACATTTCTGTCTGTCTCTATCCTGACAGCTATTGCACCTGCCTTTTTGAATACATCATATTCGTGCTGAACCCTTACATCCGTGACAATAATGTTTCCCTCTGACTGAACAATTTTATCCAGCCAATAATCGGGCGACTGGGCTCTGCCCCAATTTCCGAGTTCAATAAGTCCCGCTCTGTACTGAGCCTTATTTTTCTCAATTTCTTCGTATGTAAGGTTATGCTGTTTCCCGTACTCAAACTTAATAATATCTCCCATAGCACATCTGTGGAACTCCGGCAGCTCCTCTAAGAATATCTTGCCTGCCGTATCTTTTCCCGAATATTGTTTACCTGAAAATATTATTATTCTGTCTGCCATAACAACCCCTCTTTTTAACCATACTAACATAGTTTTCCCTCTCCCTCAAGAGAGAAAAATGTAATACATAATGCCGAAAGTTCAGAATATATTTCCGCACTATACCACTCAAACCACTATAAAGACTTGTCATAAGGGGGTTTTATACTAAAAAAACTTGATAAAGTGTCGAATATATGCTATAATTCGCATGAAAAAATTGTTTTCACAGTACTAGGAGCAAAAATAATGACAAAAGCAGTAAGTGATGCCGATTTCGAAGAATTACTCGCGAAGTACGAACATTCTTTTAAATCAGGCGATTTAGTAAAAGGAACAGTTTACGGATATGACTCGGAAGGTGCAGTTGTAGATATCGGAGGAAAATCTGCCGCTGTTGTACCTAACAAAGAAGTATCCAATGATAATAAAAAAGCTGAAGAAGTTTTGGAAAAAGGTAAGGAATACGAATTTTTGGTAATTTCCGAACCAGACGAAAACGGCAAGTTTATTCTTTCAAGAAGAAAAGTTGACCTGTTCTATGCTTGGCAAGAACTCAAAAAACTCAAAGAAGCAAATGAAATCATCAACGGAGAAGTTGTCCAAATCGTTCGCGGCGGTATCCTCGTTGATATTATCGGCGTCAGAGGTTTTGTACCGTCAAGTCAGATTCAGAACAGAGGGACCGAATACAAAGTCGGCGACAAAATGGAAGTTAAAATCATTTCTCTTGACGAAGAACACAACAACTTCGTTCTTTCAAACAAAAAAGTTTACAGCGACACTATCGAAACCGCAAAAGACGAAATCTTCAGTCAGATTGAAGTCGGTCAGGTTATCAAAGGACGTGTCGTTCGTGTTACTGATTTCGGTGCATTTGTTGATATCGGCGGTTTTGACTGCTTGTTACCGTTATCTCAGATTTCCTGGAAATGGGTTGAACACCCTACCGATTTATTGAAAATCGGCGAAGAAATCGAAGTCGGTGTATTTGACGTAGATGTTTCTAAACAAAGAATTACTCTGAGTTTGAAATCTATCACACCTGACCCTTGGGAAGCAGCAGCAGAAGTTGTCAAAGAAGGCGAATTCAGAGAAGGCCTTATTACAAGAATAAAATCCTTCGGTGCATTTGTTGAAATCTATGACGGGGTTGAAGCACTTCTTCCTCACGCAGAGTTGGTTGAATACCAAAATTCTAAGAATGTTATTCTGAATGTTGGCGATAAGATTAACGTATGCGTTCTGAAGTTTAATCCACAGGATAAACGTATTTCTCTGGGCTTTAATGCACCGGAAGAAAAACCTGCAGAAAAGGCAGAAGCTCCGGCAGCTGAAGCACCTGCTGAACCTGAAGCAGAATAAATAATTCTTATAAATAAAAAGAAACAGCCGCAAAAACAGCGGCTGTTTTTTTGTGCGAAAAAACAAATAGTCCGATTGGTCTATATGAAATTCAACCATATTGTTGATGTACCTCTCCGCTAAAACATGTATTCTGATAATGGAGAGAGGGAATAATGAAGAAAATCTTACCGATTTTCATATCGGTTTTTCTTATGATTATGAATGTGTTATCAGCAAACGCCTCAGAAAACATTTTGAGGGGTGTTGATGTTAAGCGCAGCGGTAATAACTATACCGTCGAGATAACCTCTGTTGCGCCTGCAAGAATGAATAAAAACATTCTTTCGGCAAACAGAATAATCATTAATCTCAAGGATATAGGAATCTCTTCTAACCTGACCACAAAATTTGACGGAAACAGCGTTATTGATAACATAATAGTTGAGCCTTACGGACGACACGGCGCAAATATTATGATTCAGGGCGACAGAATAGCCTTTTCGGATGTCGTTTTCAAAGAACCTTCTGTACTTGAAACAACACAAGATACAATAAAAGACTCCTTCTGTTCTGTTTTTGGAGTTCTGTCAGGTTCCTCTGGCGACAAAACCGTTCAGTTCGGAATACTTGGAATCTTTTTAATTGTACTCATTGCAGAAATCAGATTTATTAAATCAAAATATGATGAATTTAATCTCGAAAAGCAACAGCTTCTGAGCGATATAGAAAAGACAAAAGATTTTCAGGACTATCTTCCGGGATATGGTACCACAGGGCTTAAAAAGCCATATACAACTCCTGTATACGGCAAAGCTAAAGCCGTTAACACAGTGACAGCAAAAACCAAACCTGCAAAATTTACCACTCCGGAAACGCTCACACTCAACAGCTTACTGAAAAATACAAATAGCGAACACACACTCATAAACAGAATTGTGAACAATAAACCTGTGTTCGGCACACTGTCAAACATAAATATCGGGGATAACATTCCCGCAAATATCAAAATTTCAGATACTATATCTAACCCAATATCAAAAGCTAAATTAAAAGCAAACATAAACCATCTTGAAGAAATGACAAGACTCTACAATAACTCAACAAAACAAGAGATAGAAAATGAATTTCGTTCAAGACTAAACAGAATCTATTAAACACACATAACATAATCTATTTATCACTAAACTAATACAGAGCCTTTTCGGCTCTTTCTTTTTGAAATTTTTCCAAATAAAAAGTGCGATTTTGCAACCGCACGCATTCAATCAACAACTAAATTTATAAGAAATCTTTTTTAAATACATTCAAGCACAACATAACGACTACTTAACTCAATAAACACTAATTCCTCGTGCGCAAGAACATATCTTACAGTTATTATTATCCCTATTTCACCCTTTATTTGCAAGAGCGATATATACTTTTGTAACATTTCTTAACATTATTTTGTCAAAATGGCGTAATTGCACATATAATTGAAATAAAGAGGGGATGAACTATGAAAAAAATATGCTTTTTAATATCTATGATTATGTTACTCTGTCTTCCGGCACAGGCGGAGGTTATGGCGGTTCAGGCAATAACCACTGTATCTACCGATAAACCGGACAGTGTTATTAAGGTTAAAGTGATAAGAGATTGCAAGCTCGGAGATGTCGAACTGAAAATAGGATATATTCTTGAGGGTAAAATGCTGAATGTAATCAACCCGAAAAGACTGAAAAGAAATGCGTCTTTCACTTTTTACCCGACATACTATCACGATTTGAACGGGGATGTGATACGATTTACTAAGGTTTATGTGGGTGAATTTTCACCAAAGTTTGAAATCGACCC
>JAILHQ010000001.1 GCA_024695725.1 Cyanobacteria bacterium RUI128 | reverse complement strand
TAATGGCGGTATCAAAATAGGAATAAACGCAATGTGAATCGGTATAATATTCTGAGATGCCATTGATATCAGTATCAAAACAGTGAATAAAATTCTTTTTTTGCCGTTGACAAATTTTATAATTCCTTCCGAAACAATATCCGTAAGTCCCGTATGATTCATAGCCGCAGCAAAAGCGCCAAGCAGAATATAACTCAGAGCCGTTTCGGAATTACCCCCCATACCTGATATAAAGGTATTCATAATTTCTATCAGATGCATGCCTGAAATCAGCCCGCCGACAAGGGTTGATATAATAATTGATAACAATACATTTACCCTGCATAAACAGAGTATAAACAGACACACTATTGATAATATGACCGGGTTAAACAAAAGCTCAATCATTCTTCTGCTCTAATTTTGCTATAATTTCCAGACAAACTTCTTTTTGAAGTTCAAACGGCATAATCTTCAGATACTGGAAGGCGCTGGACAGTTCTTTATCTTTGTCATACCAACGTTTCCAGAAATAATTAAATGCTTCTTCCAGCTTATTCTGCGGGATATGAATATTGAAATCTTTAGCCTTCTGAATAATCATTTTTGCGCTTTCCGACTGTTTTTCGGCAGGCGCATCATGCATAAGACTAACCGCCAAACTCATTGTCGGGTCCAAATCATACCAGCGTTGTTTCATTTCACTTTCCATAGTTATTAGGATATGACATTTTTTTAACAATGTCAATCATATTATAGGTTTAATTCTTTCTTCATTTTCAGCGCGGGGTAATATTCCGGGTTTATAGAGAGGCATTTTTTCAGAGATTTTACTGCGTTATCATAATCTTCCAAATAGAGGTAGTATTCGACATAAAGAAAATGAAGTTCAGTATCGTTATAAAACTCGTCCAGCGCCTTATCCATAAAATGCTTGCACCCTATAGTAAGCCCGTTTTTCAGCAAAGCCCTTGCAAAGAATTTAAAACTTTCGTTATTTATACCCTGAAAAAATTGGGCATAATTTATCAGTTTTTGAACGAAATCAACCTGTTTGCTTTTGAGTAACATCGAAATATCAATTTCTAAAAAACTTCTTATCTGGAAATATGTCGGATACCCGTTAAGTTTATCTTTTGTTATTGAAATGATTTTCTTTATCCAGTCAGCCCTGTGTGAATCAAGCCCTGAAAAGACCTCTTCCGCCTCATCTGTTTTGCCGAGCATCAAAAGAGCATACCCGTATTCGAGCATATAATTATTTTTTCTTAAAAATTCCTTACTCTTTTCTGCTTTCCCGTTCTCTAATAAGTCTAAAGCCTCAGCATAATTCATTTTATCTAATAACCGCCTCCGTTATTATTCCCGCCCGAAAAGTTAGGCATCATCTGATTCATGAGCATCATCTGCATTAACTGAGGGTCAATCTTTCCTCCGTTATTCATATAAGGCATCATATTCATCATATTGTTATTACCGTTTCCGTTATTCATCATCATAAGCATAGAATTCATCTGTTGTGTTCTCGGGTCCATCGGCATCTGCATAGGCATAGCATTTTGCCCGTTTACCAGACCTGCGGCACCGTTTTGAAGCAGACCTGCTTTTTGAAGGGTACGGATAGCATTCACTATTTCATCATTTGTAGGCTGAGCATTCGGATTATTAACCGCCTGCGGGTTAGCCTTAGCATAATCACTTGCCTTTATAACCTTAGAGCCTCCGCCTGACTGTGACTGAACAGAAGCACTTTCTACCCTTTTCGGGTTCTCATTATTATTCGCATTATTTGCCCCTGCTCCATTATTTACCCCACCATCTTCTAAAATAGGGTTATATTCTTCTTCGACGGTTTCTTTTATATCTTCCGTAATATCATTAAGCTGGGTTTCTATTTTTGCTGAATTTGCGATTGCGGCTTTTCCCTGTCGTGCAAGTTTAGTCAGGGTTGAATCCGAATTGAGGTTTATAACCTTATTAAAGTTTTGTACGGCAAGCAGGTCTTGTCCCGTCTTCATATAAGACAACCCGAGATAATAATAACTGACAACGGATGCAGGGTCATTTTTAACAATGTTCTTCATTGTTTCAATACACTGCTGATATTTTCCAGCCTGATAAGCTTCTATCCCAACAGAAACATCTGTTTCCGCCACAGCAGTCCCGACAACACAAAACAGACTTAACAACACTATAATAATTGACCTTTTGACACGTACCATACTATTCTTTTAATAATTTTTTCCTTAATATCAATATCTATTATACCCTATTAACAAAAAAATCGGTATCCTTTCAGATACCGATTTTTTATATATTTTTTACCGATTAAAATTCTGCATCAGTCACTTCTTTGCTCAAATCAGGTATAATTTGCGGATATACACGATTTTCGCCATATTGAGAGTGGATGTTGACTGCTTTTACTTCGTAGTATTTAACTTCGGTCTGATGTGTTTCAGTGTTATAAGTTGATACTCTTGCAAGTCTTCTGCCATCATTAGATGTAACCTGATCGTATGAACCGTGGAATTGGTTAGGATCATTAGCATCATCTTCTACGCAGATTCTGCCGTTCCAGTACTGCTGATCAGTTACATTTTCTTTATAATATTGTTGTAATCTAGCTTGTTCGTCATCAGCGATAGCTGTATCAGTTACAACTGCTGTTGTTGCTTCCATTGAACCAACGTGACCACGTCTTGCTGCAGCTCTTGCCTGAGGTCTTTGAGGGACTTCAACATCGTGCCATCTTCTGAATGCACCTGTTTCTTTAGTTTGAACTTTTTCAGTTTCGCCTGATCTGTCGATTCTGAATTTCTTAGTTTGACCGTTATATGTGTATGTGCCTTCTGCATAAATCAGCACATCATTTTCGTAGCATAATGCATCACCGTCGAATTTGATTTCAACTTCGCCATCAGGTAAACCTAACAATCTTGTGATTTCGTTAACGATAGCCTGACCGTTGTGAGAAATTCTTTCGTTACCATCCGGTACATCAACATCGGTTACATCACCGTGTTTGTGAGGAGGTGTACTTGATTGCATTTCAGGAACCTGGTTAACTTGACCTTGTGGTGGAGTTGGAGGAACTTCATCAACAGCCGGAGGTACTACTTCCGTAACTTCTTCAGCGACCGGATTCGGCTGAGTTACAGTTGTATTTTTCTGAGCTAAATCAAAACCTGCTGCCTTGTATAATCTTTCAAGTTCCTGAGCTGAGAATGTGAACTCAGCACCATTCATCATTTTTGTATATTTCTTGTTGTATGGATCTCTTTTTGCTTCAGCTAATTTTTCGCTTCTAAGTTTATCGAATTCTCTACCGAAAGCAGCCATATTTTCTCTTGTATAACCTTTGTGGTCAATATCTTCTAATACACCGCTAGCAGCAGCTTCAATAAATTTGTCTAACAAATCGAATGAAATACCGGTGTGTCTGCCGTCTAAGTTTGCGTATGTATCAGGACCACCATTTTTATATCTTGAATTTAATTTTAATGTCATTCCCTGACCTTCTTGGAATATTGTCCCTTGGTTTGCATCATTTGTAATGTGTGCAGTTTCATTCCAATCTGTGCCAATAAATACTTTTTTACCATTTCTGCCTGTTCTGAAAGATGAAGAATTGTCAACACCATTTCTAGTAGCAACATTAGTTACATCATAATTCCCTGACATAATATACAATCTCCTTAACTCGTGTACTCTATACACAATTATAAAGTTCTTTTTTTTGTCAAAATTGACTTATTTTTTACACCTACTTTACAAAACTTAATAACACGTATCCATGTTCCAATAATAGCTGAAAACATGCATGTAGTCCATGTTTACATGATTTTGAACGTGATGTATAATTAAGAGAAAGAACAAGAAGATTTAAAGGATTGAGAGCATGATATTAGTAGTAGGAGCAGGATTTTCAGGCGCAACCATAGCAAACCTTTTGGCAGACAAGGCAGGCGAGAATGTTTTAATTATTGATAAAAAGAACCATATAGCAGGTAATTGTTACGATTACAGAGACCGTAACGGGATAATGATTCACGCATATGGTTCACATATTTTTCATACCAACTCGGAAAACGTATGGAACTACCTGAAACAATTCACTGATTTCAATACGTACATGCACAAGGTCACAGGGATATTAGACGGTATAGAAACCCATATTCCGTTTAACTTCAATACTTTGTATGACGTTTTTCCAAAATCTTATGCCGAACTGCTTGAACATAAACTTCTTGATAATTTTAATATCAATACAAAAGTTCCTATCCTTGAATTTCAATCACAGGATGATGATGATTTAAAATATCTTGCAAACTACGTTTATGAAAAAATCTTTTTACACTACACCACAAAACAGTGGGGGACTTCGCCTCAGGATGTTGACGATTCCGTTACCGCGCGTGTTCCTGTCTATCTGAGTAAAGACGACAGATATTTTCAGGACAAATATCAGGGGATTCCGCTTGACGGATACACTAATGTTGTTAAAAAGATGCTTAACCATAAGAATATCAAGATTAAGCTGAATACGGATTACAAATCTCTTAACCTTAAAAAGTTTGACAAAATCTTCTTTACCGGTTCTATTGACGAATTTTTTGACTACAAATTCGGACAGTTACCGTACAGAAGTGTTAAATTCAAGTTAGAAACTCACAACAAGGAATATTATCAGTCAAGTGCGTGTGTAAACTATCCTTGTAATTACGATTTCACACGTATTCACGAATACAAATATTACCTTGACGATAAATCAAACAAAACGGTTATAGCAAAGGAATATTCTGAGGAATTTGAATTAGGAAAGAATGACCGTTATTACCCTATCCCTAACGATGACAACTTTGACTTGTACCACAAGTACCAGTACGAGGCTGAAAAACACAAAAATATCTACTTCCTCGGACGTTTGGGAGATTACAATTATTACAACATGGATGAAGCAATAAAGAGAGCCCTTAATCTCTTTGAAGACCTTTATTTATAATAATTAAGTATTGTAAAAACCTGTCAGATATTTAGCAACTATGCAGCTTATAAATACTTTTTAAAGGTATGGAAGTGTGTAACAGAAATAATACCCAATTTTGCGGTACGCATGTTATGAAAACAAACGTACTTAAAAAAGCGGCAAAGGAACTAAAGCAATATATTCCGCACGAAGCGAATATTGTTGAATTGGACTATAGTGTTCCTGCCGATAAAAAGGCTGCCGAAGAATTGTACAAGACCTGGCAGGGTGCAGAGTTTATTCCTATAATAACAAGCTCGTCGTCATCTCCTACCAGACATATTTATGCAATAACCACCCAAAATTCGGGATATGAAAATATTGATGCATCAAAGATTATGGGTATTGCAGATTTTGATTTAAAAGGTACACATTCACATACAAGATTTTTACAGGCAAAACCTGAGATAATAAATCAGCCTGACAGAGATATAAAGGGAGTCGGGCGTGCGCTTATGCAGGGTGTAATTTCTCATTTTAAAGGTCTCGGAGTTGAAGATATGAAGGTTTTTGTAAGACATACCGAAAAGCCGTTTTACAGAAACATTTTCCCTAATATTGAAGATAAATTATCAACAGCCGAAGATTCATCAAATATGATTTTAAGATTTTAAAACATAACGTTGAAACCACGCTATGTTTTTGCTAGTATAATGGCATTCAATCACACAATATGAGGGTAATAAAATGGGAAAAAGAGTTTTACTATGTATAATGGACGGATGGGGAATCAGCACAGGTTCTGCAGAATACGATGCAACAAAACTGTCACACCCTGTTAACGTACCAAAACTTATTGAAGAAGAAACTTCAACAAGAATCCACGCTGACGGAGAATTTGTCGGACTTCCGGACGGCCAGATGGGTAACTCTGAAGTCGGGCACCTCAACTTAGGCGCAGGCAGAATTGTTTATCAGGATTTGTCTAAGATTAACAGAGCAATTAAAGACGGCTCCTTCTTCAGAAATCCGAGATTTCTTGATGCAATAGAACACGCAAAGAAAAACAATTCTTCATTACATTTATACGGTTTGGTTTCAACAGGCGGGGTTCACTCATCATTAGACCATTTGCTGGCACTTATCAAAATGGCATCAGAAAACGGTTTGACAAAGGTTTACGTTCACGCTTTCTTAGACGGACGTGACACACCTCCTGCAAGTGCCTGTGAATATTTACAGATAGTAGAAGATGAACTCAAAAAATACAACCTCCCGCAGGTAGCATCTGTTTGCGGACGTTACTACATTATGGACAGAGATAACCGTTGGGAAAGAGTTGAAAAAGGATATAACTGCTTACTGTTCGGGGAAGGCGAACACGCAGCTACCGCAATTGAAGGGGTTAAACAATCTTATGCCAAAGGCGAAACAGATGAATTTGTACTTCCTACGGCTATCTTAGGCGAAGAAAGCAGAATACACGATAACGATTCAATAATCTTCTTCAATTACAGACCTGACAGAGCAAGAGAAATCACTAAGGCCATGAACTTCGCTGATTTTGACGGTTTTGAAAGAAAGAAAGTATTAAAGAACATCCTTTATACAACAATGACAAGCTATGAAGCAACCTTTACCTTCCCGGTTGCTTTCCCGAAGGAACAGCTTGTAAACATTTTAGGTGATGTACTTGAACAAAACGGTGTTAATCAGTACAGAACTGCTGAAACAGAAAAATACGCTCACGTAACCTTCTTCTTTAACGGAGGTATTGATGAGCCGCAACCTCACGAAACACGCAAACTTGTTGCATCACCAAAAGTTCCGACCTACGATATGCAGCCTGAAATGAGCGCATACGAAGTATGTGACAACGTACTTGATGCAATAAATGATGAAAAATACGGGTTCATTCTGGTTAACTTTGCTAACCCTGATATGGTAGGGCATACAGGCGTTGTAGAAGCTGCAACAAAAGCATGTAAAGTTGTTGACGAATGTGTCGGTAAAA
The DNA here is from genome assembly GCA_024695725.1 of Cyanobacteria bacterium RUI128. The sequence goes on along the minus strand of JAILHQ010000001.1, from coordinate 6,749 downwards.
TTGCAGATGCCTGCAAAGCACACAATATCACAATGCTGCTTACTGCAGACCACGGTAACGCAGAAGTTATGGTAGATGAAGAAACAGGAAAACCTCAAACTGCCCACACAACAAACGAAGTGCCTTTCGTTATCATTAACGGACCAAAGGATATTTCACTGAAAGAAGACGGTGCCCTGTGTAATGTTGCACCAACAATTCTTGAACTGATGGGTGTTCCTAAGCCTCAGGAAATGGACTGTGATTCATTGATAAAAACTCCCGTAGGGGTAAATTAGGGGTAGGGGTAAATATTCTGGATAATACTGCCACCCTTTAATATATTCAAATAGGCTCGGTCGTAATATGACCGAGCTTTTTAGTACAAATCAAAAGATTGATAAAGTGACAATTTTCTGCTATAATATTGTGCAAATAAAAGTTTAAATGTCATAGGGTGTTTGAGGGGAGTTGCAGATTGGCAGTTGTAACAAAAGAACTGGATATCGATTTATCATTTAAAAAGAACAATGTAGACGAATTATTTTTTAACTTAAGCGAAAATCCTAACGGTTTTAAAAACAAAGATTTCAGATATACCTTAAGTCTTATTTATCAGCTTATAGAAGATGAATTTGAGGGAATCTTCCTGAGTCCTAATGCGCCCGTGAGAAACACTGATTTCTTTTTGATAAACGACGGAACGGAAACAGACAGCAAGTTATCCTTCTTTGTCACCCCGACAAATAATTTTCAGTATTATCTGAAATCAAAAGGTTCAATGTTCAGATTTACATCAAAAGAAGTGAACGGCGAAATCGGTTATATTATGCCATTAGATCTTGTGCTTGATTATTTTGGCGGTTTTGGGGATATTGTCGATTTTTCATCACTTACCCAAACTTTTGCTTACTTCAATAAATTAACCCAATTTGTTATGAAATTAGTCGAAAAACTTTACTTTATACCAACAGTAAAGAGAAAAAGCAGTTCCTTCAGAATTGTGTATGAACCGATTATTTCAAACCAAAAGATTGCCAGAATAATCAATGATCTTGAACGCTGCATGCCTGAAAACCTGTTTATAAAAGGTGAAAATCCGAAGAAGTTTGTCAACAATTTTGTTCACGACTATCTGAATTACATTGTGTATAAATTTTTGAGTATTAAGAGCTACAGATTTAAAGATGTTAAATCGGGCAACTATTTAATCAAAGACTTGGAACAAAAATCTCTGCTAAAGGGTAAAGATGTTGCAGAAGATTTTGACCAGTGGTTTGACGAATTATACCTGGGTAAATATGATGTTATACCGTTCTTCAAGATTAACAAACTTGATGATGACAATTTTGAGCTGAAGGTTTACATCAAGAACAGAAAACTGAACGAATCAGTGCTTATTGATGATTTATCGGTTAAGGACAAGGTTTGGGATGCAGACAGCGCAGATATTGCAAAAATCGTTGAGAAACAACTCAATTTTGCAAACCGCTACATGCCTGAACTGGAAAAACTTTTCGAAGATGAAAATTTATCTTTAAAACTTAACCTTGCAGAGGTATATAAGATAATTGCACAAACTTCATACTACCTTCAAAAAGCACAGATAGAAGTCGTTCTTCCTGAAGAGCTGAATAATATTATCATACCGCGAGCATCTATCAATGCTAAGGTTAAAGCATCGCGTTCTGGCGAGCTTATGGATATTTTCAACACAGTTTCTTCAAGCAAGATTTCTCTTGACGATATTCTTGAATTTAATTATGAAGTTGCAATAGGTGACGAAAAAATCTCTATTGAAGAATTTAACAAACTCGTTGCAACAAACAACGGTCTAATAAAATACAAGGATATGTATGTCCTTGTTGATCAGGACGAAAGCAAGAAATTAGCGGAACAAATACTCACGGCAGACCATAAGAAGATGACAAGATTACAACTGCTTCACGCATCTATGTCAGGCAGACTGCAAGAATATGATTTCAATTATGATGAAGCTTATGCGAACGTAATTAAAGACTTCGCAAAATCTGTTGAAGTTGATCCGCCGCAAGATTTGAACGGTCAGCTCAGACCATATCAGCAAACAGGGCTCAAATGGCTATGGACAAACGTATCTAAAGGCTTTGGCTGTTGTATGGCGGACGATATGGGGCTTGGTAAAACTATTCAGGTTATTTCCCTCATTCTTAAACTTAAAGAGGAAAACAAACTTAAAGAACCTGCACTTGTTATTTGTCCGACAACCCTTATGGGTAACTGGATGAAAGAATTGCAGATGTTTGCACCGGGCTTAAAGGTCGGGAAATATCACGGCCTTGAAAGAAAGTTAGATACCAAACTTGATGTTATACTTACCACTTATGCTATTATGCGTATTGATATTGAAGAGATGAAAAAGCAAAACTGGGGTATGATTATTGTTGATGAGGCACAAAACATCAAGAACCCTGACACCGCTCAGACAATGTCTATCAAGATTTTGAAATCAGATATCAAGATAGCAATGACAGGTACACCTGTTGAAAACAGGCTGACAGAGCTTTGGAGTATATTTGACTTTATCAATACCGGCTATCTCGGTTCGCTGAAAGAATTCCAAAAGAGTTATGCTATTCCTATCGAAAGATTTAAGGAAAAATCAAGGGCATCAAAACTTAAAATGTCAGTTTCACCTTTCGTCTTAAGACGTCTTAAAACTGATAAATCAGTTATATCAGATCTGCCTGATAAAGTTGTCATTAACGATTACTGCTATCTTACAAAGGCACAGTCTATTCTTTACGAAAAGACACTTAATGAAATGATGGAAAAGATTAGCGGCTTTACAGGGGTGAACAGAAGGGGTAATATCTTTAAGCTGATTACATCACTTAAACAGATTTGTAACCACCCTTATCAGTTCCTTAAAGCTGGCGAAATGACAAAAGAAATGTCAGGAAAAATGGAAAAATGTGTTGATCTTGTTACTAATATTCTTGATAAGAATGTAAAGACACTTATTTTCACCCAGTATAAAGAGATGGGTGATGTCATGACTCATATTTTAGCCGAGGAATTTAACGAAGATCCTCTGTTCTTCCATGGTTCCCTGACTGTCGGCCAGCGTGAAAAAATGATTGATGAATTCCAAAACAATGACGATAAACACATTATGGTATTGTCACTGAAGGCAGGCGGAACAGGTCTTAACCTCACAAAAGCGACTAACGTAATACATTACGACCTTTGGTGGAATCCTGCTGTTGAAGAACAGGCTACCGACCGTACGTACCGTATCGGTCAGGATAAGAACGTAATGGTTCACCGCATGATTACCCTGGGAACCTTTGAAGAAAAAATTGACGAAATGCTCAAGTCTAAGAAAGAGCTTGCAGACCTTGCGGTATTCGAAGGAGAAAAGATTATTACAGAACTTTCGGACGAAGAAATCTACGAAATCTTTACTTTATCAGCCATTTAAAATTTTGGTAAAAATTTATTATTATACAGTAGATGTCCTTGCGAGGACTTTTGTCCGAAGCAATCCGGTTATTATTCTAAAATAATTCCAATGTACTGCCGCGACACGCAGTGACTAATATTTACTGCAATATTGTATACAGTAACCAAAATTTATCTTGACAAACAAAAAAATATAATTAAAAAAGATAACGTAGCCAGAATAAAGTTAGAGGAAAAAGTTATTGTTTATCAAAGTTAAAAGCCCACCGAAAGAGAAATCTTCGGTAACGGATGTTATTGCTCAGGATAAGAAGGTAATACAATACCGTGCATTATTGAATATTATCAAAACAATTCATATATTATTTTTCCCAAGCGAAAAGAGATCCACAAGAGTATAAAACGATTGCCATAATTTTATATATAGGGAAAATAAAGAGACAGACCGCCATTTTTGGCGGTCTGCTTTAATATGTAACAAAAAAAAGGAACAGATAAACTCTGTTCCTTCTTTTATACTTTTGCCAAAATCTTACTTAACTTCAACAGAAGCACCAGCTTCTTCTAATTTCTTCTTAAGTTCTTCAGCTTCAGGCTTCTTCAAACCTTCCTTGATAGGTTTTGGAGCGTTATCAACTAAATCTTTAGCTTCCTTCAAGCCAAGACCTGTGATTTCTCTAACTAACTTAAGAACAGCGATTTTGTTAGCACCAGCAGAAGCTAAAGTTAAAGTTACTTCAGCATCAGCATCGTCAGCTGCAGGAGCAGCACCACCAGCTGCAGGAGCTGCAGCAGCAACTGCAACAGGAGCAGCAGCAGATACGCCGAATTTTTCTTCCATAGCTTTTACTAATTCAGAAGCTTCTAATAAAGTTAAGCTTTCGATTTCTGATAAAATTGTTTCTACACTCATGATTTTCTCCTTTATTTGTTTTTTTATTGTTTTCTGTTATACGTTGTCATTCCGGACATTACCGGGATAACTAAATTTAAGACTAAGCAGTCTTTGTATCTCTAACAGCTGCCATAGTTCTTGTAAGTTGAGACATAACAGCGTTGATAGAGTTTGCGATACCTGATGCAGGTGAATTGATACAACCAAGCATTTTAGCGTAGATTTCAGCCTTAGTAGGCAGATTAGCCAATGCCTTAGCATCACTTGCAGACAACAATTTGCCGTCCATTGCTGCACCTTTGATTTCGCCCTTTTTGGTTTCCTTAATAAACTTTGACAAAGCTTTTGCAGGCATAACCTGATCGCCGTAGCCGAATGCTATAGCGATTGGGCCTGTAAGAGCATCAGCCAAAACTTCATATGGTGTACCTTGAATAGCGAGTTTTGCTAAAGTATTTTTAGTTACCATATAGTCGCCATCTTCAGCCTGAAGAGCACGTCTTAATTTGGTAATTTCCTCTACTGACATTCCTTTATATTCAGTAACAATAGCAACTTGCGCCTTTTCAATCTTTTCCTTAATTTGTGCGATTTTATCGCTTTTAAAGGCTTTTGTTGACATGTTTTGCTCCTTTGATTTTTAAATGTTATCGACCTGATTTATGTGCAAAAAATAAAAGATTTTGCACATTACCGCAAAATCTTACACATAAATACTATTAATATATTTCGACTTAGTGTAACCTCGGTTAGCCGGTTGTCCCTTTTATAATCCGATGGTCTGAGAGCCTAAGGTTCTCATCTACGACAAGGACTCGCACCTTGTATCGCCACCGTAATAACTAACTGTCTGCGGTTTGCTTAAACATGATAGCAAATCAAATTTCTTTGTCAAGCGATATGTTACATATGTAAATTTCCATTTAAGGACAATAAAGTTATCATATAAACTATAATATTGATTAATGTTAAAAAATATTATATAATTTGGTCAACAATTGTTATGTTACTTAATATGAGGACTACTATAATGAAAAAATTACTTTCAAGCCTGCTGGTAGCAAGCATTCTTGGCTGGCACATTTCCCCTGTATTTGCGATGAGTGATTATTCAAAAATAAAAGATATATCAACAGGATACTGGGCAAATTCAGCCATTACAACAGTTGTTTCTGACAAAATTATGACAACTGACAACAACGGGAACTTTAACCCTGACAGCTCAATAACAAGAGCAGAATTTGTAAATTCACTTTTAAAAGTTTTAAACAATGACAACTGCGATTACGCAGCACACAATGAATACACGGATATTTCAGACACAGACCCGTGTTATACGGACGTTATGCGTTCTGACAGTTTAGGTTTGGTATACGGTTACCCTGACAAAACATTTAAACCAAATCAGGCAATTTTGCGTTCAGAATGTGTATCGGTAATAAGCCATATTACAAAAGATACTGTGGCAGATCCACAAATAATCAATAATTTTAAAGATAAAAATGCTATTCCGAGCTGGTCACGAGATGAATATGCTAAAACCTTAACTTATGGCATATATGTAAACCATCCTGATGAATATATGCTTGAGCCGAACAGAGCTTTAACAAGAGCTGAAGCTGCAGTTATTTTTGCACAACTGAAGAACAAACTGGGCTATGTTAAACCACAATACGTAGGCGAACCTGCTGTTCAGGAAACTGTCTTAGGCGTTGAACATTTAAGTGTTGTTCCAACGGCACCGAATAACAAGGTTCAGATAACAAACTTAAGAAAAGTTATTTCTCAAGGCAACGTAATTGTCGTTGCTTTTGATGAAAAGTTCTTCTCTAAGATACGCAAAGCGGGCGACGTCGTAAACTTTGTTCTGCCTGATGCTTTATACACAGATGAAGGAACACTGTTACTTCCTGCCGGCACAAAAATCGTTGCAGACGTAACCAGAATAGAAAAGCCTAGAAAATTCAATAAGAACGCAAGAGTACATTTGTTATTCAAAACAATTGTATTACCTGACGGTCAGTATATTGATATGTGCGGCAAACCGTTCACAAAAGACTATACTTTAAAAGAAGGCCCTTGGATGACCTTCTGGAAGTTATTCTTGTCAACAGTTACCTTCGGTTGCGTTGGCGCAGGTGCAGGTGTAGGTTTCGCGTTTATACCGAATCCGGCTAAACTCGGTGTAGGTTTTGCTATCGGTATCCCTGTAGGTTGTACGGTCGGTTTGGTTATCGGCCTGTTAACACCTGGCTTACACTATAAGGCTAAAAAAGGCGAACAGGTAATGGTTATATTACTTGACGATGCAAGTATAAAGAATAAATAGATAAAATCTATAAACAAAAAAGGTCCCTGAATTCAGGGATCTTTTTTTATCTAATGTTTATCCTTATATTTACCCCTCAAACTAAATTTTATTATTTGCAGG
>JAILHQ010000141.1 GCA_024695725.1 Cyanobacteria bacterium RUI128 | reverse complement strand
TAACAAAGATACCCTTCAAATTGGTGGTGTTCAAATGACTGATTTTGCAGTCCTTGATGGTATGGCATACGAAGATGGGAATCTGTTTATAGATACAGAAGTACCAAGTAACACACAAGGCGGCGGTGCAATTTATTACAGTTATGATGCGACAACCACTCCTGTTATAGAAGATACTGCTCACGCATATAATTTCCTTGGCTCTGATGTTAAATATGATGCAGATTTAAATGAAGGCAACAATATGTTACTGATAAATAACTCAGGCTATGCTCCGAGTGAAATATCATCGTCAGACGGATACAATGTTATTAAGTCTTTCGGCAGCCTCCGATACAGCAATTTAGGAGGGGAAGACGTTGTCTTCTCTGCAGGTGATAAGGATGATGTTTATGACATATCTTTGAGTGACACAACTTCCGTAAGAATTTATGACTTTGACGGAAGTGATGATGTCGTTAATATTGCAGCTAATTATGACAATATAAGAATCGTATTTAACGGTACAACCACAGCAGACGAAGGCAGAGATCACTTTGTTGTTATCAATCCTGAAGTACTTGCAGGAATGACTAATGCTGAGTTCAAATATATCTTTAATTCAAATGTTGGCGCAAATATAGTTTCCATAGACGAAGACGGAATCGAAGAAATAACTATCGGAGGCGAAAGTAACTACATCACATTTGATGAAAGTTACGACTCAAGCGGGTCTGATGAAGGTTACAACTCAAGCTGGTGTGTTAACGACAACTCTGTCTGGGCAGCTGTTGCAGGATGGCTTGAAGGCAAGCCTTATACTTCTGTTGCAGATGCGCTTGATAACTGCGATGCCGATGATTTAGTCGGGCTGAAGAACTGCTTCCTGTACGGAACAGAAACAAAACCAACACCATAGGTGTAAATGAGTAAATATTGGGGGTAAATATACTCCGATAGATATACAAAAAAGAGAGGGATAATATCCCTCTTTTTTTCATCAATTTGAAGACGAACGTATGCAAGAACGTAAGAATTCAAGAGATAATCGGCTGGATTGCCACGAGGCTAAAGCCTCTCGCAACGACAGAAGAACTAAAAACAGAAAGTAACAAATCACTATTAAGTGTATAAATGCCCTTTTTAAGAATTGTTTAGATTTTTTTTCGAACTGACAAATTTTTCAAAAAAAATGCTTTATAGATACTGTAGATTTTAGTTAATTGGGAAGGTGGTTATTATGACTATGACAGTGTTTGGTGCCAGTTGCACCGGCAATAATTGTGGTGTTAATTTTACGGGAGGCAAAGGTGTTATGCCTCAAACATCGCCTATTGATTCAGCAGGCGATAATTTTGATGATGCGATGACGGCATTAGCTAATGCAGCAAAAGCGCTGATTAATGCTAAAAAAGCAGAGGGCGCAAAGAACGAGGCTTTGACAAAAGAAAAAGTGGAAGCAAAATTCCTCGATATGAAAAACAGCAAACCTGTTAATTATGATGATTTGTATGATATGGGCTGCGGAATCTCAGGAGGAGATGACAACAGGCTCGTTTCCTGCGAATCAAAAACATTAAACCCTGCAATCTTTAAAGGTAAAGATACGGTTGTTATTGGAAAAAAAGAGGCTAAGGAAAACTATGTATGCGAAAAATATACTGAATACGACAGAAAAGGAAGACCTGTTGCCAGTATCCAAAAACTTACAAGTGAATCATACCCGAATGACCCGCGTTACAATGCGGCATTTTTCAAATATGACAAAGACTATTCGACATACAGCCAGATGACATTATACAAAAGCAGTGCCTGTCCAAACGAATTGCTTTCAAGTCATCCTATGGCGTTCTTACAAGTAGGAAATTATATCTAATTTTTTTTGTTTTCAAATTTATCTTCATTGTATTTTCAAACGGCAAAGCCCTGTCTTTGCCTTTTTATTTTGTTTAAATATCACACCAACGGCAGTGCAACAACATTACTCAAAAAGTCTTCCGATTCTCTCCCCCAAAGTGTCAAATAAGATATGCCGTCATTGTTTAATTCTTTTTTGACAGTTTCATTTTTTGTTGACAAAGGGTAACAATAAGGCACACTATCCCTCTTCAGCTCAAGTCTGATAAGGTTATCCGCCCCGTATTTTTCCTGATAATATAGAAACTTTTCCCGCCGATTTTTCTTATCCGCTTCGAAATCAATCCTATTCATCTCCTTCTCAACCTCAGGGTAAATATATTTTATCGGTTCGTCATTTAGCAAAAGCTCATTTTGGACAAACTGTTCATAATCCTCCTGCATTGTTTTTGGGATATACAAAAACTTATCTGTCTCATAACACTCATTCAAAACCCTGTCTGTATAAAGGTATGCCCCGTTTTGAACCTTAAAAAATTTCCTCAAAGAATTGAAACTTGCCAGTCCTCTTTTCGGAGAATAAAAAGCCTGAGTATTATCAACTATCAGATTAGGATAAATCTTTTCAAGCTCCTCACAGTTCGTATCACATAAACCGTAATAATTTATATAAAGAACATAGTCTTTTTTACCAAAGGTTTCAGCGGGCATAAAATCTTTTCCGATATGATAAAACCTGACCTCACACCCCTCAGCCCTTGCGGCAATCCATACGGTACGACAAGAGTAATACGGAAGAAAAATCTTTTTTATTCCGTACGCTCTTATTAAATATCTTAAACAGTTTCTGCCAAGATTAAGCCTAATCACAGTCTGTCCTCAGTATTTTTACGATTATTTTTTAATCTTCTTATCTGTACTGTTCATAGCAGCAATCAACATTACGAATGTATATACTTGTTAATTGAGCTATCTGAGAATCAGTACCGTTAGTAAATACATCCATTGCAGAAGTGTAACCGCTGTCATTTGCATCAGAAGTTAACCAGGTCGCTACTTTTTCTGTCAATTCGTCAAAGTTCAGATGATATCTTGAATTTGAGAAGACTCCCCAATTAGGTCTGTTGTACGGTTCATCCAAATCAACAATTTCATAACCTGAAATGTTAGAACCCAGATAATTTGAAGGGCCTGTTGAGTAATAAAGTGCTGCCAAATAAACCCCTTCTACACTTGCAATAGCGCTTTTATCGGCAACATAAACACCGTTATCCCCAAAACCTGTAAACTTGTTTGCTGATGTGAATAATACATCATTACCTGCAACACCCTGACCGTTTTCATCAATTGTAACATCAAAGAATACGTAAGGATTTCCGCCCATTCTGGCAATGCCGATAACCATACCGTTATCTAATACTTCTTCATAAGCATCATACATTGTCATCTCAGAGAATAACAGTCTGTTTTCACCTTCGGTATCGGTAATATTTACATGTGAACCAAACTCGTAGTTCATGAAATCGTAAGTATCATTCCCTTCACCGCCGTCAATCGTTGTGCTTGTGCCGGAGTAATATATAAGTTTGTCATTTCCTGCACCCATATTTATGGTATTTGAACCGCCCATAACAGTAACAATATCATAACTGTCACCGGTATTAACAACGTTTTTACCGCCACTGAGTTTTACTTCATCATTTCCTGCCCCACCGGTAATTCTGTTATTACCGCCTGAAACAATTGCCCTGTTATGACCGTCACCCATGTTCACATTGTTTATACCCGATGTAATGGTCAGATAATCTTTGCCCTCACCGCCATAAATATTGTTTACACCCATGTTTGAAAGCGTAATATTGTTTTTACCGCCGGTCGTTGTTATTTTATTTGATGAAAAACCTGTTACGGTAATGTTATTAGTTCCCAAACCTGTTGTTATTGTATTATCTCCGGCGTTTTCGGTTATTGATGTAGTTTCACCCGCCAGTGATTCAACATTTATAATATCGTTATATTTTGAACCTATAATCTTATCATTTCCTGATTTTGAATTTATGGTAACTGTTGATTTTTTCTTGTTCATAACAAGCCCTGATGCGTCGATATTATCGTCAAGAACAGTACCCGTAAATTTACCGTTCACAAAATCGCTTGCATCATGCTTTAACATTTCCATAAAGTTTTCCAGAGTTGTTATGCGTTTTCCGTTAATCTTGACTGTCGAGTCATTGTAAGCCTTAAGATAATCCTTCAGAGTAATGACATTTCCGTCTGCTGATTTCATTATAAGGTTTGAACCTGAAAGTGAATAAGTGAAATCTACATCCTGACTAAATCTGAGATTAAGGTTTTCATCCTTGTTAACCGTGACAACACTCTTGCCGTAATTTTCACCAAAGGTAATAACATCATTACCTTTTCCCATATTGAAAGCACCGTTCTTGCCTGTTGCGATAACGGTTTCATTATAATCTGTACCTGTGTAGGAACGTTTTTCACCAATCTGAATTGTCGCATCCTTCAAGATAGATTTTTCACAGAGTTCATAACCATCTATTGACATAAACACTTTCAGAATATAAATCTTTTGATATTGGTTAAGATAATATGATTCGTAATATGGCGGATTATTTATATAATCTTCATATTCAAGCTGAGTTTCGCCCGATAAATTCTTTATCAAATCAACATTGTTTTCAGATTTGTTCTTGAAGAAATTGGTTAACACAATTTTGTCATCATCTGAGTAAGATATCTCTAAATTGTTCTTAACCCTTGTATATACAAGGTTATTCAACCCTGTATTTATATGTATCGCATCTGATTTATCAGCATCTTTTATAGTATCAACACCGTCACCTATATTGAAGATGAAGGTATCACTACCCTGACCGCTTGTAATAACGTCGTTGCCCTGACCCCCTGTAATAGTATCATCATACTTGGTACCTGTGATGATATCCTGATATTTCGTACCGTCTGCAACATATTCTCCGTTTTCATTCTGCACTGACGATACATATACCTTCATATCCTGCAGAAGTGAATGTGCAACCTTGCTGTCCGTCGTTTTTATTAAATCAATCGGATCCTCTAACGTAAAGAAATCTTTTAATACCTGATTCTTCTTGAATTTCTTTGATGAAATAATTAAATCATTACCTGATTTTGTAAATTTTAACTGATTAAACTTAACTTTATACTCAATACTTTCACTCATAACTATATCCTTATCCAAACATGCTTACATCATACTATAATAATGAAACTAAAAAAATTTTTTGCTATATATGTTAACAAAAATAAATAATAAGTTATAATTCATTGTATAATTAGAAAAAGGGAGAAAGTGTATGGAAAATTTTGATATTGGTATTATTGGCGGAGGTCCGGGAGGTTTTACTTCTGCACTTTATTATACAAAACTTGGTAAATCAGTAGTCCTTTTTGAAAAAGAGGAGCTTGGAGGAACATGCCTGAACAAAGGCTGTATCCCGACAAAAGCATTTTTACACGTCGCAGATTTATACTCTGAACTGAATAACTTAGGTAATACAGGTATCAGTGTCGATAACGTAACTCTCGATTTTGAAAAAGTGAAGGAATACAAAACCAATATCGTTTCAAAACTCAGAAAAGGTCTTGAAATGAGCCTCAAAAACTCAGGGGTAAATATAATTAGAGCTGAGGCTGAGTTGGCAGATAAAAATACAATAAAAACAGCCGACAACGAATATAACTGTGCCGAAATAATTATCGCAACGGGTTCAGTTCCAAAAGAAATTAAAGGACTTGAGTTTGACCACAAATTTCTTCTGTCGTCTGACGATATTTTAGAATTGGATAAACTCCCGAAAAGTATTCTGATAGTCGGTTCAGGCGCAATAGGTATTGAATGGGCGAGAATATTATCAGCCTTTGGATCAGAAGTTTCTCTTGTAGAGCTTGCTGACAGATTATGCCCGCTCGCTGACTGGGAAGTGTCAAAACGTATTGAACGCCAGTTCAAAATGAAGAAAATCAAAACCTATCTCTCAACCTGTGTTTCAAAAATAGAAGATAAAAAAGTTACGTTATCAAATGATATAGTTATCGAACCTGAATGCATATTAGTTGCAACAGGTCGTATAGCAAATACCGTTAATAACCCGAATGTCAGTGTGATAGGTGATGCGTCTGCAGAAATCATGCTTGCGCATTATGCAATGAGTCAGGCAAAAGAACTTGTGCTTGATATCCCGTTCAACAAATCGGTCGTACCGTCAGTTGTCTACGGAAACCCTGAAATAGCATGGGTTGGAGAAGTCAGCAAGTCAAAAGAAGATGACGAAAATTATGAAAAATCAATGATTCTTCTCGCCGCTCTGGGGAAAGCGCACTGCGATAACAGTATTGACGGGTTCATAAAAATACTTGCAAAAGACGGAAAGATTAAAGGTGCAAGTATCATAGCACCGGAAGCATCAGCACTTATTCAGCAGATAACAATAGCCATGACAAATAATCTGTCAGCCGATGAACTGAAAAAAGTCTGCTATGCACACCCGACATACTCTGAAGGTATTATGGAAGGAATTATGACATTATGAAACGACTTCCCGATTACCTGAAACGACCTATAATAGATACGGATAA
>JAILHQ010000030.1 GCA_024695725.1 Cyanobacteria bacterium RUI128 | reverse complement strand
ATTTTTTTTAAATAATTTTTAAATTTTATTTTATTTTTTTATTAATTTTATTTTTTAGAAAAAGTTATTTCATCATCTTTATTTACGTCAACAAAAATTTTGTCGCCGCGAATAAACTTACTCGACAATATTTCTTTAGATAAAGGATTCTCTACAAGCTGACGTATTACACGTTTGAGCGGTCTTGCACCATATATAGGGTTAAAGCCGCGCGTAGCAAGGAATTCCTTAGCGTCGTCAGATATCTCAATATCAAGTTCTTGTTCCTTCAAAAGCCCCTTCAGGTGCGATATCTGGATATCTACAATAGCCGATAACTGGCTCAGATTAAGGGCTTTAAAGAATATAGTCTCGTCAACCCTGTTCAGGAACTCAGGTTTAAAGCGTTCCCTCATTATAGCCATTACTTTTTCTTTTGTATCCTGGAACCCACCCTCTGCAAGTGCCGCATTGAGCGAATCTTCAAGGATTATATCGCTTCCGATATTACTTGTCATAATTATTACAGTATTTTTAAAGTCGATAGTCCTGCCCTTAGAATCTGTTAAACGCCCATCATCAAAGAGCTGAAGCATTATATTAAACACATCCGGGTGAGCTTTTTCAATTTCGTCAAAAAGCACGACCGAATATGGTTTACGTCTTACAGCCTCAGTCAGTTGACCACCTTCTTCATATCCGACGTATCCCGGAGGAGCACCAACAAGTCTCGCTACATTATGCTTTTCCATATATTCACTCATATCAATACGAATAAGAGCATCTTCATCATTAAACATAAACTCTGCAAGTGCCTTTGCCAACTCGGTTTTACCAACACCTGTAGGCCCAAGGAATATAAACGTACCAATTGGTCTGTTAGGATCTTTAAGCCCAGAACGAGCCCTTCTGATTGCATCAGAAACAGTTTCAACAGCCTCATCCTGACCTATTAGACGATTATGTAAATAGTCTTCCATCTTAAGCAGTTTATCCATTTCGCTTTCGATTAGCTTGCTGACAGGTATTCCTGTCCATTTGCTGACTATTTCAGCGATATCATCTTCATCAATTTCTTCTTTTAGAAGCTGATTTTTTGCCCTGTCTTTGCCCTGCATTGATTTCAATTCTTTTTCAAGTTCGAGAAGTTTACCGTATTTTAGCTCAGCAGCAGTCTGTAAATCAGTATTTCTTTCTGCCTCAGCTATCTTGTTTTTAACAGTGTTTATTTCATCCTTTATGGCAGCTTCGCCTGTAATAGACTGTTTTTCGTTCTCCCATTGAGCTTTAAGCCTGCTTATTTCAGAATCAAGAGTATTTATTTCAGATGTTAATTTGTCTATCTTCTGAATTGATTCAGGGCTTGTTTCTTTTTTTAGCGCTTCTCGTTCAATCTCAAGCTGAATTTTTTGACGAAGCATTTTATCAATTTCTTCAGGCATTGAGTCAATTTCAATACGCAGCGAAGAAGCAGCTTCATCAATTAAATCAATTGCTTTATCCGGCAAAAATCTGTCAGTAATATATCTGTCGGACATCTTTGCTGCTGCTATTAAAGCACTGTCTAATATACGAACCCCGTGGTGAACTTCATATTTTTCTTTAAGCCCACGCAAGATACTGATAGTATCTTCAACAGAAGGTTCATCCAATAATATTGGCTGAAATCTGCGTTCAAACGCAGGGTCTTTTTCAATATACTTTCTGTATTCGTTAATAGTGGTAGCACCAATCGTTCTTAAGACACCTCTTGCAAGCATTGGTTTTAATAGGTTTCCTGCGTCCATAGCGCCTTCAGTTGCACCTGCACCTATAATTGTATGTATTTCATCAATAAACAGGACTATTTGACCGTCTGAGTCTTCGACCTCTTTTAAAACAGCCTTCAGACGTTCCTCAAATTCCCCACGGAATTTTGCGCCTGCAACAAGTCCGCCCATATCTAAAGCACACAATTTCACCTCTTTAAGGCTTTCAGGAACATCGCCTCTGATAATTCTCTGAGCAAGCCCTTCTACAACTGCGGTTTTACCAACACCCGGTTCACCGATAAGGACAGGATTATTCTTAGTACGACGGTTGAGAACTTGAATTATTCTTCTAATCTCTTCATCACGACCGACTACCGGATCTAGTTTTCCTTTTTTTGCAAGTTCTGTTAAGTCTGTTGAATATTTTGCAAGAGCTTGCATATTTTCTTCAGCATTTTTATTATCCACTTTTTTATTACCTCTTATTTTTTTCATAACATTTAATACCTGCTTATCAGTTACATTATAAGCTGCAAGCAGTTTTTGAATTTCAGTTCCCGGGATTTGAGTCATTGCGAGTAATATAACTTCAACGCTTATAAACTCATCCTTAAGATCCTGTGAGATATTGTCAGCAATATCAAGAATTTTATTTGTATCATCTGAAAGGTATATCTGACCGGATGCCGGAGGAGTTGATAGAGTCGGGAATTGCGATATTTGATATACTATTGCTTTTATAAAGTCCTGATTTAAAAGTTTAAGTTCTTCTAAATAACCCCTTATAGGGCCATTATCTTCAATCATAGCAAGCATAACGTGCTCAGGTTGCACCTGATCGTTTTTGTATTTATTCATACAAGCACAGGCTGATGCTATTATCTCCTGCGAATAATTAGTTAGTCTTTGAATATCAACCATTAAACAACTCCTATCTTCTTATTTTTATTTTAAACTATTTTTTCTAATATTAAAAAATGTTAATGTTATTTTAATATTTTGGACAATATTAGCAATTAAAAAAAATCACGAGTTTTGACATAAAAGTTAGTAATAATGTCATTAATCTTGAAAAAACAGATTTGTTGTGTTAGTATAAGACAAATAGAAGGATTTTTTAATGATTAAATTTTACCTAACAACTGAATTACATCATACACATAGCTTCCCGAAGAAGCTATGGAATTTGAAGTAGTCAGTTTTCCTCTAATAGTTTCTTCGGGATTTCAAAGCGTGTTAGAAACTGTTAGACAAGGAGAATCATTAAATGTCAATGTTAATAAATACAATATCTGCTATAGGCAATAATAATAGTTTTGCACCCCTGCTTGTGCGTGATTGCGGTATTGAGGCACCTACAAAGGTTTATCAGAGATATAATCAAAATGCCAAAGAATCACAAATCATGGCAAAACACGCTACCCGTGAATGTTTTATTGACGAATACGGTTCGTCTGCCATTTGGCTTGGCGGAGTACCTGCTGTTGAAGCAATCTGCAATAAAATAATCGATAAAAAAGGTTTATCCTCAGCTGTCAACTATAAACTGTTAGACGACGCGCCAAATGCAATGAGTACTATTGACAAACTTCAGCAAGGTGTTGATGTTAACATTGAGAAGTTTAAAAACATTAAAGGCGCTGAAGAGGCTGTTGAAGATTTAAAGAAAGCTAAATTAAACAAAAATATATTCAAGAACATGACAGTTGCAAAGTATACTGCAGCAATAGCGATTCCTGTTGCACTTATGGGGTTTGTCCTCCCTAAGTCAAACTTTGCACTTACTAACTTTTTAATGGCAAAAGATGCTCAGAAGGGACTTATCCCTGACAAATACTTGCAGGATAAGTCATTTAAAGGGAAAAATTTAGATATTGTTTCAAAAGACGACAACTCTAAAGTTGATTATAAAGCTCTTTATAACAGCTCAAAAGATTCAAAATACAGTGCCTTAAACTCAATTAAGGCGCAAAATAAGTCTAATTCGCCTTCCTTCAAAGGTTATGCATCTTTTATGACAGGACTAACACAACAACAAAAAATGGCAATGACAGACGGAGGGCTTGGAGCAGGACGTATCGGTACATCAAGACGTAAAAACGAGGCTATTGAAAACAGTGTACGTGTAGGCGGCATGATGTACCTGAACTTTT
Organism: Cyanobacteria bacterium RUI128; assembly: GCA_024695725.1. The sequence continues at coordinate 32,416 of JAILHQ010000030.1, read as the reverse complement.
ATGCCCCGAAACAGATTGATAAAGGTATGGATAAGGCTATTACAAAAATATTTGGTATAAATCCAAGCCTTGATCCAAAAATCATGGCTAACAAACGATTCCTTGCACTTGTACGTTCAGATAAACTCGAATTGCCTAAAACACAGGAAGAAGTCATAGATTTTATTGATAATAACCCTAAATCAGTCTTCTCAAAGATGGCAGAGAAAAAAGGTGAGGTTAAATTCCTGAAATGCGGAATAAGAGACCCTAGACGCTATGTTGATACAGAAAAAGTGTTCAACCTTGCTGAACAAATGCGAGAATTTGGCGAAAGCGCAAGAAAATCAGGAAATGTAAAAAAATATGCAAGAAAAGCACTTGGCGCAAAATCTGCAAGTATTTTAGCTAACATTGCAATAAGCAGTTCTCTGCTGGCAATAGGTTTGCCGCAGCTTCAATTCGCAATCAGAAGAACCTTCTTTGACTCTGATGTAGACCCGGGCTTAGTATAAATCAAGCATTTTATGTATTAACTTAAACGTAAATTCAGGCTATAATCTCTTTATGCTTAAAGAGAAGTTATTCCAAATGTTTATAACAGGTACGGGGAAACACCTTGATTATGCTCTTAATCAGGGGGTTGGCGGCGTAATTTTCTTTACAAGAGATATAAAATCAGAAAAACAGTTTACCGATTTGATTAACGACATAAAGTCAAAATCAAAAACTCCGCCTTTTTTATCAATTGATCAAGAAGGTGGCAGGGTTGAAAGAACTGAAAATCTTCATGAACGATACATGTCGCCAATGTTTGCGTTTCAAAAGGGCGAAGAATTTCTAAAAAGACAGACTTCAAAAATCGCAACAGAACTAAACAGTTTTGGACTGAACATGAACTTTGCGCCATGCTTGGATGTTAATACAAATCCGAATAATCCTATTATTGGCGAACGTGCTTTTTCATCATCCCCTGACGATGTATGTAAAGGGTATGATATTACTTCTGCCGAATTCACAAAACATGGAATAATACCCGTAATAAAGCATTTCCCGGGGCATGGGGATGCAGACAAAGATTCACATAAAGAGCTGCCTGAGATAGATATGTCGTTCGAAGAGTTGGTCAATATGCATATATATCCATTTAAACACGCAATTTTATCAGGTGCTGATGTTGTTATGGTGGCACACCTTCACTGTAAATGTTTTGATACAGATGTCATTCCGACATCATTAAGCCATAATTGTATAAACTACCTGACAAATACCTTGAAATTTTCAGGAATTGTCATGTCTGATGACATGTTCATGAACGGAGTCAAAAAATTTGGCATGACTGAAGCGTGCGTAATGGGCATAAAAGCAGGGGTAAATATGTTTATTTATCGTGATGCATCAGATGAAACAATCAAAACAATAGAAGATGTCTTAAAACTTGCCCAAAATGATTTAAATCTTCGCAATAAAATCGAAGAATCTTATTCAAAAATCATATCCCTCAAAACCAAGTACGGTATAATATAGCAAGAAAAAAAGCTGCGTGTCGCAGCTAGTATTTCATAATCTTGGGAGGAGATTTGGGATAGTTGATACAATAATTCTACTACAATTTCTGAAATCATGAAGCATGGTTATTCAAAATTTTTACATTTTGTAATATTGGTGCTGATTTAATTCGACAGAACTTACGTTAAAAAACTCTGATAACAGCTATTACAAATTATTACAATTACTAGCAAAAAATATCTTGATATGTTTTATAAAATATGTAATACTTTTTATATAGAAATACTAAGGAGATTGATATAATGAAAATTGATGCAATCAATTTTGGAGCATATACTGCCCCAGCCCCTGCGGAGAATGTTAAGGCAGAAGAGACAAATAATACATCTATTGATGAATATGACGATACACGTATGGCTAAGCCGCTTCTTAATGAACCGGGTGTTGAAAATCCTATTGAAAGAACAAACGGTACTGTAGAAGATTTAATTGCTCTTCAGCAATCTACTGAGAAGATGGCTCAATCATACGGTTTCCCTAATGTACAAGCTGCACAGGAAGCTACGTTACCGGCATCTTCATCAACATCAACATCAGCTGTATCTGCTGTTAGCAGCGTATCAGCAGGCGGAATAAACGCTTAATTAGTAAACATTAAATAAATACATAAAAAGGGCTGTTTTTACGGCCTTTTTTTTTGTGAAATATTTTTGATAAAATATCTATATGAAACTAATTCATTTAGATACTGTTGATTCTACAAATAGTTATGTCAAAACACACATGGCAGAGCTTGATAATCTCACATTTGTGTACTCGGACAGACAGACTAACGGGCGCGGAAGGCTAAGCAGAAAATGGCTTGATACAGGCGAAGATAACCTGTTTTTAACTATTGTTATTAAACCGGATACCACTTCAAATATAAGCGCATATCTTCCTAATTTAACCCAGTATCTGTCAGTTGTTCTGTGTGATGTGCTCGAACAAAATAATATTATCCCAAATATCAAATGGCCTAATGATGTTCTTATTAACGGGAAAAAAATAGCCGGAATACTGGCTGAAGGAGTAACAAGCGGAGGAAAAGTACAGGGATTGGCTCTCGGTATTGGTATAAACCTTAATTCAAAAGCAGAAAGCCTTATTACAATCGATAAACCTGCAACCTCAATATTTAATGAAACAGGGGCTAAACAAAACAAAGAAGATTTCTTAAAAATGCTTTATGAAAACTTTTGTTTGTTATATGATGATTTTGTATATGAGGGCTTCAAATCTATTAAAGATTTGTATCTAAAAAGAGCATCATTTATAGGAAAACAAATAAAAATAAATGTGCTTGATGTTATACACGAGGGCATAGCGTTTGGGGTTACAGACGACGGAGCACTTTTATTAAAAGAACATAATATAATAAATACTTATTGCATAGGAGATATTTTATGAATGAAATAATTAGCGAAGGCTTGGTTATGATGTGTATAGGGATGGGAACCGTTCTTCTGTTTTTATGTACATTGATTATTGCGATGAACATAATGTCATTTTGTGTCGCAAAATTAAATGAAATTTTCCCGGAAGTAACCCCGGCAGTTCCAGGTTCTAAACCTGCCGTCACATCAAACGACGATGCGGTTGCAGTTGCAATAGCTGTCGCTATATCAAAAAATTAAAATAATAAATAATATGAGGATAAAAAGATGAGTAAAAAATTAATTAAAGTTATGGATACATCCTTCCGTGATGGTTTTCAGTCCGTATACGGTGCACGTGTATTCGTAGACGATTTCATTCCTGCATTACAGGCTGCTGTAGACGCAGGAATAAAACATTTCGAAACAGCAGGTGGTGCAAGATTTCAGTCACCTATCTTCTACTGTAATGAAAATGCATTTGAAACAATGGATAAAATCAGAGCCGCTGTTGGTCCTGATGTAAATTTACAATCTCTCTCAAGAGGGGTTAACGTTGTAGGGTTAGATTCTCAACCAAGAGATATAATTAACCTTCACGCAAAAATGTTCAAAAAACACGGCGTAACAACCATCAGAAACTTTGATGCGCTGAACGACGTAAATAACTTAATCTATTCAGGACAATGTATCAAGGATAACGGACTGAAGCATGAAGTTACAATCACTATGATGGAGCTTCCTATCGGATGTGAAGGTGCTCACGATGTTGACTTCTACGAAATAGTGCTTCGCTCAATATTAGATGCGGGTATTCCTTTTGACAGTCTTGCGTTCAAAGATGCATCAGGTACATCAGCTCCTGAAAAAGTATATCAAACAGTTAAGAGAACTCGTGAAATATTAGGTTCGGAAGCACACATTCGCTTCCACTCACACGAAACAGCAGGCACAGGTTTAGCTGCATATCTTGCGGCACTCAGAGGCGGTGCTGACGGTATCGACTTATCAATGAAACCTGTATCAGGCGGAACTGCTCAACCTGATATCGTATCAATGTGGCACGCTCTTAAAGGCTCTGAATACGATCTCGGTATCGATATTAACAAGATTTTAGAAACAGAAGAAATCTTTAAAGAATGTATGAAAGATTACTTCCTGCCGCCTGAAGCTCTTGCAGTTAACCCGATGATTATTTCATCACCGCTTCCTGGCGGGGCTTTGACTGCAAACACTCAGATGATGAGAGATAACGGAGTTATGAACAGATTTCCTGAAGTCGTAGCAGCAATGAAGGAAGTTGTTGAAAAAGGCGGTTTCGCTACATCTGTAACACCTGTTTCTCAATTCTATTTCCAACAGGCATTTAATAACGTCATGTTTGGGAACTGGAATAAAATGGCTGAAGGCTATGGCAAGATGGTTCTCGGTTACTTTGGTAAAACACCTTGCGAACCTGATCCTGAAATTGTCAAGATTGCTCAGGAACAGCTTGAACTTGAGCCTACAACAGAACTGGTTGTAGACCTTAATGACAAGGATCCGTCAAAAGGTATTGAAGCTGCAACAAAAAGACTTCTTGATGCTAATCTTGAAGTTAATGATGAAAATATCTTTATTTCAGCAGCATGTAAGGAAAAAGGTATTATGTACTTACAGGGCAACGGCATTATCGGCGTAAGAAAAGGCGGAAATACTGAAGCTAAAGCGGCTACAGTTGCAGGAGGCAAGAATGAATATACAGTTAAGGTTAACGGTAAGAATTATGCGGTTAAACTTGACGGAGATAAAGCAACAGTTAACGGCAAAACATATGACATAAACGTAAAGGAAGGCATTGAAAAATCTGAAACAACATCATCAGGAGAAGGTGAGGCTGTTAAGGCAGGTGTTCCCGGCAATGTACTCCGAATTGAAGCATCTGAAGGAACTGAAGTTGCTGAAGGCGATGTACTTCTTGTACTTGAAGCTATGAAGATGGAAATTGAAGTTAAATCTCCAAAAGCCGGTACTGTTCAATCTGTACTTGTTTCTCAGGGGGACAAGGTCGTTAATGAACAAGAATTGGTATTGTTGAGTTAAGGGGGGTAAAAGATGAGTATTGATATACAAAGCGGTTTAAGCTCTCTTTGGAACTCAACCGGTATAATGAATTTCATACAACAGCCTGAGCCCGGAACAAGCGGTGTAGAATCTTTTTTACATGCATACGGTATGCCAATTATGGTAGGTATATGTTTGTTCCTGTTGTGGCTAGGTATTAAGAAGCAATTCGAACCGTTATTGCTTGTTCCTATTGCATTTGGCGGTTTGATTGCAAACTTTCCATGCGATCACAGTTTTCAGGCTTTTGTTTATAAAGTAGGTATTGATCCTGCAATAGGTATCTTCCCACTGATTATTTTCATGGGAGTAGGTGCAATGACAGACTTCGGTCCACTTATTGCTAACCCTAAAACAGCACTCTTAGGGGGGGCTGCTCAATTTGGCATATTTGGCGCATTACTTCTTGCACTTTGCCTTGGATTTAGTTTACCTGAAGCAGGTGCAATAGGTATTATAGGCGGTGCTGACGGCCCGACATCAATATTCGTAACGTCAAGACTTGCTGAGCATTTATTGCCGGCTATTGCAGTTGCAGCATATTCTTATATGGCGTTAGTACCTGTTATTCAGCCGCCAATAATGAGATTATTAACAACAAAAGAAGAACGTACAATTCAAATGAAACAGCTCAGAGAAGTTACAAAGCGTGAGAAAATTGTCTTCCCGCTGGTTGTATTACTTTTGTGTGCAATCCTTCTTCCTGACGCTTGTCCGTTGGTTGGTATGCTTACCTTTGGTAACCTCTGTAAAGAATGCGGTGTTGTTGACAGACTTTCTGACACGATGCAGAATGCTTTGATTAATATTATTACAATTTTCCTTGGTTTGGCAGTCGGATCAAAGCTTTCAGCTGACCACTTCCTGACCTTAGAAACGCTTAAAATACTTGTTCTGGGCATATTAGCATTCTCATTTGCAACTGCAGGCGGTATTATAATGGCAAAGCTTATGAATCTGTGTTCAAAAGAAAAAATCAACCCCCTTATCGGTTCTGCAGGTGTTTCTGCTGTTCCGATGGCAGCACGTGTATCTAACAAGGTCGGTTTAGAGGAAAACCCTCAAAACTTCCTTTTAATGCACGCTATGGGGCCAAATGTTGCCGGGGTAATCGGTTCTGCCGTTGCCGCAGGTGTATTGTTAGCTTTATGTAAATAATTCATATTTATATATTAAAAAAAACGGGTAATAAATACCCGTTTTTTTATTTATCTATTTCACGCATATACTCTGAAAATTTCACGAGGTTGAGGGTCGTTTTATCAAGCCTTTTAAGCCATACGATTTCTGTATTTACAAGGTTAATATATTCGTTAAATAATCATTATAGCCCTATATTTACATTTAAGCCATATCCATTATATAATAGACCCATAGGAGATTTTTAGATGAAGAAGACAACAGTAAAATATCCGTTTTTATCAAAAGACGTTGAAGTATATGAGAGAGATAACGGTCACAAAATAGTACTAGCACATAAAGAAGGCGGACTTGTTAATATAAGCACATGGGTTCGCACAGGCTCCATAAATGAAAATGAGAAAAATAACGGAATTTCTCACTTTCTTGAACACCTAATGTTTAAGGGTACACATAAGCACCCTGCTGGCGAATTTGATGTAATGCTGGAATCGAGAGGTGGTATAGTTAATGCTGCAACCTGGAAAGACTACACTTTCTATTATGTAACTCTGCCAAAGGGGTTAAATAATGAAAACTTTAACCTTGCACTTGAACTGCACGCTGATATGATGATTGATCCAGTATTACCGCACCATGAGATTGGGGATCCTTTTGATATTAACGATAAAAATATCGGAACTAAACGAGAAAGACACGTTGTTATTGAAGAAATAAGAATGAGAGAGGATCAGCCTTGGACTAAGGTTTATAACGCTTGCAACAGAGCAATGTACACATCCCATCCTTATAAAAGAGATGTTATAGGTACTCCTCAAATCATTTCACAGGTTACTCAGGAAGAAATAATGAACTATTATAAAACGTTCTATTCTCCGCATAACATGACAACTATCGTTGTCGGTGACTTTAACCACGATGAAATACTTAGTAAAGTAGAGTGCCTGTTCAACTTTGAAGGCAGAGCAAATGATGCAGCACCTGAGTTTAGTATTGATAAGCCAACAAATGAAACAAAATATGTTGAGAACACTGCGTGCATAAATTCAGCCTTCTTAATGTTCGGTTTTCTCGGTGTTCCGGCAAAGGATATCAAAAACAGTATATTGCTTGATATGCTTTCAATTATATTAGGCGAAGGCGCAAGTTCAAGACTGTATAAAAATTTGATAGAAAAGCAGTCAGAACAAATTTTTAACATGATAGATTCTGATCACTATATCTTCAGAGATGGCAGTAACTTCTTTATTCAGGGTAATTTTACACCAGATAAGAATGATGAGGCAATATCTCTTATTAAAGAGCAAATTAAGCTTATTCAGGAGGACATTTCCCACGATGAGCTTATAAAAGCGAAAAAGAAAATCAAATCAAGATTCGCATCAAATGCAGAAACAGTTTCTGAAATCGGTGAAAACATAGGTTATTACATGACAGTATGTAATGATTTATCTCTGGTTACTGATTATCTTGATATAGTCGATAAAATTACGGTAGAAGATTTAAAAACAGCTGCAAATAATTATCTTAACATTAATAACGCTGTTATCTCAGTTCTTTTACCAGAATCATAAGCTATAAAATAAATGCAAAAAAAATCGACCCCCGGTTGGAGGTCGACTTTTTTTATATAGATTATTATTATGATAATCCGTATCCGCCCATCTGGCTCTTGATATCTTCGCCAGTTTGTTTTTCTGCTTTGTCTCTGCGTGCTTTCCACAATTCGAATAACTGTCTTTCGATGTTTGCTTGAGCTTCCATGTCTGCACTCTTTTCATTGATTGGATCAAGAGTCATTTCTTCCTGGTCTTCAATAGCTTCAGTTTCAGCTTCTTTTGCTCTGGTAATCATCATATCCAGGTATGATCTGATTGAGCTGCCTAATTGTGATACGTATGCAGCTTCATCAACACCATCAGGTGGAATAGTAGGAACAGTAACATAGTTACTCATTCGATCGCTACCGATAACCATTGAATTAACAAGTCTAGCTAAACCAGCTAATGTACCGCCTGCAATAGCAGTTGTGAGGTTAGCTGAAGCAGCTTGAGAAAGCATTTGGTAATTGGAATTAACTTGATTCTTAGCCTTAGAGAAAATTGATTCCATTTTACCGATTCTCTTTGTTAAGCGTTCGACCTGATTGTCAAGTCTGATCTGCTCAGCTTCATGACGAGATGTTTCACGGGTTGCTCTTTGATATTCATATGACATAAGCAAAAATCCCATTTTTAATATCTCCGTTTCTCTTGTTGTGTATCCTCGTACTATAATAAAGTATTTTTGTTTTTAAAAATTGCCTTTTTTGTTGCATATAGTGTTACATTTCTTAACATATTTGTAAACTTCAAGCTATAACAGGGTTTCAGAAACAACTTAAAATAGCAAAAAATAGATATTAAACAGCAAAATTTCAAAAATTTGAAAGAAAAAGGCAAATAATTTTAAGAATTTACAGAAAAATATATGTCTTTTAAACGTTTTTTGCTTATATGTGTGTATAATTGCGTTGTAGCAACATCACTATGGCCTAGCAATTCTTGTACAACCCTTAAATCGGCACCATTTTCAAGTAAATGAGTGGCAAAGGTATGACGAAGCGTATGTGGAGATATCTCTTTATTTATAATAAGTCCCAGTTTATGAACGATTCTATATATATCCTGTCTTGACATAGGCTTACCATTATAATTAATAAGAAAAGTATCAGCTTCAATGGAATATTTTGCATGTATAAGTTCACGCTCTTTTAAATATTCCGACAATATTTGCTTCGCACACTCCCCAAATGGAACTATACGTTCTTTAGAGCCCTTACCATAACATATAATATTTTGGGCATTCATATTAATATTAGATAAGTTAAGACTACATAATTCAGATACACGTAATCCGCAACTGTATAAAAGTTCAACTATAACACGTTCAAGAAGGCTTAGAGGTGAGTCAAATAACGTTTTTATTTCATTAAGAGTCAACACCTTCGGCAAATGCTTAGGCAGTTTAGCAGGTTCGATTGATGATACAGGGTTATCAGATAAATATTCATTTGCAGTTGCCCACTTCATAAAGGATTTCAGCGCTGATATCTTTCTGGATATACTTGTTGCGGCGATATTGTGTTCACGAAGATCCATAATATATGAACTTATATGGAGCCTTGTAATGTGATTGATATTGTCGACCTCACAGAAATCAATAAAAGAAGATATATCGCGTCTGTATGCTAATATAGTGTTCTGCGACAAACCTTTTTCTACTTCAGTATATTCTATAAATTCCGATAATAATGAGTACATATAATATATATTAGATTATTAATAATATATTAGCAAATAAAAAATCTGTTTTTCCTAATCAGGCTTATCATTCCCATCAAGTTTAATAAAGAACAAGTTGTTTTGCCATCTCAAATCAAGGTATTTAACCTTTTTATTCAAAACCTTAATTTTTGGCAGGATAGAAGACAATCCGTTAATTTTTTTAAGGGTATCAGGATAGGTTTGAGGTGTTACAGAACCTAATTTTATCTTTACTGTTGGTATTTGCACATAAATATCGTCAGGGTTTCTTATATCAATATACTGAACAGGTTCATTAGATGCCTGCTCAATATCTCTTGCAATATTAGTAATAAACTTGATTTTGTTTGTATCCATATTTGCAGATCCGACATAATTACCGTATGTAAGTACCTTTACCGTCTTAAAGGACGGATTTAACGGCATATATGCTCTGCCAATAAGTTTACCGTCTTTTGTGTAGAAGGCAATAGGCGGAACGTTCTCGTTTGGTGCAATAGTAATAGCAGGTTCCCTTTCCTGAACGAGTATTTCAATCCTTGCAGGGAGCCAAAAACGTTTAATATAAACGTTCTGAATAGGCGGTATCTTTAGAATACTTTCTTTAATATTATCCGTATTCATAAGAAAAATCGGACCGTCATAAACGGGATTTTCCTGAACAGCCTTTAAAATCCTGTCAGAAGAAGCAATATAATTGTTTTCTATCTTAATAGATGTATTATTTAGACTGTCAAAAGCATGTGGATTAAGATACCAGTATTTAAGCCCCACAATCTTATAGCAAAGAAACGCAAGAAAAATTAATAAAGCTAACTTAGATAGCCCGAGAAGGCGTTTGACTCTTCTGTTAGACTTTTTGACTTGCCTCTCAAGCTGACGTTCTTTAAATCTGTGTTCCCGCTGATAACGACTAATTTTTCGTTCATCGCCGTCAACTTCTGCAGGGATTTCCTCAGAATCAATATTATTATTTATATCGTTTAAATCATCATCATGCGACATTACTTATTTAACCCTGCACTTTTTAATATGAGTTCTACCAATTCATCATAAGATATCCCCATTGACGCTGACTGAGCAGGCAAATCGCTTGTATCAGTCATCCCCGGAGATGTATTGACCTCGAGAATGTAAGGTAAATCTTTAGTAACAACAAAGTCAACTCTGCTGACACCTGAACAGCCGCAGGCCTTAAATGCGCCTATTGCATATTTTTTTAACATTTTGGTCATTTCTTCAGAAAATTCGCCCGGCACAATAAAGTCTGTCAAACCTTTCGTATATTTAGCCTCATAGTCATACCACTCATTGTGCGGTCTCATTTCAAGAACATCAGTGGCAAACGGTTCACCGTCACGCTCTAATACACCTACTGTTGCATCAGAACCTACCTTATATTCTTCAATTAAAATATCCTGTTTAAACTTTGAAGCCTCAAATACCGCTTTCACAAGCTCATCCTGATTATTTACCTTACTCATACCGAAGCTTGAGCCTTCACAAACAGGTTTTATCATAAGAGGATAAGTAAGGTCTTTTGTCTTAGCAAAAAGATTATCGCCTTTTGAAACACAAACAGACTTAATCAGAGGCAGGCCCGCATCACGGAGAACTCTCTTTGTAAACTCTTTATTCATGGCAATAGCACTGGACATAACTCCACAGCCTGTATAAGGTATCTTCATTATTTCAAGAATACCCTGAATACACCCGTCTTCACCATACTTTCCGTGTAATGCATTGTATGCAAAATCAAAACCTTTTAAATCGGAAGCAATATTCTCTGTAACATCAATCAGTTTTGCATTCTTATAGCCCAACCTTATAAGTGCTTCATAACAATTTTTGCCTGAACGTAGTGAAACATCTCTTTCAGATGATAATCCGCCGCACAGTACGGCTATTTTTGCGTCTTTTTGTATATTTGTTTGCATATTTCTTCCTCGCGTCTGCTCTTCTTGCCTATAAACCTTATTTCAGGTTCAAGTTCAATTGTATAAGTATCTTTTACTGTTGTATACATCTTGTAAATAAGTTCCAATATATTTTCTGATGTAGCATTACCCGTATTAACTATAAAATTCGCATGCTTTTCCCACACCTTAACATTATCAGCACATAAGTCTTTAACGCCAGCTTTATCAAGCAGTCTGCCTGCCGAATCATTTTCAGGATTTTTAAAAACACTACCGGCATTAGGAGTCGCCAGTGAAGGCTGAATATTCTTTCTGAACTCAAGATTTCTGTCCATCAGTAATTTAACATCATCTTTGTTTATCTTTTTAAGTTCAAATTCAGCACTTAAAAGGATAAACCGTCCGTTCTGAAGAAGTGAATGTCTGTAACCAAAATCCATTTCATTCTTATCAACGAAAACAACTTCTTTTGATTTCAAATCATATAAACAAGCTTTAACAAATGAATCAGCCATGTTCTGCCCGTGCGCACCTGCGTTCATATAAACATTGCCACCAATTGTTCCGGGGAAGCCAATCATAAATTCAAAACCGCTTAAAGCATTATTATATGCTATTTGAGAAGCGTGTGGGCCTTTCACACCACACTCTGCAATTATGTGAGTCCCTCTCACTTCAACCGAGTCCATTTTAAGGGTTGAAATAACAGTCCCATCAAACCCAAGAGATGAAAAGATAATATTTGAACATCCTCCGAGAATTATCGGGTTCTTTACAGACTTTAACAGCAATGTAAATTCTTGCTGATTGTGCGGGAAATATATCTTCTTTACAGGGCCGCCAACCTTAAAACTTGTCATTCCCTTAATATCGAAATTTTCTTTATACTCTATTGCTGTCAGTTCCACGTATTTTCCTTTACTAATTTACTTTTGTAAGATTCTTACTTATTTTTATCAATTCATTTCCCAGGTTTGTTATTGTACCTGCACCTAGCCCTATAACAACCGAATTATCCGATAATGTAGGAAGAAGACTTCTCGCGACATCTTCCATTGAGCCAGGGATATACTCTGCACCTGATTCAGATGCGAATCGGCCTGAGTTAATACCATCTATACTGTCTTCTGATGCGGCGTACACATCAGTTACAATTATTCTGTCGGCCGAAGTCAAAGCACCTATAAAATCGTTCCACAAACTTTTCAATCTTGTGTATCTGTGCGGCTGAAATACTGCTATGATTTTTTTATCGGTAAAAGACTTCATTGCAGATAAGGTTGATTTGATTTCAGTAGGATGGTGAGCATAATCATCATAGATATCAATACTTCCTATTTCACCAACCTTTTGGAAACGTCTTCCCATTCCGCTAAATTTTGATAAATATTTTGCACACTCTTTAATATCAGCGCAGCCAGCTTCATTTATCGATGCAATAACCGCAAGTGCGTTATAAACATTGTGTTCACCGGGAAGAATAATCTTAACACTTGTAAGGATATCACCTCTATGATAAACATCAAAAGTTGTGAAACCGTGATTATACACAATATTTTGAGCAGTATAATCTGCTGTTTTCAAACCGTATGTGATATAAGATGAAGCCTTCTTTAATTGTATGACACCGGAATTATCAACATTAATCAACACCTTAGCCCCTGAATTTTTATCCAAAAACTCATTAAAGGTATCAAGAACAGACTCAAGACCGTTTTTATAAAAATCCAAATGATCTGCTTCAAGATTATTCACAACAATTACATTTGGGCTATACTTAACAATTGTACCGTCGCTTTCATCCAATTCGGCAACAAAATGTTTCCCTTTTGAGTTATAATCAGCATTTGTGTGTAAATCAGGTATAATTCCCCCGACGACATAAGAAGGATTTTCGCCCGCCATAGATAAAATATATGACGCCATTCCGCTTGTGGTAGTTTTACCGTGAGTTCCTGAATATCCAATAAAACATTTGTCAGATCTTGAAATTTCTGCTAATAAATCTGATCTGTGATATACAGTCAGACCTTTTTCTCTTGCGCGCTTTAATTCAGGGTTAGATTCACGTATTGCTGAACTTACAACAACAATTGCACCATCAGGCACATTATCGGCATCATGACCTATAAAAATTTTGCCGCCCAAATCTCTTAATTGCTGAATATACTTACTGTCGCTAATATCAGAGCCTGAAACTTCAAAACCTTTTTGTAAAAGGTACTTCGCAAGTCCACTCATTCCCACTCCGCCAACAGCTATAAAATGATATTTTTCTGACATGTCTATCTCCTGACACAATTATATTACAAAATGCGCTATTTGTTAAATTATAACAATTATGTTTAATTTACACATAAATATATTCAGATTATAATAAATAAGCGGAGGTTAATCATGTTTGATTCATTAGCAGACAGACTACAAAAAATAATACAGGATACAGCAAGACAAAAAGAGCTTACACAAGAAAATATGAAGGATGCACTCAGAGAGATTAGACGTGCATTACTTGAAGCAGATGTAAACCTGAGAGTCGTCAAATCATTTATTTCAAATATTAAAGATAAGGCTGAGGGCGAAGATGTAATTCGCGGTGTAAACCCCGGACAACAGCTTGTGAAGATTGTTAATGACGAACTTGTAAATATATTAGGTAAAAATGAAGCACCGCTTAACCTTGACAATAAACCTTCAACTATTATGATGCTAGGTTTGCAGGGGTCAGGTAAAACAACTTCATCAGCAAAACTTGCAGTTAAACTTAGAAATGAGGGTAAAAACCCATTATTGGTAGCATGCGACGTTTACAGACCTGCCGCAATAAATCAGTTAAAAACACTTGCTGGTCAGATAAATACAGAGTGTTTCAGTATTGACGGTTCAACTGATGTCACACAAATTGTTCGCTCCGCACTTGAATACGCAAAAGAGAATAACTTTAATGTTGTAATACTTGATACGGCAGGAAGACTTCAGATAGATACTGACATGATGGCAGAATTAATGCTAATAGACAGGATGTTCCAACCTGAGGAAAAACTTTTGGTAATTGATTCTATGGTCGGTCAGGAGGCTGTTAATGTTGCAGAAAACTTTGATGAACAGCTTGGACTTACCGGTATAGTATTAACAAAGCTTGATGGTGATTCAAGAGGTGGTGCTGCACTTAGTGTCGCATATTGCACAGGCAAACCGATTAAACTAACAGGTACGGGTGAAAAACTAAATGCACTTGAAACCTTCTATCCAGAAAGAATAGCAACAAGAATATTAGGAATGGGCGATATCGTATCCTTTGTTGAGCGAGCGAAGGAAGTCATTGATGAAGAAGACGCATTAGAAATGCAGAGAAAAATGGAAAAAGCCGAATTTTCGTTTAATGATTTTCTCAAAATGAAAAAACAAATGAGTATGTTTGGCTCATTAGATCAAATTATGGGTATGATTCCAGGCTTTAATATTCCAAAAAACCAGAGAGAACAGATAACACACGAAGGAGAAAAGCAGTTTAAAAGAATTGAAGTCTTCATACAGAGTATGACAGAAGAAGAACGAAATAACCCGCAGTTACTTGATTCCAGCAGAAAACGCAGAATCTCACAGGGTTCAGGTATACCGCTTCATGATATTAATATATATATTAAGCAGTTTGAGCAAATGAGAGAAATGATGAAGGGAATGAACGGTATGAAAAAGAACCTGTCTAAATTCGCAAAAATGGGAAATTTAGGTAACGTCATGGGCAGCAAACTCGGGATGCAGCAAATGATGAAAAATATGCGCAAGTTCAAGTAATTAATTCTTAAATAATTGTCATAACTCAGATTTTATGGTCTAATATAAGATATACAGTTACAAAATATAGGGAGTTTTATATGTTAGCAGAAGAAAGAACATTTGTAGCAATCAAACCTGATGGAGTACAAAGAGGACTTATAGGGGATGTCGTAAGCCGCTTTGAAAGAAAAGGTTTTAAAGTTATGGGGTTAAAGCTCATTCAGGTTACTGACGAACAAGCTGCAAGCCACTATGCGGAGCACGAAGGAAAACCGTTTTATCCTCGTTTAATCAAATACATACAAAGCGGTCCCGTTGTTGTTATGGTAGTAAAAGGGTTCGGTGTTGTTGACAGTGTCAGACATATTGTTGGGGCTACTAACCCATTAAATGCTGATGTCGGAACTATCCGGGCTGATTTTGCGCAGGTTATGGAATACAATGTAATTCACGCATCAGACTCTGTTGCAAGTGCAGAAAGAGAAATTGCAATATATTTTGACGAAAACGAAATCTTTGACACCTGGAAAACAAAAACAGAAGAATTAATAGAAGAAGATGAGTTACTCTAACCCTGAATTTGAATATTTTCATTATGAATTAGAACACGCCGATAGGAAGACAGGCGCTCGTGCGGGCACTTTGCACACACCTCACGGTGATATTAAGACACCTATATTTATGCCTGTCGGGACTAATTCGACAGTTAAATTACTGACAAATCATCATATTTATGAATCAGGTGCACAAATAATTCTTGGAAACTCATATCATCTCTATCTTAGGGCAGGTGATGAGTTAATTGCAAAATTTGGTGGCATACATAAATGGATGAATTGGGATAAGCCTGTTCTTACTGATTCAGGCGGCTTTCAGGTATTCTCACTTGCACATTTACGCAAAATCACTGAAGACGGGGTCGAATTCAGAGATCCAAAAGACGGGAAGAAACACTATATAAGCCCTGAAATTTCAATGAAAATTCAGCAAAATATCGGAGCAGATATTATTATGGCATTTGATGAATGCGTTCCGTTTCCATGCACACATGAACAGGCTAAAAAGGGTATGGAAAGGACTCACAGATGGCTAGAAAGATGCCTGAAGGCGAAAACAAACCCAAAACAGGCATTATTTCCTATTTGTCAGGGTGCCTTTTTTGAAGATTTAAGAAAAGAAAGTGCCGAATTTGTATCAGGTATTGATGCTGTCGGTTACGCAATCGGCGGGCTTAGTGTTGGAGAAGATAAAGAAACAATGAACCACTTTATCAACTATACAACACCATTGCTGCCACATAATAAACCGCGATATCTTATGGGAGTAGGAACGCCTGAAGATTTGCTTGATGGTGTTAAAGGCGGAATTGATATGTTCGACTGTGTTCTTCCTACAAGAAACGCAAGACACGGCTCATTCTTTACCTGGAGTGGTAAATCTCAGATCAAGAATGCACAATATCTTGAAGATAATTCTCCGCTTGACGAAAATTGTGATTGTTATGCATGCAAAAATCATTCAAAAGCTTATATAAGACACTTATATAAATGCAATGAAGGTACAGGGCAGGCATTAATGTCTATTCATAACATTACCTTCCTTATTAATTTCTCTCAAATGATTCGACAAGCAATACTGGAAGACAGATTTGAAGAATTTTATAATGAGCATTATAACAATTTTCTCGGCTGATTTAGATCAACTCAAGAATATCATCAGGAGTATAGATGAGGGTTGATGCCCCGTGTGCATAGAGAAAATCAATATCCTTGTATCCCCAAACGACACTCATACAAGGAATACCTGCATTGTTAGCGGTTTCGATATCGACTTCAGAATCCCCTATCATAATACAGTTTTCAGCAACAACACCTAATTTAGAAATCACATCATAAACCGCATCAGGAGCAGGTTTTTTTGATATGCAATCACACTGTCCTTCGGCCACATCAACTAATCCGTAGAAATATTTATCAACCAGACCTTTTACAGCATCCTCAAATTTGTTTGAAACAACAGCAATATTGTATTTTTCATCTTTTAGCCGTTTAAGCATATCAATTACACCGTCATAAGGCTTTGTTTTATTAAACATATTGGCAGAATAGTGCTCTTTGAACAGTTCAAGGCATTCAGTAAAATGTGGATTATCTTTCCCCTCGGGAATTGCACGTTCAATCAGTAAAGATACACCATTTCCGACAAATTGACGTATCTCATCAAGAGTCCTGTCAGGAAAATCAAACTTCGCCAAAGCATAATTTGTACTGTCAGTTAAGTCTTCAAGAGTATAAAGAAGAGTACCGTCCAAGTCAAAAATAACCGTATCAATTGAGCCGGAAACCATTATTTTATATCCTTAAGAACAGTATAAACACTGTTTCCGTTTGATACATCAATATCAATTATTTTGTAGGTTCCTTCAGCCGAACGTGGAGATGTTATATGATATACACCGTTATACATAACCTCGTCATTCTTGTTATAGTGCCCCGTCACAACAGCTATGACATTATTATGCTTACTCAGCATCTGCATATACTCAAGAATGTTATAGGTATAATAAAATTCATTATTAGGCTTGTTAACAAGCGGGAAATGCTGTAATATGACAATCTTGTTCTTTGAGTATTTATTAAGCTGTTTATCAACCCAGTCAATTGTTTCCTTGTTATAAAAACCGTTCATACTAGGTATAAGTTCTTTACTGCCGTCAACCACAACAAAGACAATGTCGCCTTTCTTAAAGGTATAGTTAGTAGTTTTAGGATGGAGTTTATTATACCGTTTTACCATACTCATATAAGTTTTTTTGTCTAAATTATGTGTTTTTGATACGTCTTTATTGCCTAAAACAACGTAAAACGGCTTATTAAGTCTTTTTGCATCAATTAGAAAACGCTTTAGATTATTCTCACTAGGCCTGCCGAGGTTATTACCCGTAAAGACAACAAAATCAATATCAGGTGTCTTATTGATATCTCTTATGATTTTATCCATGACATCAGAACTGCCGCGATAATAGATATCAGTAATCTGAGCGAATTTAATATCCTTGGCAAATACTGATGCTGTACACAGAATAAAAGCCACTATTAAAACAAATATCTTTTTCATACTAAAAACTCCTCAATAATAAGATATCACAAATGAACCTGTGTTACACCTCATCATACATTTTAATTATTTGCTCTATCCCATTTGCTGCTATATCAAATAATTCATCCATTTGTTTCTTTTCATACGGTTCCCCTTCAGCTGTTGTCTGAAAATCAACTATTTTACCGCTTTGAGTAAGAACAACATTTGAATCGACTCTGGCATGAGAATCTTCCTCATAGTCAAGATCAAGCAAAATATCTTTATCAAGTAAACCAATAGAAATAGCCGCAACAGGTTCAATAATAGGACTTTCCTTTAATTCACCAGATGCTATAAGCTTTTTAACTGCCTCTCTCAACGCAAGAAAACCACCGCATATGCTAGCTGTGCGAGTACCACCGTCTGCCTGTATAACATCAGCATCAATGGTAATTGTTAAATCAGACATTTTTGATAAATCAACACATGCTCTGAGACTTCTTCCAATTAAACGCTGAATTTCATGAGTTCTGCCAGACACTTTACTTCTTTCTCTTGAGCATCTTGTGTTGGTTGCAGACGGAAGAAGTGAATATTCTGCAGTAACCCAGCCCCTGTTGTCATCAGGCTCCATCCATTTTGGTTTTTTATAATCAACAGATGCTGTTGTAATAACTTTAGTATCGCCAAATTCTACCAAAACAGAACCAAGTGCGTGCTTTGTGAAATTATTTGTAAACTTTATCGGCCTCAGCTCATTATTAGCTCTGTTATTTTTTCTCATAAAACTCTCCTTATAAACTATTTTTACTTTTTGTTCTGATAATTATCCTCATAATCCCACATATATATTTGTCCGCAATATTTGCAAACAGAAAACTGGTTCATAAAGGTCAAATCAGGGACAAACGTATAACCATCAACCGTTATTTCTATCTCGTTGTTTTCATTATATTTCAGCTTAAATGATTTATTTCCCTTATAATCAGGTGAAAACATCAATTCAAACTTATCTACGGATTTACAATTTTTGCAAACAAACATCTATTTTTTTCTTCTTTGACTTTTCTTTGCACCGGCACGCTCTAAAATTCTGTCATCAATCTGTTTCATAGCCCCGGCATCATTGTGAAAATTTTTATACCATAAACACAGACAAATAACCCTTAAAGGAAGCAACATCTGTATTATTACAATCCATATTAAAAACTGAACAATAAACAAGGAAACCTGAAGCGGCATAATCTGCTTAAGCCCCATTGCTGAAAGCACCATATTTATCCAGTCCAACGAAGGAACTGAAATATATGGAAGAATAAGATCTCTTAAAGAAACAACTGCTTTAACCGTATCTAAAAAGGCTAACAGTATTTGAGGGAAAATAATATACGTAAGACCGCCAATTAATGCAATCATCAGCATAGTTTGTCCGAAACTGCCCCTGACATAATAAGAACTTTTCTTAAAACACTCTACCGGAGTCAGTTCAGGCTCAAATATAAATATCTGAAATACGAAGGCATAATATATCAGAAGTATCCAACAAAAAACGGTAAAGATAGGAACAAAACTCAGCAAAATTATCCCCGAATAAAGTATCCAAAGCCCAATATATGACATAGGGCGTCTTGTAACCATCATTGTATGGGCAGGAATGTCATAAACCCTTTGCGATTTCAGCATGTTTTCTGTCATTGAATTAACAGCCGCATATGCAACGATATAGTCCCATATAGATTTCAGCCATAGTGCAATAACCGGAAGGAGTATAACACCAAGTGCAATGTTCATGTACAACTGATTTTTCAGTATCGGAACGTTCGATAAAATAACAGTTTTGTACTCACAGAAAGAATAAACTATTATCGTCGTAAGCACTAAACCTGCTAATTGACCTAACACAGGGAATAACATATATCTTACAAATCTATCTATATTTGTAGCATACAAACCGACTCCCTGTAAAAATATTTCAAATATTGTTTTAGTATTTTTTGCCATAATTCACTTATTTTTATAAAAATATATTTTTTTTATTTACCCTTTATTGTATAATTTTATTACCAGAATATCTAATTGTAAACAGAGAATATTTAACAATGAATCAGCATAGAGAAGAAGTAAAAGAATTAATAAACAGCTTTAAAGAAGAAGAGTATTTTGATTTTGTAAACCTGCATATCCATTCAAAATATTCGGACGGGAATGCCGAATTTGACGATATTATACGCCAGGCAAGAGATTTAGGTTTCAGAAAGATAGCAATATGTGATCATAACACGGTTGAAGGTCATAAGCAGTACAGAGATTCAATATTGCTGCCTGCTGTTGAGTTTGACTGCTGGTATGGCTATGTGTTTATGCATTTGCTTGCATACGGTATAGATGTTGAAAACCCTAAGCTTACCAAGTTTATGGCTAAGACAAAACAAGGAACGGAAGCTGATATTGTTAGAATCTTTGCAAGAAGGAACGTTAAAAAGCTTATTGATGCAATACACCAGGCAGGCGGTATAGCTGTATTAGCACACCCTGCTTGCTGTTGGGCTATAAATCTTGATAAGTTCGTCGCAAAACTTATCGATATCGGACTTGACGGAATTGAAGTATATTACCCATATCAACGCCACAGAAAAATATTTAAGTTCCATACAACAGAAAAAGTTATGGAAATAGCTGATAAATACAATCTCGTCAAAACAGGCGGCACAGACTGCCATACAAGAAATATTTTATAAAAACTTTATCTCTTCAGAACTGCTCTGTTTGTAACAATTTATTCAACACTAGCAAAAAAGTTGATAAAATGGTTTTATAATAATATAGACTGAAGTGAAGATTTTCTATGTATAGCTATAACAATTCTTTTTTTAATGATTTTAGAAACAGGATACAAATAGGTGGTGCAAAAGAACACCCTGAAGTTTCTGCTGAACAAACTAACACAGCAAACAAAGAAGTAAAACCTGCTGAAATGCCTAATGTTACACCTGATTATGGCGTTTCTGTCCCTGCGACCTATTCAAAAATTGGAGTTAAAAAGTTATCTAACGGGCAGGAAATTCATTGCTACAAGTTAAATAATGGTCAGAGAGTTTATATTGCACCAAAAGAAGGTTCTAAAATCGTTCTTAACACCTATGTAAATACGGGGGCATTAAACGAAAAAGACGATGAACGCGGCATTAGCCACTTCTGTGAGCATATGGCCTTCAACGGGACAAAAGGTACTAACGGCTACATGAAACTTGGAAATAGTGATGTTCATAAGCTGGTTGCAGATCTCGGTGGTTATACAAATGCATCCACTAATTTTGCAGAAACAAACTATACAATATCTATTCCTCAGTTTAAGAAAGACAGTTTTGAATATATTGTTCAGATGCAGTCATCCATGATGAATAACCTTGAATTGTCACAGGAGATGACAGAAAAGGAACATGGCCCTGTTACATCTGAAATCAATATGTATAGTGACATTCCGGATTCAATTGCGACACATGCCGCAATAAAAAATCTTTACCAAATAAATACCACTTCAGATGACCTTGTCGCAGGCAGGGTTGATAACATATTAAACGTTGACAGTAAAAAGGTTACAGACTACTACAAAAACAACTATTTCCCTGCAAATATGACAACAGTTGTTACGGGAGATATTGAACCTGATAAGGCTATTGAAATAATAGCAAAAAACTTCAAGGGCGAAAATCCGCAAAATCCTGCAAGAAGGATTGAACCTCTGAACCTTATTGACCACACTGTGAGAAAAGATATTATTTCGCTAAAAGCCGTTGCCACTTCAGGTGTAATATGCTTTAGCGGGCCAGCAAACAATGATGCAAGAGGAAATATAGAGCTTATGGCTCTTAATCACCTTATGTTCAATAAAAAACACTCAATTGTATCAGAAGCGCTTGAACCGTACGGCGTAGATGTTTTTGCTGGAAACGAAAAATTCAGAACAGAGCCGAGTGACAACACAGTTACAACTCTAACTTATACAACAACTGAAGAAAATTCTGAGATTGCGTTGAAATCAATCTTTGATAAGGTAAAGAACTTTAAAGCCCCTACTGATGAAGAAATGGAAACTCTGAAAACAGGGCTAAAGA
The DNA here is from genome assembly GCA_024695725.1 of Cyanobacteria bacterium RUI128. The sequence continues at coordinate 10,070 of JAILHQ010000030.1, read as the reverse complement.
TGAAGATAGAAAAGAATTATGAAGACACAGAAAAGCTGAACTACATGATCGGCTCAGAATCACTCTGCGGCGGAATTTCACAAACTACTGATGCAATTAAAATAATAGACAATATGACTGCAGAAGACTTAGTTAATGCAGCAAAAAAATATTATGATTTAAACAAAGCTTCAATAGCCGTTATTCACCCTGACAGCGAAAACGCTGATACAATAGGTAAGAATTACACAAAAGCTCAGGCAATAAGCTTTACGGGGCACTCAGCAAGCACTACTGACAAGAAAATAGAGCCATTAAATCTTGATAGTATTTACAGATATAAGCTTCCTAATAATTGCGAAGTAGCAATAACAAATTCAAACAACAATATTGCTTCCTTCTCAACATATATCACGGCACAGACCCCTGCAGATACAAAACCGGGAGTTATGGAACTGTTAGAAGACGTCATCTCAAAATCAACAGACGATATAGTTGCACTTGTAGATAAGAATAATATCAATGCATTCACTGGAACTACAAACAGTTATACCTATTATGAGGCTGAAGTTCCTGCTAAAAATATCGCAGTAGCAATGAGTGTTATGAAGGAATCACTTTTTAACCCTGATTTTTCGGGAAAAACCTTTGAAAAAGCAAAAAAAGATTTAAAAACAGAACTTCTTACAAGACAGCCTTCAGCGTTTGACAACCTAAAACATAATTTATATCCTAATTCACCGCAGGGCTATTCTACAAAAGATATACTAAATAACCTTGATAATATTACCCTGGCGGATGTAAAGGGTTTACACAAATATCTTGTTGATAACGGCGGTATAACCTTCTCGGCAAGTTTGCCTATGGAAAAGTATCCGAATATTAAAAACGTTGTAGACAGAGCATTATCTGAAATACAACCGATGCACGAAACAAAACCAGCTATATTTAATGATTTTGTGCCTGCAAAGAAGAGCGTTGTTGTCAGAGATAATGCAAACACTGCTCAAGCAGACATCATTCAGGCATACACCTTCCCAATGGAGCACGATACAAAATCATTAACAACGTACTCACTGCTTAATAGCATACTTTCTAAAGGGGAAGAATCAGGCTTATTCAATAACCTTAGAGAAAAAGAAAAATTAGCATACAGTGTATTTTCAGAATTTATACCGTCGCCTGCAAGAACAGGAACACTTGTCTGCAATATTTTAACGACAACGGACAGTCCTGATTTGAAAAGTTATAACAACGTTCAGAAATCAATTGATGGCTTTACAAGACAAATAAACAAAATCAAATCAGGTGATATATCAGATGCCGAACTGAGTGCAGCAAAACTTGTTTATAAGCGTGAGCTGCTGGATAAATTCGATAACCAATTCAGTAAAGTATCAATGATATCAGGCGGTTTGAATTCAGTAAACGGATTAGAACATTTTAACAAACAGTATGAACTTATTGACACAATTACAAAAGAAGACCTTGAAAAAGCGGCAAAACACATCTTTGCAGGGAAACCAATGTATTCAATAAGAGCATCAAAAGCAACAATTGATGCTAATGACAACTACTTAAACGGCCTGATAAAATAATTACGGAGTAAAAGTTTTATCATTTGCTAATAAATCAACCAGAGAGGACTTTTTCCCGTATTCAAACTGGAATGCATGTCCGACTTTATCACTTGTGAGAAGTGAATAGTGAATGTTGTAGGCTTTTGGTTCAACTGTTATCCCCAAGTCCTGCATTTTATCAGCCATTAACATATCTTTTTCCGGATCAAGAATGTTTGAATAATTTAACCCTTCATACGCACAAAAAGGAATCTGCATTTTTGCGCCTTCTTTTAGATAAATCAGCCCAAAGGTTCTGCAAATAATACCGCGCTGTTCATATACTGAACATATGTTATCAATAAGAAACGGACATTTATATGTATATGTCCCCTCATTGCATTGACTTTTTTCGGCAATAATTTGTTTTATGTTTTCTTTAATTCTGTACTTTGTATCCTCATCAAGTTTATTGAAGCCTTGTTTCAGGTATTCAAGCTCTATTTCAGAAAAGGGGTAATCACCGTTAGAACAGCACTTAGCACACCCCATCTTACATTTAATATATGGTGCCTGCTCTTCAAAATAATTATTAATATTACCCATAAGGTAATCTAAGAATTTAATGTAATTTTCCATAGTAAACATAAATATTGTAACATAATTGAGCCGATAAATTAAGATATGTATTGCTTTAAAAATTTTGCTATATAATATTTTTAAATAGGAGGGCAAACTATGTTAGAAAAAATAGAAAGATTTCAAATATTACTGCTGGCACTGGTTTTAGCACTAGGACTGGTTATAGCAACAACAATCGTGTCAGGTGCTTTACCCAACGAAGGGATATCAGTTACAGGTTCTGCATCAAAAGTGGTTAAATCAGATAAAGGATCTCTATATTTTAACATTATCACAAGACAAAAAACCAGAAAAATAGCATACGATGTAATAAAAAAACAACTTCCGATTGTAAAATCATATTTAATATCTAAAGGAATAAAGGAAGAAGATATTAACATCAAAACAACAAATCATTACAACACATACAGAATGCTTCCGAACGGGAACACATCAAACGACGTTGAATACTACAACGTTCAGCAGCCTATCGAAATAAAATCTGATAATGTTGAACTAATAAAAGAATTATCCACCGATATAACATCACTTATGGATAAGGGAATTGATTTAGATGTAAACTCTCCTGAATACTATTATTCAAAGATATCGGACTTAAAGGTTGAACTCTTGAACGAAGCGGCAAAAGATGCAAAGCAGAGAGCATCAGCTATGCTTAAAGCAACACACAACAGAACAGGAAAGATTCAATCGGTAAAAATGGGGGTATTTCAAATCACATCACCCGATTCAACAGATGTAAGCGACAGCGGTATTTTTAACACAGAATCTATTGAGAAAAAAGTTACAGCAGTTGCAAACGTTATCTTTAAAATTAAATAGTTAATAAAAATAAAACAAAGAGGACAGATTTTTATCTGTCCTCTTTGTATATTAATACAATATATTATTTATCTTCTTTGATAATATTTGTAACAATTGCAGCAGCAAGCAGACAAGCCGCACCAATATAGAACGAATATTCATAATGATAATTAATTAGACTTTCGTTATAAATAACAGAATTACTGATTATCCAGGCAACCAAAGTACAAACAAACACTTGCGGGCCTGCAATAAATATATTAAAGATACCCATGACAGAACCTTCAGTACCCGGTTTAATATATCTGCTGAGCATAGCAAACGGCAAAGCACAAACACTTGCCCACCCAATACCTGATAACGCCATAAACGACGCAACCACAACAGGATTTGTTCTGAAGATAGCCATGCCGATATATGCAACCACCATAGATAATAACGATATTATGTGTACCTTTTTGTTTCCAAATTTGCCTGCTAAAACACCGATTGGAATAGCAATAACAAAGCAAATAAAGTTAAAGACAGCAAAACAAATTGAAGAGAAATTAGTTGCAGTTGTCTGAATAGGCAGATACTCAGCCTGCAAATCAGATGTTAATTTCGTTAAATCAGGCACACCATACACGGTATGAATAGCAAAGTTAGTAAAGAAAATCATCATACACATCATACCAATCCAGGTAAAGAACTGCATTGTACATATTTTAGAAACTTCAGGCGATAACAGGAAAAATTCCTTTAAAGACTGGGCAAATGACTGTTTTTCAGTTTCTTCTGCCTTAGTATCATTAGTCAAAGAACTTTTTTCCTTTATTGTCATACAAGTCCAAATCATTGCAAGCGAAAATGCCAGTGCAGCCATAACAAACTGAGCAGGAATGGACATCTGAATATCAAACACATACTTCAAAACGGGAGCTGTTGCTGCAGCAATAACAGAACCAAGCCCGATAGAAAGACTAATATAAGCGTTTGCAACAGAGTGCTGCTCTTGTGGTACAACGTCAGGTACTAAAGCTCTGTACGGACCCTGCGCAATGTTAATACAAGCATCAATAACCCAAATCATTATTGCGGCAATAAGCAAACCACCCCACGCTGGCATGTCAAAATGACAAACCTTGCTGATAAAATCAGATATACCCGCAGAGTTTGGGAAAGCCCATAATGCAAGAGCCGTGATTAACGCACCGCCTAAAAGATATGGTCTTCTTCTGCCAAATCTTGATTTAGTATTATCACTCAACACCCCTATTAAAGGCTGAACAACCATACCGGTAAAAGGTCCTGCAAGCCATATCAAACCATATATAAACGGTGATGCACCAAGCCCTTCCGTTACAGGTGCCGACAAAATTATTCTCATTTGCCATGCGAATTGTAATCCCAAGAAACCTAAGGCAAAATTAAGAAAATTTGCCGTAGTAAATCTTTTCATTCCTTCATTTTCCATATCTTCTCCCTCTAACTATATACTTAACTACTTTAATATTGCACCTTTTGGCACAACGGTTATCCCACCTGCAGAGACATAAAAACCTCTTGCTCTGTCTTCATCCTGATTAAAGCCTATTTTCATATACGGCGGAATATCAACATATTTATCAATAATAGCGCGTCTTATTTCTGCATGACGCCCTATATTAACATTTTCCATAAGAATTGACTCGGTAACCTGTGAATAACTGTTAATTCTGACTTCAGGTGCTAATATACATCTTGACAAAGTACCGCCTGATACAATACAACCTTCAGAAATCATTGAGTTAGTCGCCATACCAACACGATCCTGCTCTTGCCAAATGAACTTTGCAGGAGGATAGTTATAATTACATGTTCTTAATGGCCAATCCTTTGAATATAAATTCAATTCAGGCTCATAGTCCAACAAGTCCATATTAGCCTGCCAATAAGCATCGATATTTCCGACATCTCTCCAATATCCTTTTTCATTTTGGGACATGCCCTTAAATTCGTTTTCAGAGAAGTTATAAACCATAACCTTCTTACCCTGATTTAACAACATTGGAATAACATCTTTGCCGAAATCGTGACTGGACTCAATATTGTTATGGTCTTCTTCAAGAGCAGTCAGTAATATGTCTTTACCGAAAACATAATTTCCCATAGATGCAAGACACATATTTGGATTACCCGGTATTGTTCTTGGTGAATATTGTGGCTTTTCAACAAAGTTGACCAATCTCCAGTTATCATCAACTTCCATAATACCAAACTCGGAAGCTTCTTCTATCGGAATAGGAATTGCCGATATAGTCAGGGCTGCATGATTTTTCTTATGATATTTAATCATTGGGAATACGTCCATTTTATAAATATGGTCTCCACCAAAGACACATACATATTCAGGATTTTCATCAATAATATGCAGTTTATTCTGATAAACTGCATCAGCTGTACCTCTGTACCAGTCATTCCCGGTTCTCATCTGCGCCGGAACAAGATCTATATACTGGTCAAGGAAGGGCGACAATTGCCATCCTCTTGATATATGTTTATTTAAGGAATCTGATTTATATTGCGTAATTACCTTTACTTTAAAGATACCTGAATTTATAAAGTTATTCAGAACAAAATCAATAATACGATATCTTCCGCCAAAAGGAACAGCAGGTTTTGCCCTGTCTTTAGTCAGCGGATATAATCTTTTACCTTCACCACCTGCCAAAATCATGGCCAAAGTATCATTTACAGACATAATACACTCCTATATATAATATTATTATATTAAATCAACAAAATTTTGCACTAATTCATATTGATTATTTTTTGTAAACTATATTGAAACCTATGTGTTGACAAAAAATAATAATTATGTTAGTATGTCTGTGGGGTAAATGTATATTTTTGAGTCTTGCTTAAAGCAAGGCTTTCTTTTTTGTATCGCCATAAATAATTACGTATCCATGCCAAAATTTATAGGTTTTGTAAATATATGTATTAATGTGGGGCAATTAATATATATAAAATAACTTTATATATATACGGGGAATAAATTTTGAGATAAAGAACGGGATACATTTAAAAGACGAATTAAAAGATTTGTCTTAAAACCGGGCTCGTAACTGAATAAAAGCAATAATACTTGCTAGTAATATTCAGAAACGACTCTGAAAACAAAAACAATAAATTGGATAGTATATCCCCACACTCACTCAAAAAAATAATTTGCGGTAACATTTGTTACCGCTTTCTTTTTTACAAGTATTGATATGAGCGGGTTTTGAGAATCATGTTAAGTTATGTAACAAATAAAACGCTTTGTGAAATTGCACAATGTGTATATACTTTATATATATGTAAGATGTACTAAAACCTAAAGAGGATCGTAAGATGGCAGTCGCAGGCTTATTGGCGCAATACATGTCCATAAAAGCACAGCGCACCTATTGTGAACAACAGGACACTAGGTGGAATAATCTTGCTACGGCCATGGAAAAGAAACTCGGCGAGCAGACTAAGGCTGAAGAAAAATGGGGTTCTCAGTATGATTCAGCAGAGGAAGCTTGGAACGACGGAAGCAAAGAGCTGAAGTTGAATGGTAATGTCATTCTTGCAAAACAAGACGGGAAAAAAGGTAACCAAGGGCGTGCTGCGTCCGCAGAATGGAGCATGTCTGTTGACAAATTTGCATCAAAATTTGCAAGTAGGAAGGTACCGAAGTATGATCCAAAATTATTAGAAGAATACACGGATCTTGATATGGAATACGGTACAATGGTTGCAACATACGACGCGCTTCTGGAAGCCTTAAAAGCCCAAGAAGAAGGACTCAAGTCCACAGTCTCCGAAGAGGCGCAAGACACCCACATCCTCGGAGGAAGCTAATGTATTTAGCATAAGAGAGGCAATAGTCATCGGGCCCACACCGCCCGGAACAGGAGAGACGTACTCAAAAAATTCTGATACTTCTTTAAAATTCTTATACTCAGGAATCCAGATAAGATCGCCGGTTAATTTGCCGTTGGTATCTCTTGATATGCCGACGTCAACGAACACAGATTTATATTTAACCATCTTACATCTTACAATTTTTTTTCCTGCCGCAGAGATTACTATGTCTGCGGCTTTTATTTTTTCTTCAAGGTCAACCGTTTTTGAATGGCATATAGTTACAGTTGCATTCCGCTTTAATAGCATCTGTGCCATTGGTTTACCGACTATATTAGAACGTCCTATTACAACCACATGTTTACCTTCAATCGGGACTTTATAATAATCAAGAAGCATTATTACCCCGTGCGGTGTAACAGGGTAAAAATACGGTTTCATGCCGATAGCAAGTCTGCCGACATTTTCAGGAGTAAAACAATCAACATCTTTTTTAGGGTCAATTGCCGAAATTATATTGTATTGGTTAATGTGCTTTGGCAGAGGCATCTGAACGAGTATAGCCGAAACATCTTCATCCTCATTAAGAGCTTTAATATTATCAATTACGACTTGTTCTTCCGTATCTTCCGGTAATTCAATTACAGTAGATTTTATCCCGATCTTTTCGGCAGTTTTTTTCTTATTTCTTACATAAACCTGGCTTGGAGGATCGTTACCGACAAGAATAACAGCCAAATGTGGTTTTTTATCCAACTTGTCAACGACTTCCTTAATCTTATCTAATATAATTCCGGAAACTAACTTGCCATCTAATATCATATTATACCAATCCCTCCTGCGGTAAATTCAAACGAGAATAAAACTGTTTAATAGAATCAACCACAACTGCAGACTTCCTTTCTAAAGGATTTTCAGAAAGTTGTTCATCAAACGGTATACAACCTAACACATCCAATTCGTGACACTTGAGCATATTAAACACATTATTCATACGTTCATTTCTAACACGGTTAATAACAACGCCCATTTGCCCGCCTGCTGCATATTTTGCAGAAAATTCCTCTATACGCTTTGCAAGCAAAACAGATTCTTCATAAGGGAGTGCCACAATTAAAGTCAAATCAATATCTGTATCAACCAACTGATTCAGATATTTTAAATCAAACTCACAGTCAAATATAACAAAGTCGTACCTGTTTATAATCTTATACAACGCATCATTTATCTGTTGAGTTATAGGACATCTGCAATCCTTAGAGCCGGTAAACCACGAAACAATCAAATCTGTATAATCATCTAAGGATACAATAATGTCTTCCATAGCCCATTCAACATACTCGGACTTTGTCATATGTTGCGGAATACCAGTCTTATATTCGTGTTTTCCGCTTCTTATACCATAGATTGTATTTCTGATATCAAGCCCGTAACTGTGCCCAAATTCGGATGACAAATCGTTATCTAATACCAAAATACTTTTTTCCGGAAAATATTCGCGCAAAATATGCAACATTGATTTTGTTACAGTTGTCTTGCCACTTCCGCTCTTCCCCGTTACCGCTATTTTTACAGTCAAATTATTTTTCTCCCTTTTCTAAATTATACAACAAAATAACACTAAATAGCTATTTCACATTAAGAAATTTGCATAAGGACTTCAAAAAATTAATAATCGTTTTTGATTTTGGCAATTCAATTTCAGGATAATATTCATTATAACTTTTAATAATGTTTTTGGGCAGATCTTTACCTGCAAATAGAAGTTCAGCAATCATATTCAAATATTCATCCTGCTCTTCTTTGAATGCAATATCAGCGGCGCGCATATCCTCATCAGCCTCATAGTGAATCAATGCGTGATAAGCTGCCATTAAATTTTTATCATTGGTATCTTTAGGGAAGTTCAGTATAGCCTCACGAACTGTTATTCTCTCCGTAAGGACACCTACGATAAGCCTTGATACAAATTCTTTGTCATCTCTTTCTGTCATAAATATATTTTATTATAAAATTTTCTGATTTATAATTATTTATACGGAGGATTTATGCAAGACATAAAAATTCTTGACTGTACGCTAAGAGACGGCGGTTACATAAATAATTGGTGCTTTAAAGACAACACTAACCTGATTATCGAAAACACACTTTCCGAGGCAGGGATAGATTTTGTAGAGTCAGGGTTTCTGACAGACAGGGAACACTCAGAAGAAAGCAGCACATTATACGGCACGACAAGTGCATTAAAAAATAAAATCGTAATGGTTAACTTTGGGGAATACGATTTGTCAAAGATTGATAACCGTGTTGAAGTTCGTCTGGCATTTAAACAAAATGTACTGAATCGGCTTGAAGAAGCGCTCTCAGTTTTAAGCAAAAAGAAGGTAAATTTTTCACTTAACCCTATGCATATAAGCCTCTATGAAGAAAACGAGCTAAAGCAACTTTTTGAACTTTCAAATAAATATAACCCAACTTGCGTTACGGCAGTAGATACAATGGGGATAATGACAGAAGCTGATACAGAAAGAATTTTCAGCGAATTTGACAGTCACTTAGACAAAGAAATCGGTGTCGGGTTTCACTCTCACGACAATCTTGGGCTTTCACTCAAAAATTCTGTTATGCTGTTGTCAATGAATATAGACCGAACTATTATTCTTGATTCATCCCTGTTCGGTATCGGAAGAGGTGGCGGAATGCTTTCCACAAACATAATTGCCGATTATTTAAACAAAAACTATAATAAAAAGTACAATATAGAAATGCTTAACAATATCGCAACTAAACACATTTCACAATATTTAAACTACAATAAAAAGCCTTACTTTTTAACGGCAAAGCACAAATGCCACCCAAACTACGGGAAATACTTATCAGAGACAAAATGCCCTATTCAAAGATTTGAACAGTTTCTTGAACAAATTCCAAATGAATATAAGGCATACTATAACAAGGAAATCATCAAAGAAATTTGCACAAACGATAAAAAAAACTTCCTTAGCTTGAAGGAAGTATAAAATACAGTTTATTTCTTTTTTATGGGGATATATAAATAATTTGCCCCTAGATTTACCCCTTTATTTACCCCTATTTACCGATAGCCCAGCGGAAGCCGACAGAGAGCATTACACCGTTACGTCCGCCGTTTCTCATCATAGCCTGACCATAACCTGTGAAGCGTTCACCCCAGCGTTTCTGTACACCGATACCATATTCTACATAAGGTTT
>JAILHQ010000134.1 GCA_024695725.1 Cyanobacteria bacterium RUI128 | reverse complement strand
ATATCAAATGCAGTCCCGTGGCTTGGTGATGTTCTTATAATATCCAGACCTATTGTCGTATTAACTGTTTTTTCTGCGGCAATGGTCTTTATCGGAATCAGTCCCTGATCGTGGTACATAGCAATATAGCAGCTATATGGTGCTTTTTCTCCTTTATAATAACTCTTCCCTGCATCAACAAACAAAGTATCGGACGGAAGCGGGTCAGTTATATTAACACCTGACTCCCGCAATATGTTTACAGCAGGTTTAATAACCTCAATTTCTTCACGCCCCAGAATACCGCCTTCACCTGCGTGCGGATTCAATGAGCACAGTGCAAACTTAGGCTTTTCAACCCCTTTTCGGGAATAGTAGTCAGCTAATCTGTTGACTTTTTCAATAATAAGTTCTTGCGTTATTTGAACCTCTTTCAAAGCACAATGTCTTGTCAAAAGTAAGACATCAAAACTGCTTGATGTAAAGAGCATCTCGGCCTTTTGACCGTCGTGAGCCAGAAAATGTTCAAGCACCTCCGTCTGCCCGTTAAAATTATGTCCTGCAAGGTGAAGCGCCTCTTTTGAAACAGGTGCCGTTACAATTGCCTTAGGCTGAATTTCACAAGCCTTTTTTAAACACTGAAACGAGAACTCCCCTGATTCTTTTGAAAGTTTCCCGTATTCCACATTACCGACAAACGGAATATCAAGGACTTCATACTTACTGTCAAACTCAGGATATTTATCAATATAGTCTTTGCTTGAAATAATTACAACCTTTTCAGGCGGCACATCAAGACTCTTCAGAGCCTTAACGGTTATTTCTGCTCCTATACCATTGATATCCCCTGTCGTGACAGCTATTTTATCCTTGTATTTTTGATTCATGTTTATCTATATAATTCAAAATATCTATAAGAGTTCTCGGCTGGCCTAAGTTACCTGATTTAGTGATTATATACTGTCCCTCGTTATCAATACATAACGCAATAGCAGGTGCAACTTCATCCATCATTGTAAGTTCTTTTGCAGAAATTGCATTACAGCACTTGTAAGAGGTCTCACCGCCAAGAGTAATTAACATAACCTGCTTTTTCTCAACAATCTGTTTCGTAAGTTCAGCAAGATAATCTGTTATCTTTCCTGCAAATTTTGCCCTTGTAAGTTCATCCTTCAGGGAAGCGTCAGAAAAACCGTCAAAATTATCAAGCAGTTTAGACGAATGAATAAGCACAATACTGTCATTCCCAAGTTTGCTTACAATATCGTTTACATAATCTTCTTTAACTCCACCAAGAATTGTTTCCGCACTCAGAGCAATCGAAACTATATCATAGTCATAACTCTTTTCCAGTTGTTCTATCTGATTAGAATTTATCTGGGTTGCACTACCTGATATAATTAACCTCGGAAGACGCGGAACCTCGACCGGTACACACTCTTCTTCATCAGTTTCGGGAAGCCAGTGTTTCGCAAGAAGATTTGCCATTGCGGCTGTTCCGACAGGCAATATTTTGTAATTTGATTTATCTATTGCAAGCACAAGCTGCTCAATATCAGTAAGACTTGACGAATCAGCAATTAAAAGTTTTTTGCCCTCTTTAATCAGTTCATTCATCTTCATCAGAACCGGGCCTGCGCCGTTCATAACTGTTTTTAGACCGATTGTAGCAACAAGTTCTCGTTCACTCTCTTCAAGCTGAGATATAAAAAGCGACGGAACATGTGATTCCGTAATTGGGGAATGCGGATCTCTTGCCATCTCTGTTCTGCCGATAGGAACACCCTTTGAAAGATGGTACCCACCTACGGTAATTCTGCCTTCAGACGGAAACGCCGGTATAATAATTGCAGCATCGTATTCAAGAGAATTAAGCATTGCTAGAGTTTCGACGGCAATATTTCCGCGCAGGGTTGAATCTATCTTTTTATAAAAATACTCCAGATTAAGATTTTTGTTCAGATTTGTAATAGTTTCAACTATCCTGACTTTTGCATCATCCGAAGAAATGTTCCTTGATTCTGTTGAAATTGCCCAGATTTCCGTATTTAAATCATTTTCGGGCGGAATAGTATAATCCAACATTATCTTGGTTTTTGCATTACATTTTTTAAACTGAAGTGCGGTATCGTTTGCTCCTGTCAAATCATCAGCTATAATACCGACCAAATTTGAAATTATCATTACTCGGTATCTCTCTTTGAACCTAATAATCTGATGTTAGTTGCGGTAATAATAAAAGACTGTCTGCTTACACCTGACTGGTCAGTCCAGTTAGTGGTTCTTATTCTTCCCTCAACAGCAGCCAATCTTCCTTTTTTCAAATAATTGTGTGCAAATTCAGCCTGTTTATCCCAAACTTCACAATTAAACCAATCAGTGACTTCTGCAGAAGTTTTGCTATCCCAACGATTAACTGCAAGAGAAAACGTTGCTCTTGATCTGCCTGATTCATAGTATTTTGGTGCTTCCGTATCTCTACCGGATCTGCCCACGATTACAACTGTATTCATAATATCTCCTTAAAATCTTTTTTATATTGTATCATAGTAAAATAACCAATATTATTTATTGTAAAATTTTGTTAATAATAAAGCAAATTTAGACCTTCTTTTGCGTTATAGTATGTGTGTGGACTTAATATAAAGGTGTGGACATGGTAATCAATAACAGTGTGGATTTAACCAACAATTATGCGACTTTAGAGAGTTTCAGGTCAAACAAACCTGCTCAGCCTAAAGCAGAAACCGTAACAGAACCCGCAAAAGCTGATACCGTTGAGGTTTCAGAAGAAGCAAAGAAAGAACCGAAGGAAAAGAAATCTTTCATCAGAAGTTTTAAAGACGGTTTTGCCTCGTTTAAGAAGTTCTTCATCGGAGTAGGTGAATACACAAAAGGCACTGTTAAAGGATTATTCTACGGCGGTATTGCGGCAGGAGGTATTATTGGTATTGACGCAATCAAGGGTGCCGCTAAGATTATAAAAGATGCGAAAGCCGGAGAAGTTGCAGGTCAGGCAGTAAAAGTCCTCTCTACTAAGGGCAAAATTGCAGCAGGCATTGCAGGCCTTGCAGTATTAGGATATCAACTGTTTAAGGCTAGTTTAAATTCTACAGAAAAGCAAGCTGACGTTGACCACAGATGGGGTTCAGGTCACAATAAGGTGTAAATAAAGGGTAAAGAGCATGGATTTAACTATCAATAACTCAACCAATTTTAAAGCAAACTACCATATGTACTTTTTTACACCTGAAGGAAAACGTATAGTTTCCGACGAAAACATGAAAAAGTGCCTCCACTACGTAGAAGCTCATTTAAACAATGCGAAGAGAGTTCAGGGCAAACGCAATATGGATTTGGTTGATACCTTCCGTTTTGGTCAGTTAGGCAAAGACGGTCAGCGCATAGGCGGAGACACAGATTATTATTATAACAACAAAATCAGAACAGTTATTGATAATACCGTAGGCAAGATTCAAGGCTTTATGAATATTGTTTCTGGCGGTGACGTTGATGTAATTGCAAAGAAATTCGGAGAAAGAATCGGAACTGCAAAGAGTGAAAGCCTCAGAAGAACAGGAAGCACAAAGTCATTTGAAGCATCACATGCGGTTTCACGCTACGTAGACAGTGCACCTGCTTATGCAGAATCAAGAGCTGTCTTTAGAAACGGCAAACGTGTTGCTTTCGGGGTAATCTTTGAACCTGTCTACAATAAAAAAGGTGAAGTCAAAAAGTTTGAATATAAGAGAGCCGGGTTCTTTGACGAAGCTAAGGTAAAATAACTCTATACCCTATTATGTACCTGACTCATGTGCTTATAATATGCAACCTGTAGTGTTTTTGGTGCAGTATTTAATCTGCTGCTATCTTGATTAAAATACTCAAACACAACGTCTCTTGTTATTATATTATTTACCTGGAAAAATTGTTTAAGGTTATCATCACCTTCAATATAAGCTTTACAAGCCATATCATGGTGGGCGTTTGCAAACTGTGTAATATGATTTAAAAATCTGTCTCTGATATCACCAGGCATTTGATCATAATGCTTCAATACTTCACTCAAGGCAACACCAAGCGGCATATTCTTTAATTCAGCCATTTTGATACGCATTCTTGCCTGCATTTCAGTGCGGAACTGTTCAAGTCGTTCCAGCTCTTGCTGCCTAATCTGCTCAAATGTGAGTCCACCGTTAGAAGTATATCTTCGTTCGGATGCTTGTCTTAACATCATAACCTGCTCAGCGTAATCACTAGAAATAGTGTTAGTTGCATAATTCTGATTGCCCTGCACTACAGGTTGTGCTACAGGAGCAGGTCTTACACCCGGAGCTGAACCTGCTCCATTAGCCGGACTGTTACCTTGCGGGCCGGACGGAGCAGATGCAAGTATCCTGTCATACATTGCATTTCTGTCAGGATCAGTTGAATTTGACTTGATATTATTGATAACTTCGTTTATTATCTCTGATCTGTTTGAATTTGCCTGAGCATACTGGTTTAAAGGTTCTTCATGACCGTATTGATAAATCGTATGTGTGACTGCTGTAAATAAATCGTCATTTAAGTTATCAACACCTAATTTGTCAGAATTTTCAGCAATAACATCACTAATTTCTATTTTATACTCATCAGGAGTCTCTTCCATCGATGCGACGTTTGCGGCAAAAGCTGCAATCATACCGTTATCTTGAGTGTCACCAAAAGCTGCTTGCACTTCATCCGAAATATAAATTCTGAGTCTTGTCATAAACTCATCAAAATTATCATTTACAACATCTTCACACATTGCACTAGCAAAGATATTAGTATGAGCATTATGAACCCTCTGCATTGCAATTTGTTCAATGACCTTGGGATCTTGAAGATTTGCATTGGCATAAGCTTTTCTTTCATAATCGGTAAGATTACCTGCCTTTATTTCATCTTTAACCTGATTAACATAACTGTTAGGATCTTTAAGATTCATATCAGCAAGTATTTTGTCAGCAACTGCTTTTGCGATTGCATCAAGTCTTTTTGTTTGGTCCGGTTCATTTTGTATTTCTTCAGTAATACCGTAGAAATTATTGAAATCCTCCTCGGTAATTACCCCATCCGTTGTGGTTATACCTGCATGAACCGCATCTTTATCACCAACAACATTTAATAATATATTTTTGACAAGTGTTGTTTTACTTGCCTTATCGATATTAGCCATTCTTTGCATCAGATCGGTAATTGAAAGTTCTGACAACTCAGTCGGCTCAATTTTTAGTGCCTGGGCAAACTGTTTTATCAACTCCTCCATCTTTTCCGGAGTATCCATGTTTTTAGCTGCGCTGATGATGGTAAGTTGTACAGCTTCATCACTAGTTAAAGCCGCCGTAATATTCTTCAGATCTTGCTCGTTACTGCTCTGCATAACTATCTGGAAACATTTCATTAATGTACCAATATCTAACGATAAGGCTTTTTGAGCTAACTCTTCAGGAGTTAGCGTACTTACTTCTTCATCACCTAAGAACTCTGCTAAAGCTGCTTTTGTCGCATCAGACAAATACAGAGGTTTTACAGGTCGTTGATTTTGGGTTGGATCATTACCATCTGCGCCATCAGCTCCATCAGCTCCATCAGCTCCATCTGCAGAGTTTTCCTGCTTTTTAATTATAATTTGCTGTCCGACGCTCAGTGAGCCCATCACAACGATTAAACTTTTATTCAGCATATATAACTGGTAAACATCAATACCAAAATCTTTGGCAATTTTAGTCAGAGTGTCACCTTTTACAACTGTATAAACCCCATTGATTGCAGTTCTTTGTCCAGAGCTGCTTACAATTTCTTCGTCTGCCTGATCTTCAGCATCAACAGTCTGATCTCCGTCAGCTTCATCAAGAGCAGTGTAAAGACCGTCCCTTACGATAACAACTGATTTTTCTCCACGAGGTTTTTGGCTAATAAATTTTGTATATTCGTCATGCGAAATCTCATCATCTTTATTTGTATTGGCAGCATCGAAATCAGCCTTCAAATAGTCATACTTCTCAAGGGCAGACCTCTTCATACCATCCCAAATGGTTGTTGGTTTATCACCGCCATTCCAGGAAGTAGCAACACCGTCTGTACCAGGTTCTGAACCGGTGCCTGTACCTCTTTCAGTAATATTAAATTTTGACGGGTCAATAGTTGACATGACAATAAAGCTCTTTATCTTATACGATATATATATAAAGTCTTATAAAAAGTGCCATTTTCACAATAAAAAATTATTGTTACATTCGTTACAATTAAGATAAATAGCCAATTTGAGCAAGTTCACAAAAGTATAAATTTATAGTAAAATCTTAATATGAATATCGTAGAAATTAAAAATTTGTGTTTGTCGTTTAAACTTGATGGTGGGATATTTCCCACATTATACAATGTTTCATTATCTCTGAAAGAAGGACAAATTCATGCACTTGTCGGAGAATCCGGTTGCGGGAAATCTATGACCGCGATGAGCATAATTAACCTTCTTCCGAAAAAAGCAATGATAACAGACGGCGAAATTTTATTTAACGGGAAAGATATTCTGAAATTATCGCCGGATGCAATGCGAAATATAAGAGGAAATGAAATTGCACTTATCCCACAAGATCCGATGACCTCTTTAAATCCGCTTTACACAATTGGAAACCAATTGTTGGAAATAATAGAAAAGGATAAGTTATTATCAAAACAAGAAGCTCTAAAAAAGGCAGAGGATATCCTCGGACTGGTTAAAATTCCTGCACCGAAAGAGAAGATGAATGCATATCCGCACGAATTATCAGGCGGTATGAAACAACGTGTTATCATTGCAATGGCGCTTGCAAGCAATGCATCAGTTATCATTGCTGACGAGCCGACTACGGCTCTTGATGTAACTATTCAGGCTCAGATTATGAAGCTACTGAATGAGATTAAAACGAACTACAAAACTTCAATATTGCTTATTTCTCACGACTTAGGACTTGTCGGAGAATACGCGGATGAAATATCCGTTATGTATTCGGGAAGAATTGTTGAGAATGCACCGAAAGACGAATTTTTCACAAATACAAAACACCCGTATTCAATAGCACTAATGAATGCACTCCCTGCAAATTGTACCGATAAAATTCTTAAAACCATAACAGGACAGCCTCCTAATATCAGAGAACAGATAACAGGCTGCAGATTTTCACCCAGATGCGAGAAATTTGATTCAGGCATCTGCACTACGGTACCTAAGTCTGACCTTAAATCAGATAATCATTACGTTGCATGTCACAAAGTATAAATATCCGCTTTTTATTTTTTTTGTTTTGGGTTAAAATTAACATACTCAAATAAGAAAGGAGAACCTGATGGCTAAAGATTGCAGTTTTGATATTGTGTCGGAATTTGATAAACAAGAACTGGTTAACGCAATTGACCAGGTAAACAGAGATTTAACAACAAGATTTGACCTTAAAAATTCTAATTCAAAAGTTGAACTTGATGCAGATAAGGCAATTACTGTTACTACTGCAGATGAAATGAAGTTAAAAAATATTGATGATATTTTGCAGTCAAAACTAATTAAGAGAGGTTTAAGCATCAAAATACTTGATGCCCAACCGATAGAAAACGCATTGGGCGGCAACGTTAGAAGGGTTTATAACCTGAGAAAAGGATTGTCACAAGACCTTGCAAAGAAAATTGTTGCAGAAATCAAAAATACAAAACTAAAAGTACAGGCATCTATTCAGGGCGAACAAGTCCGAGTCACAGGAAAAAGCAAGGATGACCTGCAGGATGTAATTAAATTCTTAAGGGGGAACGAAGACAAATTTGACTACCCTCTCCAGTTTACAAATTACAGATAAAAAAATAAGGCGACAGAGACTATCTGTCGCCAATAATTTAGTTTAATTGTATTTTAATTGGTTATTATAGTAAGGTTATTATTTATTAAGCTTCTGTTACTTCTGTTGCGTCATTACCGCTTGAGAATAATGATGTTAACAGTGCGATACCGCCACCGATTGCTGCACCGACAGGACCACCGAGCAAGAAACCTACACCTGCTGCTGCACCTAACGGAATAGCTGCACCTGCCACTTTACCGACACCTTTCAGGAACTTCTTACTTGAGTAACCTTCAACCTTGTTACCTGTCATGTAAGCTTCAATTTCTTCTGATGAAGCCTTGTGATGGTTGCCCAAAGTCAGACCCTGCATAAAGCCGTTTTCAAAGTAGCCTTCATCGCTTTGTCTTGCATCCATACCTATGGTTGTACCGTTAATTTGCTGATAAGCTCTTGCTACAGTAGCTTTCACAGACTGTTCAAAATTCAATCTGTCTTCATGGTTTGTGATTTCACGACCATACTGCTTGCTTACAGCTTCAACAACTTCATCATACAATCTTGCAGCTTTACCGTATTCGCCGTTACGTAATGCATCAGCTACTTCCGGCAAGTTCTTCTGCATGATTTCTCCATACGACATTAATGCATGCTGATTACCGTTGTTTACGAATGTTAAATCTGTCCATCTGTCAGAGTTGTTAATCATATTATCATAATATGAATTTGTAACAGCGGGGTTTATACACCCGCCAGGGTAATATCCCATCCCTGGGATAGAAATATTACTAAATAGTGAACCTGACTCCAAGTATTGGCTCATAGAACCATTACATACTCCACCTGTAAAACCTTGTCCCGGCAAAACGCCCGTAATTCCGATTGTCATAAAAACCTCCTAAAATACTTAAAACTAACCTAAACTAAATTTGTAATTTACTAACCTTACACTTAGATAAAGTTTTTTTTATTTTTAGAATTGACTTCTTTATAAAACATGCTTAACATATCTTAACAAAAATGACGTAAAAGCTAATTATATCTTGTTTTTTTGTAGTATAATTTCATTTGTGAAAATGTTAACAGAGACACTAAAAAATAAAAGTACCCAACAACTAAGCGGAGCTGAGATAGTTGTCAACACATTGGTTAACAATGGTATTGATACAATCTTCGGTTATCCCGGCTCGCCTATATTGCCGCTTTATAATGCTTTATCAAAAAACGGCAAAATCAAACATTATCTTGCAAGACATGAACAAGGAGCAGTCCACGCCGCAGAAGGTTACGCAAGAATAAAAGGGAAATGCGGGGTTGTCCTGGTCACATCAGGCCCGGGGATTACAAATACAATTACCGGGATATTGAACTCTCACGCAGACAGAACTCCGTTAGTTGTTCTTTGTGCACAGTCTGAAAACTCAGAAAAAAATGAGTTTCAGGATGTAGATATAACAAAAGTTTTGACAGGCTATACAAAAAGGTCTTATTTTATAAAAACTCAGGAAGACCTTCTGAAGACACTTTCAAATGCCATAAGGGATGCAAATAACGTTCCGCAGGGCCCAGTTGTTGTAGCCTTCACGAAATCAGTATTGGAAAATGAAACACCTGTCAGTGAATATAAACAGAGAAAAGAAATAAAAGTTGAAGCACCACAGTCCTGCGTACTGAGAACACTGGACAAATTAAAAAATGCGGCAAGACCACTCATAATTGTCGGCGGAGGATGCAGCGGGGCAGAAAGAGAAGTTCGGGAATTTATAAAACTTACCCATATCCCTGTCGTTAACACCCTTATGGCTACAGGGGTAGTCGACGACTTATCCTCAGGTCTTATCGGATATAACGGGGACACAGAACTGAATAATAGAATTAACGATTCAGACGTTGTTTTGGCACTCGGATGCAGATTTTCAGACAGAACAACCTGTTATATGGAAAGTTTCCTTCCAACTTCAAAAATTATAAACATTAACATTGAACAAAACAGTTCAAAAAATGTTGTTATGGATGAAGAAATATTGGGAGAACTGAATATCGTTGTTCAGCAAATGACAGGAACAATATTATCAAGAAACATCGTATTTAATACACATTATGAATGGATAGACAAGCTGTGTTCAGAAACTTTCGATAATACGTCTGATAACGACTCCATGACAGCAAAAAATGTCATAAAAGAGATTTACGAATATACAAAAAAATATAACCCGATACTCACAACAGATGTCGGCAATCATCAGATAACTGCGGCAAAAGTATTTAAGACAAATTCATCAGGACATTTTATTACATCAGGTGGCTTCGGGACTATGGGCTACGGTCTGCCTGCAGCTATCGGGGCCTGTATTGCAAAGCCTGATTCTACCGTATTAAACATCACAGGAGACGGTTCCTTCCAGATGAATATGCAGGAATTAGGAATGTGCGCAGAATATAATTTACCTGTAAAAATATTCATTATGAATAACTCTGCTCTTGGAATGATTAAATCACAACAGAAAGAACATAATTACAACGAATATCAGTCCGATATACTTAACCCAAACTTTGTAGAAATAGCATCTGCATACGGTATTTTAGGACGCCGTATTTCTTCAATAAGTGAACTCAGACAGGCTCTCAAAGAAATCTTTACCTATAAAAAAGCAGTCGTTTTAGACATAAAAGTTGAAAGTAATTAAACCTTGCGGCCTATTTCGATACCGGTACTAATACCCTCTAATTCGGAACGCAATACACGCATTTTGTTATAACCGTTTTTCCTTGGATCAACAAGATAAATATAATCATCATCAACCGAATCTAGTATATATGCGTGGTTTACATCAAGCAAAAATACCTCTTTGGTAGTTTCATCCATAGCAGAAACTTTATCACCATCATCATTTAAGGCAAATATCATTGGAGTTTTTGTGTCTTCCGGCTTCCAGGTCGTCATATCTTCATCGTCAAGAAGTTCACATCCGCCATAGACAAGATCGAAGAATACTTGGGTGCTGTCACCGTTAATATCGTATTCATCATCACCAAAGGATATCATTTCATCATCAGCAGCCGATTCATACGCCAGATCTTTTTTGTACCTGTCAACCGCTATTTCTAAAGCTCTGATATCCCCGTCGCCTGTAGCAAGATGAGTTGACTGACTAATTTCGTCGAATGAAATTACGTACGCTTTGTCGACATTAGGGAACTTGACCGTAATGGTTCTGTTTTCTTTATCTACGGTCAAAAGGCTCTTAAGAACATCTTTTCCGCCTTCTCGGTTTAATATAGCTTTGATACCCGATATTAACCAGCAGTCGCCCGTTCCGCCCTGGGTATAATCAACATCAAAATCTCCGTTTGGCTCGGAAACAGGTTCCGTATGCTGTATCGAGTTCAGTCTTGAAATCAGACGTCTGTAATCGATATTAAACAACGACGGATTATCCATATGAGCATTAATATCTTCTTTTATATCTTTACAGTAAATATTGTTCGTTTCTGCATATGCAATTAAATTATCCACTATGTGCTTTTTACAGATATTTTTGTCCTCATCCGATAACTGTGCATCATTGATAATATCGATCAGAGACAGTTGAGAACGTTTTGATACAGGCATATCAACAGGCGATTCGAACGAATATCCCCCGAACGCTGTTGCAATAGTAAGTATATTAGATGGGTCTGTCTCAAGTATGTTATTTTTTAATTCTTCTGCAATATCAAATTCATAACACATTGCAATGTTGTTTTTCAGGTTTTGAGCAGCCCCCTCTACTCCTTCAGCTTTTGACATTAAGGAGTATAAATACTGAAGCAGATCAGCTTTTTGCTCCTGTGTTAATTTTAATGCATTTCTTATCAGCTCTGTAATAGGCTGGTCAAACTCTTTGAAATAATCATTAACAATATCTTTGATATTTTGTTCATTAATTTTTGTTTTGATATCGTTTATAAATTTATCAATGCCGCTTGGATCCTGAAGATCCTTGAACAGTTCTTCTATAATATAATTTTTAAGAATATTCTCCTGCTCATCACATTGTGCATAAGGTTTTCCGCCAACATACCTTTCGGCACTTACAAACTCGTCATCACTACTATACTCTGCAACCATAGATATCTGAGAGTTTTCATAGGTAGTAATGGTATATGAACCGTCAGGCCTTGTATGAGTTTTCGCATCAACCTTAGTTACATCTCCGTCCTCATATGTAGTTGCAGTATAAGATTCATCCTCATTATACTCAACAAGACTTTCGATAATCTTGTTTCTTATAGTCAGAGCCTTGTCGGCAACCCCGCTTCGGTTAAAATATGATACCAGATATTCTGTTTCACCGTACTCATCTTCTACCATCATTACCGCATAGACAGTTGCCCCGGAGGCCTTATTGGTAACTGTAATTGTATTTGTACCCTCTATATCTTCTTCTGTTACCTCATACTCATCACTGTTATACTTAGCCTTTATAGCATCGAGTGAAAATTGTTCCATATCGATTTTGCCGTCTCTGTCAAGCTCTAGCTCTCTGAAGAGAGGATGATGCGGCTTCCTTAATGAAGGCTGCGCAGTTGGAGTATCAGAAGACGGGGCAGAGGTTATTGTCACAACATCGCCTACTTCCGTTTCGCTATCTGTTGTAAGAGCATAGATATTTCCGTTTATAACCTCTTCATACTCAGCCTGAGTGATTACACCTTCTGCGACCATCTTAGAAAGCACTTCTGCTCTTGGCGTGAAGGTTAATCCGTTATCTCGTATATAGCTTGTTATTTTTTGTGAAAGTTCAGGTGTCAATATACACACACTCCTTTCCACAGAAAATAACGGCAAAATCCGTGGAAATCTTTAGTATAAAATAAGTATTGTTTACATATATTAACAAGTATTT
>JAILHQ010000130.1 GCA_024695725.1 Cyanobacteria bacterium RUI128 | reverse complement strand
TGAAGCTGCCCACAGTCTCAATATATCAGCACCGTAGTTCTTAATAATATCGTCAGGTCTGATATAATTTCCAAGAGATTTTGACATTTTTCTGCCGTCTTCCCCGAACACAAAACCGTGGGTAAGAACACTCTTATAAGGAGCCTTATCCTGAGTTGCAATAGAAGTCAGAAGTGATGACTGGAACCATCCTCTGTGCTGATCGGAACCTTCAAGGTATAAATCAACAGGAGTGTGTCCTAATTCTTCGGCTCTATTTTCTACAACAGCTCTCCAAGAAACACCTGAGTCAAACCATACATCCATAATATCTTTTTCTTTACGGAAATGTGTCTTACCACACTTAGGGCACTTGAACCCTTGCGGGAGCAGCTCTTCTGCAGAATACTTAACCCAAGCATCCGAGCTTTCTTTCTCAAACATCTTTGCAACACTTTCTATTGTTTCATCGTTGCAGATAACCTCTCCGCAGTCTTCACAGTAGAAAATCGGAATCGGCACACCCCACGCACGCTGACGCGAAATACACCAGTCAGAACGACCGTCAACCATGTTTCCGATTCTGTTTTCACCGCTTGCAGGAACCCATTTTACCCCGCGGATAGCATCAAGTGCTTTATCTCTAAATTTATCAACTTTTACAAACCATTGAGGAGTCGCTCTGTATATAACAGGGTGCTTACATCTCCAGCAATGCGGATAACTGTGGCTGATATCCTGACGTTTCAGTAATGAACCGTTTGCCTGAAGCATATCAATAACCATCTCATTACCTTTGTAATAAGGCACCCCGATAAGTTCAGGGATCCCGCAGACATCAGTCCATTTACCGGTACCGTCTAACGGTGAGAACACTTCAATATTGTATTTACAACCAACTTCATAGTCCTCAAGACCGTGACCCGGAGCTGTATGTACAGAACCGGTACCTGCATCAAGAGTAACGTGTTCACCCAAAATAATCGGTGATTTTCTGTTAACAAGCGGATGCTGTGTTTCTAACAGTTCTAATTCTTCACCTCTGCAGGTTGCAACAACGTGGATATCGTTTTCATCCCATTCAACATCAGACAAGAATGATTCAAGCAGGTCCTGAGCAACAACATAATAATCGCCCTTATAATCAAAGAACGTATAGTTATATCTCGGATGCATAGAAATAGCCATATTTGAAGGAATTGTCCAAGGTGTAGTTGTCCAGATTATGGCATATACATCCTTACCCTTAGGATCAAATATTTTGTTTACTGCGCCCTTGTCAAACTTGAATCTTACATAAATTGATGCAGAAGAAATGTCTGCATACTCAACTTCAGCCTCAGCCAAAGCTGTTTCACAAGATGCACACCAATATACAGGTTTCAGCCCTTTTTCAATATAACCTTTTTTGTACATTTCACCAAATACTCTGACTTGTTCAGCCTCATATTCAGGATTAATAGTCAAATAAGGGTTTTCCCAGTTTCCCAAAACTCCTAGACGTTTAAACTCATTTTCCTGACCTTTTAAGTTTTTATGAGCAAACTCTCTGCACTTTGCTCTTAACTCAGTTTCGGTAATAGCGTGACGACCGCCCTTTATATTCTTGACAACGGCATTTTCAATAGGCAAACCGTGACCGTCATATCCCGGAACATAAGGTGAATAGAACCCCTTTTGTGATTTATATTTAATCAAAATATCCTTCAATATTTTGTTAAGCGCAGTACCTACGTGAATTTTTTCAGAACTCAAGTACGGAGGACCGTCGTGCAAAATAAATGAATTTTTCTTATCTCGCTGTTCGGTAATCTTATTATAAATATTGTTTTCTTCCCAGAATTTCTGAATTTCTAATTCTCTGACAGTGGCATTTGCCCTCATTGCCAAAGTAGTCTGAGGAAGATTTAACGTCTTTTTGTACTCAACTTTTTCATCTGTAGTCATTTCTTTATCCTTTATTATAGTATTTTAATTTTCCGAATCATCCAAATATGGCTTACTTTCTAACTTTTCAGCACTGGATGCAATATATTCATTCATTTTGTTATAATCGAACTCATTTTCCCAACGGGCTATTACAACAGTTGCTACACAATTCCCGATAAGGTTAACCGTTGTTCTTCCCATATCAAGAAGCTGATCAATTCCCAAAAGAATTGCGACCCCGATAATAGGGATATGAAAACTTGTCAGAGTACCTGCAAGCACAATTAATGCGACTCTAGGGACTCCTGCAATACCCTTACTTGTAACCATCAGCGCAAACATAATTATAAGCTGCTGTTCAATGGTAAGATCAACCCCCGCTATTTGTGCACAAAATATAATCGCTATTGCAAGATAGAGCGTACTTCCGTCTAAGTTGAAGGTATAACCCGTAGGCATAACAAAACCGACAATCGATTTCGGGACACCAAACTTTTCCATTATTTCCATTGCTTTAGGTAATGCCGCCTCAGAACTTGCCGTCGTAAACGCAAGCAAAGCAGGTTCTTCTATCGCCTGAATAAGCGACCTTAGAGATATCCCGACAATTTTGCACGCCAAAAACAGTACAAAAGCAACAAATATAAAGAGTGCAAAATATAACGAAAATATTATTTTTGCATAATTCTTTAACACAATTATTCCGTTTGAACCCACAGTATATGATATTGCACCAAAAATACCGATTGGCGCAAACAACATAACAAACTCGGTAAATTTAAACATAATCTGGCAAACCGAGTTCAATAAATCCATAACCGGCTTTGCCTTTTTCCCGATAGTACATATCGCAAGAGCAAAGAATATAGAAAATACAACTATCTGAAGCAAATTTCCTTCTGCCATCGACTGTACAACACTCGTAGGGAAAAGATTCGTGAAAAATTCACTAAATGAATTATGACAGAGCGAAGACGACACCTGCGAAATCTCGTCCATATGAGGCAATACGGCTGGATGTTTTGTTCCGAATCCAGGATTGGTAAGATTAGCAACACCCAAACCGATAAAAAGTGCAATTGTAGTGACAATTTCAAAATACAAAATAGTCTTTATACCGACTCTTCCGATTTTTTTGACATCACCATGTCCCGCAATACCTACTACAAGAGTAGAGAACAAAAGAGGTGCAATAATCATTTTGACCATTCTCAAAAATATAGTAGCCAAAGGGTGCATCCTTACGGCAAAATCAGGTGCAACTGCACCAACAATAATACCCGCAACCAGCGCTATAAATATCCATAAAGTTAATACTGAATTTTTCAATACACTTTCCCTCTTTTAAAGAATTATACCCCAAAAATATCGGCGTTCAAGTAACAAATTATTTATAAATACCAACTTTATAACGCTTGCAATAACGTTTTGTTTCTTTAATAACGACATTAGAAAGCGCAAATACCGCAATCAAATTCGGGACACACAGAAACAGGGTTACACCATCAGATAAGTTAATGATACTTTTGAAATTCATTGCAGAGCCCGCAATTATACAAATACAGTATATGGCCTGAAAAATTCTGGTTTTGCCTTCACCTTCACCAAACAGGAAAGTCCACGCTTTTACGCCGTAGTAAGAACCGCAAAGCATAGTTGAAAGCACGAAACAGGAAACCATTACAGTCAATATTACAGGAAAAAACGGACAGATTGTACCAAAGGATTTTGAGGTTAGTTCAATACCTGCAAGACCATCAACAAGCAAATACTGTTTTGACACAACAATTACAAAAGTTGTTGCAACGCTTACAATAACCGTATCAACAAACGGCTGGAGCATAGAAATGAAAGCCTGAGCAACAGGTTTGTTTGTGTTAACGGCAGAAAACGCGATTGGAGCAGTCCCCAACCCTGCCTCGTTTGCAAACATAGCACGACGGAACCCCCAGAGCAGACAAGCAAATGCCCCGCCCTGCACAGCCTTTGGCGAAAATGCCTCTCTGATAATCAGATGTATCGTTTCAGGCACGTGATGAATATTCAAGAGGCACACAAGGAATGCGCTGAATACGTAGAGAGAGCACATTAAAGGCGTAACCTTTGAAGTAAATTTCCCTATAGATTTTATTCCGCCTATTATGGTAAACCAGGTTATTAACGCAACAATAAGCCCTATCGCCCAACCGTTATTATAAAATAAACTATTTACCCCGCCTGTTATTTCAGTAATCTGCGAAGTCATAGCATTTATCTGGAAAAGGTTCCATCCGCCTATCATCGCAAATATACAGCATACAGCATAAATGTTTGCCAACAGCGGAGCATACTTTTTAAACCACGGAGCACGCAGCCCTTTCAGAATATAATACATAGGCCCGCCCGACACCGAACCGTCAGGGTTTGCCTGCCTAAATTTCAGACCTAACAACACTTCGGAATATTTTAAAGCCATTGAGCACAACCCCGCAATAATTATCCAAAAGATAACCCCCGGTCCGCCAATAGATACTGCTGCCGCAGACCCAGCAATATTACCGATACCGGCAGAGGCAGATATAGTTGCGCTGAGCGCCTGAAAGGATGATACTTCCCCTTTCTTTTTACGCTCATAACCTTCTGTGTTATGTTCAAAATTCTTTGTTATAAGCTCAATAGCGTGCTTAAACCCCCAAAAACCGATAAACCGCGTTCTTATAGTGAAAAACAGGGCGGCAAAAATCAACAGCGCTACAATAAACTCAATCTTTACTCCGGCTATTGTAACTGATGAAAATATAATGCCCGACACCTTATCGGCTATTGGTGAAAGCAAACCGTCAATTAGTTCATCAATATTCATAATAATATAGTAATATAAGCATACTGTGCCGTAAAGTTATAAGACAAATATTAAATTTTGTAACAATAAAAAAGAAATTAATCAATTATTGACCTTCATAACCATTATGAAAAATGTGATGTGTGTTGTAGAAAGGAGTCCCCAATGAATACAAATTATTCTTTAGGAAATTATCAGCAAAGTGTTAATTTTAACGGAAAAGTAGACAAAAAATCAGCAAAACTTGCAAAAGAATTAGGTGGAGAAGTATTAGAAAATATTCAAAATCTTGCAAGTAAAACAAGTAAAAATACAACAATTAAATTAAATGAAATGGGCGGAGAATACGGTGTTTACGCTTTTAACAACAAAATGGGTTATGGTTTGACAGTTGGTATGGTTCCAAAAGAAAAACTTGCAAAAACAATTGGTATTATCAACCCTAAAAGAGTTGATGAAGGCATAGTTAACTCAGCAATTAAAAGCATTAAAGAAACAGCTGCAAGTGGCCCTATGAATACAACTGAAAAGAAAATGCTCAGAGAAGAAGCAAGAGAAACTCTTAAACTGCAAAGAGAAATTGGTGTTCAAAAACCATTCT
This sequence comes from Cyanobacteria bacterium RUI128, assembly GCA_024695725.1. The sequence continues at coordinate 25,091 of JAILHQ010000130.1, read as the reverse complement.
GGTCAGAAACTAAAAAACTTATGGCAGAAGCAGAAGACCGTGCAGATAAGGAAAGACTCGCATTTGACCGAGAATATGCTGCTTGGAAAAATTCAATGTTAATGGACAGACTTAAATAATATCCGAAATAATACAACACAAAGAACAAAAAAGGGCAATTTATAATTGCCCTTTTAACTATTTTATCAAAGCCTGTATTTCCTTAAAATTCGGATGTTTAGACGATCTTAATAGTTCAAAGAGAATCGTTTCAACGCAAGTCAGTCTTACGCCAAAATCACGCATAAGTTCTAAAGCCGTTTTGTAATCTTTTGATTTTCTGCTCGAAGTTGCATTCTTGACAACATAAACATTGTACCCGGCATCAAGCAATACCAGCGCAGTCTGATAAACACAAATATGAGTTTCTATACCCGTCAAAACGATATTTTTTCTGCCCAACCCCGTAAGATAAGACTTTATATTATCGTCTTCCAGAGCCGAAAATGAAGTTTTCTCAAATACCGAATCTGCATCAATATGCTCAGCTATATCAGGAATAGTCTGTCCCAAGCCTTTTGGATATTGTTCAGTTACAACAAGTGGAACACCCAACGTTTTAGCGGTTTTTACTAAAACAACATTGTTTTTTGAGATTTCATCAGAATTTTTAAGCATACCGACTAATTTATCCTGAACATCAATCACAAATAAGACAGTATCCTCCGCTCTAAGCAGATTGCCCATTTTTTATTTCTCCTACCTTAAACCTGTAAGTGCTTTTTGATTGAAAGCAGACTACCGAGGGCACCAAATAAGGTACCGACTGCAATAAGAGTAAGCACTATCATACTTTCAGCAAACATTGGTGTCGGTATCAGGAAGAACGAGTTCATCTTTCCTATAAGCGACTGAACAAAATGCAACGGTATAAGCGAAATTATCGCCCCTGCAAAACCGTAGAACGCCCCCTGCAGGACTAACGGTATCCTGATATACCAATTACTTACCCCCATAAGCCGCATTATTTCAATCTCATCCTTCCTTGACTGAATGACAAGCTGAATTGTGTTGTTAATTATAGTAATAGTAAGCATGGCAACAATCAGAGTGACAACAATCGTAGTCGTATTTACAACGTGAATAATTACCTGCAATCGCTTTGCCAAAGTCTCAGGATAATTTGTACTTTCAACATAAGGATTACTTTTTATTTTTGAAATAACCCCATCGATATACTCAATATCGTCAACCTTTACCCTTAGGGTATCAGGCAGAGGGTTACTGATATTAGGCAGGTCAATAACCTTTCTCAGATCCTTCCAGCCTTCTTCTTTTGTATGTACTCTTACATTTATAACGTGGTCCAGATGTGCAAACTTATTCGCCAAAACCTTCGCCGGAGCATCTGGCTTCAGATAAGCCGATATCTCAAGAATTGAACCTAATTCGTTCGCGAACTGCGCCATTGAAAGCGTTGAACGAAACAGCGCGCCAAATATTGACAAAATTGCTGCCATTGTTGTAATTATAACAATATTCATAAAGCCTGTACGCTTTATGTCATTAACAGCCTCCATTACTATTCTGTAAATCAATCTTATATCAGTTAACCAGTCTTTTGGCATATGCTCTTTTAACTGGTTTTTTATAGCCTGCTTTCTACTCATAAGTACCATCCCTTACATCTCTAATAATTTCTCCGCTGTCAAGCGTTAAAACTCTCTTCTTGAAATAATTAACCATACTCTTATCGTGAGTAGACACAATAATTGTAATACCTCTTTTATTGATTTCATCCAATATCTGCATAATTTCCAGAGAAGTTGCAGGGTCGAGGTTACCAGTAGGTTCATCTGCTATCAGCAGAGGCGGACCATTAACAATTGCTCTTGCAATACTAACTCTCTGCTGTTCACCACCGGATAATTCGGTCGGTTTTGAATTACGTTTTTCAAGCAATCCTACAACCTTTAAAGCACCGATTACACGAGTTTTTATCTCTTTTGTGCTCATCCCTAAAGTTCTGATTACATAAGCAACATTGTCATATACGGAAATATTAGGCAGAAGTTTATAATCCTGAAAAACAATTCCCATACATCTTCTGAGATTAGGTACCTTATCAGATGGCATATTTGCAATATTTATACCACCGATTAAAACAGTACCGCTTGTCGGAACCTCTTCCTTATACAACAATTTCAGAAGTGTTGATTTACCTGCCCCTGATGCACCTGTCACAAAGACAAAATCGCCTGAGGCAATGTCTAAATCAACGTGTTTTAATGCATAATTATTCTTATATTTCTTTGTTACATCTCTTAATTGTATCATTTTACTATCTCAACTATTCGTTTTACTATACTTTCACTATCAAGCCCAAAATGTTTTACCAGCTCAGAAGCAGTACCGCTCATTCCAAAACTGTCATTAACACCGAGTCTTAAAACTTTTACCGGATAATTTTCCGAAAGGGTTTCACAGACCGCACTACCTAAAGCGCCCTTTACCGAATGATTTTCAACTGTGACAACCAAACCTGTTTTCTTTGCAGATTTTATAACAGACTCTGCATCAAACGGTTTAACAAACGGGATATGGATCAATTCTGCATTAATACCCTCTTCTGATAAGACAGAAACAGCCTCAACACATTCCTGAAGTGTTTCACCGTTAGTTATTACCGAAACGTCTTTACCCTCTTTAATAAGCTTTGCCTTTGGCGATATTTCTACACCGTCATCAAAAACATCAGGCAGACTTGCTCTGGCTACTCTTATGTAAAAAGGTCCGTCATGTTCAGCCGCATATTTAACAGCAGCAAAAGTTTCCGCATAATCAGCAGGCACAATTACGGTCATATTCGGCAGGTTAGTCATTAACGCAACATCCTCAAGAGCCTGATGGGTTGCCCCGTCTTCGCCTACGGTAACTCCGCCATGAGTTCCTATGATTTTAACATTGAAATTTGAATAACAAACGGTGTTTCTTACCTGATCATAAGTTCTGCCGGTCGCAAATACAGCAAACGTAGCAGCAAAAGGAATTTTCCCAACAGCAGAGAGCCCTGCCGCAGTATCAATCAAATCCTGTTCGGCAATCCCGATATCAAAAAATCTATCCGGAAACTCTTTTGCAAACAACTTTGTCTGAGTAGATGCAGATAAATCCGCATCGAGTGCAACAACATTTGAATTCTTCCTTCCCAATTCAACCAAAGCCTTACCGAAAGCTTCTCTTGGAGAACGTTTTTTTGTTCTGTCAATAATAACCAATTCACACTCCTCCCATATCAGTATATCACAAATTCTGTAAACATTTGTAACAAAAATGAAGAAGGTAGATGATGATTACTAAAGATTAAATGAATATCTGCCGTCAAAGAATATGTATCAATCGGAATATTATTTTGCGCGTCTTCTGATTAGGTACAGGAAATAGGGAAATTAAACAATGGGAATGTCCTCTTCACAGGCAAGATTGCTTACCTTAACAGGTAGAATGCATGACATAGAGTACAAGGCGGCCAAAATTGAAGCCCAAAAACTTCAAATGGCCAATGAGTCTCGTCGTGTATACGACACATATCTTAATGCCCTGGAAGCATCAAAAGTACAGTTCCAGACCATCAATACTGACGGTTCTACCGGATATCTTGATGCTAACTACTATGATTTATGTATGGGCAATTCCGTCCCTCAATTCGGGTTGTTCGACCCTCAAACAGGCAGTATTTACTTGCCTGAAGCATACGTAAATGCTTACAATTCAGCTGGAGGTTCTGCAAGCGCATTTGCAACCACTTTGAGCGGTTATGTCCCTCCTGAACCTCCTGTTACACCTGGCGGAGGCGGAGTCACCCCTGGTGGCGGTGGAGTTACCCCTGGCGGCGGTGGTGAAACGCCTAGCGGCGGTGGAGTCACTCCTGGCAGTGATCCGGAAGAACCGGAAGAAGGACCGACAACACCGATTACTCCTGGTGATAACAATCTTGAACTTTATAGAGGGAATAACAGAAATGCAAGTATTGACACCACAGGAATCACTCTTACATTAAAGAATCCGTTCTCTCAAACAAGCGGCCAGGAATTTGTTTACAATATCAAATCAAATTCCGGTTCAAGTAACGTTAACTTCCGATTCCTCAATAACGGCAGATTAGTTATTGAAGGAAGCAACCTGACTGTTACTGCAAGCGCAGGTCAGAATGATGATTTAATTATCAACGGGCACAACAACACTATTAACACAGAAGATGGAGACGACCTCATCAGACTCGGTATGGCACAAGATGGAAAAGGTTGTATCTACGCTCAAGGCGGTACCGTAAGAAGTACAATGCTTCAAAATGAATACAATAGCTGCATTAAGAACACTTATGGCAACACAATTAACGCTGGCGCAGGAAATGACCACATATTTGATTTAACAGGCGGTCAAACAAACAGTGGATATACAGGAAACACAATTAACGGCGGAAGTGGAACCGACTCATATAAAAACTACGATGTTTCTATTCTTGAGTACTTACTTCCTTCCGGATTAAGTTCTCCGGATTTTTCTGCCGCAAACACCATTGACCATAACAATGTCAGTGGAATTGAAACAAACTACAATGTCACACAGACATCAAAACAAACAGCTACAACAAATGGCAACTTAGAAGCATTTGCTCAAGGTGGTCTCGGAGACTGCAGATTTATATCGTTGCTAAGCGCACTCGCACTGGAAGGTAAAACTCTATCAGACTTAGGTATATCAATTTCATCTTCCGGATCACAATACACAGTAACATTCAACAAGTACAACGGTTCAGGGAACAAATCAATAACATTTAATCAATCTGAATTATATCCTGTGGCAACACAAAACGTTGCCGGCTACGGTGAAGCAACATTATACAGAGACAACGTATTTGCAACAGGTGACCTTGATGCAAGAATCGTTGAATATGCTATAAATAAATTGATGATAAACAACAATGGCGGACACAACCTTGAAACTAACAGCTACCAAAACTACTCAAGATACCTATTTGGAACAGCGAATACAAGTTTCTACATGAACCCTAGCGATACAGCAGGCTATACAAGCGTTGAGGTTAATGGCGGTATTATTAACTGTTCTGCCGGTAAAGTATTGTCTAAAGCTCTTATGCAAGGCTTATGGAACAAAAAAGAAAACGGAACCATCAGCAACCTTCTCATCGGAACATACACTGGTGATCAAGGCTATAATGCAAATCTTCAAATCTGTGATACACACGCCTATGCTGTTACTGACGTACAAGACGAATATATTGAACTGTTAAACCCTTGGGATAATCAAGACAGAGTAAGAATAAGCTGGAGCGACTTCTTAGATCTTGTACAATGTGCATACGTATTTGGCGATACAAGTTCAGACAGTTTGACAAATATTACAACCGGCGGGGAAATGTATCAGTCTGCAGAAGGTACGTTCATGATAGAACACTTGAGCAATGAATCTGATAGCAACGAAAATACTCCTGAGGAAATTCCTCAAATAACAATTGCACAAAACCAAATTATACATAAGGCACACTCCACTGAAGGTACAGAATACAGCATTACAGTTAATCAATTAAGCAGTCTTGAGCCTGAAAGTTCAGCAAAATACAATGCACTGGTTAACTTATTCAGCGCAATTCAGCAATTCGGCTGCAAGGTAATGCCTGATAATATGATGAAGAGTGAAGAATACCTTATCAACACGCTAAATGGCGGATATGCTTATCTTAAGATGTACGACAAGAAGGAAGGCAAATGGGTTGATACAAGCATTGCAACAAATACATCACTCAGAGAAGTTGATAACGAAAAAGAACTCAAGAAAGCTGAAGCTAAATATGAAGCCGATATGCGTAAAATCGACCTTAAAGACAGAAGATATGACACAGAATTAGCAGCATTAGACAACGAACGTAACGCTATCAAATCTGAAATGGAAACCTTAAAGAATGTTGCAAAAGATAACGTAGAAAGAACCTTCAAACTGTTCTCATAATGAAGTCGGGTAATTTATTTATTGGGTGTGTAATACTTTGATGTACCCCATGCTTAATAATTGTAACAATATACGACTAATATATAACTGTTTTTGATATAATCAGATTATAGGAGTTTATATATGGGACAGGTTATCGGAAGAAAGAGTATAGCCGACTTTGTTAAAAATCTGCACGAGGCAGGGAAAACCGTTGTTACAACAAACGGCTGCTTTGATATTCTGCACGTTGGTCATATCAGATATCTGCAAAAAACAAAATCTTTTGCCGATTACCTCATAGTCTTATTAAATTCCGACAAATCAGTAAAAAGCATAAAAGGAGAAGGGCGTCCTATCAATAATGAATCAGACAGGGCTGAAATTCTGACGGCGCTCAGTTGTGTGGATTTTGTTGTTCTGTTTGACGAAGACAGCCCTGCAGAATTGCTTGACGAGATAAAACCTGATGTTTACACAAAGGGCGCAGACTACACAATGGAAACCTTACCCGAAAGAGATATAATGCTCAAAAATGGTATAAGAGTTGAATTTATAGATTTTGTTCAGGGCAAATCTACAACAAACATTATAGATAAAATTAATAACAAATAAGGAGTTTAAAATGAAGTCTTTTACATTGGAACAAATTGCAAAAATTACAGCAGGCATGCTTACAAAGTCTGCTGACGTATCTATTACAAAAATCGCACCTCCGCTGCTGGCAGATGAACACACATTAGCATTAGCACTCGGAGAAGAAGAAATCGAAAATCTGGCAAGAACGAAAGCAAAAGCTGCACTTGTTCCATTGGGAGTAAATATTGACGGGTTCTCTACAATTGAAGTTGAAAGACCGCGTCTTGCAATGATGAAGTTGATAACTTTGTTCTATGAAGCACCTGAAATGAATGAAGGGATCCACCCGACAGCAGTTGTCCACCCGGAAGCACAAGTAGGACAAAACGTTTCATTAGGACCAAATGTTGTATTAGCTAAAGGTGCAGTTGTCGGAGACAATACAAAAATTTTGGCTAACTGCTACATAGGAAACAACGCAGTTATCGGTTCTGACTGTTTCTTCCATCCCGGTGTAAATATCGGAGACAGAGTTCAGGTTGGAAATCAATGTATATTACATCACGGAGTATCACTCGGTGCAGACGGTTTCAGCTTTGTAACAGAAAATCCTAACAATATTGAACAGGCAAGAAAAGACGGAGAAATTAAAGACAATGCAGCAGAACACGTTATCTTTAAGATAAATTCAATCGGCTCTGTTGTTATTGGCAACAATGTTGAAATTGGTGCAAATACGGCAATTGACAGAGGCACAATTGAAAATACAACAATAGGGGACAATACAAAAATTGATAACCTGGTAATGATCGGACACAATTGTAAAATCGGCAAAGGTTGTATGATTGTATCACAAGTTGGTATTGCCGGAAGCTGCGAAATCGGAGACAGAGTTGTTCTCGCAGGTCAGGCAGGTCTTGCAGACCATATTAAAATCGGCGATGATTCTATTATTGCAGCTCAGGCAGGTGTGACTAAGAGCTTCCCTGCAAAATCTATCGTTGTCGGCTCACCGGCTGTTCCGAGAAAAGAATTTATCAAACAGCTGAAAGTAATGAAAGATGCAGGTGAAATAGTGAAGAAGTTCAAAAAATATGAACCTCTTCTGTCAGGCTTTGAAAGCGAGCAAAACGCACAGGTATAAAGCAAGGTAATCAAATGACTACAATCAAAAAAGAAATACACGCCAAAGGCAATACGCTAATGAAGAACTATGATTGTGAAATAACAATCAAGCCTTCAGACAGAGGCGAAATAAGATTGTTTGTCAAAGAAGACGGCAAACCGTTTAAAGCCTGCATCGAAAACGTTATCTCTACAGAGCACTACGTTACGTTAGGCAGCCGCGAACACAGAAACCTGCTTGGGAAATGCAGATTTAAAGCAGGGCTTTGTGAACACTTTATGGCCGCTTGTTCAATACTGAGAATAGATTCACTTGATGTTTATCTAACACAGGAAGAATTCCCGATATTTGACGGAAGTGCAAAAGAATGGATAAGACTGTTTAATGAGGCAGGAATTAAGACTGACAAAAAGCCTGAAAAATATACGGTATCAGAACCTGTATATTACCTGAACGGCAAAACAAGCATGGTTATTTTGCCTGATAAGGAACTGAACGTCACCTATTCGGTAAATTATGACCACAAAGATTTAAGAAATCAATGGGTTTCTCTCGATAAAAAGAATATCGATGAAATCATTGAAGCAAGAACTTTTGGGTTCTACAAAGACTTAAAAAAATACCAAATGCTCGGTTTCGCTCAAGGGGTAACAATTGATAATACTCTCGGGCTTACGGACGAAGGATATACGACCGAACTAAGATCTGACAAAGAACCGATAAAACACAAAATATTGGATTTATTCGGTGACATATATCAGACAGGTGTTTCTGTTCTTGATATGAACTGCCAGATATTAGTGAAAGAAGCAGGACATGCTGTACATATAAAGACAGCACATATGCTGAAAGATAAGTTAATTAAAGCTAAATAAGGAGATAATTATGAGTGAAGAGACTTTAAGTTTTGATGTGATGGAAATTATGGATATGATTCCTCACAGATACCCATTTCTGTTAGTAGACAGAATAACAGAATGTGTACCGGGAAAATATTCCAAGGGTTACAAAAATCTGACAATGAATGAAACCTTTTTCCAGGGGCACTTCCCGGGCAACCCTATCATGCCGGGAGTATTGCAAATAGAAGCAATGGCTCAATGTTCAGCACCAATTCTTTGTACATTGCCTGAATATAAAGGCAGATTAACATTGTTTGCAGGTGTCGATAATGTAAGATTTAAAAGCATTGTCCGCCCGGGCGACAGACTTGATATGTTCATTGAAATGACAAAGGTTAAAGGTCCTATAGCAAAATGTCACGCAACAGGTTCTGTTGACGGCAAAACCGTCGTTGAAGCAGATTTAACTGTTGCAATGAAATAGAATTTCACAAACGAAAAAAAGAGGGTTGTATAAGCCCTCTTTTTTTTGAAATAATTTTAAGCCATCTGGGAATACATTCTTCTCATACTTTCTGACCATTCTGCATCACAGTAATGAGCACCAATTTGATCAACATAATCAATACTTATTTCAGGTATGTTATATCTGCTTGTATAAGCTGCAAGGTTTCTGATACCTGCTTCCAGCCCTGCATCAACGCTTGAGAAAATTCCGAAGCCGTTACCATTCTTCATGCCGGTATCGCCCGCAGCTCTGTAACTTAAGTAGTTATTGCAAGATACACCAACACCGCTTTGAGCGCGGCCAAAACTGTGTTCGACACCAAGTATTGCACCAACGAACTTAACGTCTTTTATGCCGTATTTTTGGCATAACTGTTCCACTAAATCCTCTTTTCCAGCAAGTTTGCCTTTAAGTGTCCCCGGCTGAATTGTTGTATCAGAGTTTGCGAACCTGTAATCTTTTGCAAAATCTTTTGCTTCTTCCTTCGCAGATGTTTCCGCCGCCTCTTTGTATTTAGTTGAAGCCGTCGTCAAATCGTTTGTTTTTGAAGAGATAAGTGCATCACGTTTGGAATCATATTCCAGCACAGCATCATTGTATGCTTTCTGTGCACTTGCGACAGATGCATATCTGTTTGCAGCCGTCTGCATCTGATCCTTCAGTTTGTTTTTCAGTTCTACAACTTCATTTTCAAGTCTTGATTTTTTTCCTTCAAGCTCAGCCTTATTAGCAGAAGCACCTGTTCTGAGATTGGTAATTTCAGCTTCTTTATCCTGAATTGCCTTTGCAACTTTTTGCTTCATTTCGTTGAGTTCATTTTTCTTGTCAGCATCTAACTCGGACTCATTGACCTCGTTCATCTTTGTCTGACTATCCTTCAGTTCCGCTAAATCGAATTCCGCTCTTTGAAGAACAACACTGTTATCACCCGCAGTCAAATCAGCCTGAATTAAATCTTTATTAACCTGAGCCAACTCATTTTCTTTTGCGGTAAGTGCTTTTTTTGTTGCCTTGATAGTTGCTGCCATTGCACTATCTTCACGTTGTAAAGTTTCAATAAATGTTGTAAAAGATAACTCCTGTTTTGCTTTGCTTTGTTTTAATTCATTATGAGTACCGTCAAGAGCACTAAACAAATCATCTTTTGCCGTATTTAATTCAGTCTTTGCATCAGTAACCGCCTGCTGTAATTGCTGTAAGGTTGGCGCGCCGCCTGCAGCTCCTACTCCGCCTGAAGCCCCGCCTCCGCCGATACCGCCGGAGCCGCCAGAACCTGATGCTCCGACATCTGATGATGCGGTTGCAGCCTCGGCATTGGTTCTTGCTTCTTCCTCTGCTTTTGCTTTTTCTTCCGCTTCTTTTTGTTTTTGAATTACCAGAAGTTCCTGTTTTCTTGCCGCAATTTTACCGTCAAGTTCAGTTATCTGCGCACGTGTATCATTTACTTTGTCGGAAGCCTCTTTTACTGCACGTTCATAAGCCGAATCATAATCAGCCTTAGCTCTGTTATATTCTTCCATTGCGGTTTTTACTTCATTACCCGCATATTTATTTATTTCACCCTCAATTGTTTCTTTCTGTTCATTGAGTCTTGTTAAATTGTCTTCTTCTGTTTGAATTTGCTGCTTTATTGCTTCTATTTTGTCTGCAACTTCATTTTGTTTTGCCTTGCACTGCTCCTTCTTTTCCTCTGCAGAAGTTTTACTTCTTTCATATTCCGCTTTTTGCCCTTCGGCTATTCTCTTCTTAGAATCGAGTGCATTGATTTGCGACTGTAATCTTGCATTAAAGGCTTCGTCATCGGCTTTGGTATCAGAATCCGGTCTTATTGTTCGCTTTTGACCTTTAAGCGACGACATTTGAGTTTCATAACCAGAAATACTGTTTTCCAAAACACCGATTTGAGTTGTATATCCGTTTATTTCCGTATCCAACGAAGAGATTTGACTCTTTAATTTTTCATCCTCGCCTTCATAATTTGTTTGCTCAGTTTTATAATCTGCAATTGACTTTTCTGTTTGATTAATCTCCTGTAAAACGACCTTAAGTGGTTCTGCATAACCTTTTGCCATTGCATCCTTTTCCAGTGCTTCAATATAAGCTTTTTGTTTTACTTCAACATCAGCTTTTTTCGCGCTTAGTTCAGGATTAGCACCTAATAGAACAGCCTTATATGCTGTTTCCTGCTGAGTCAGCACCTGAGACAATCTACCCTTATCTGCCTCGAATGATTTCAATGTTGGGTCGTCCTCAAAAGATATGCCAGAATATGCCTGATTTTGAGACAAGGTCGTATCAAGATTCATACTTTCTCTGTCTGTTCGAAAGGTATCAACATTTGTTGTGACCTCAGTTAAATCACCTGCATAAAGACTGCTGTCATACTTTTTGGCATATTGGTTATAGTCACCGTGAGACTTCTCATCCTGCGTGAAATCTCTTACACCTAACCATTGCGGATTAATTTCATTACCCATTACACATTCCTTTCTTAGATCTAATTAGATATTATGTATAACGGCATGCTTTTGGCGTTTCTTTAAGATAAATTTACAAAAATATACAATAAAAACACCTAAAAATACCACTAAAACTAGCAAAAAAATATTTTTAGGATTATTATATATACACAAAGTAATCATGGAGAAATTGGCTGAATGGATCCGGTAAGAATTTTTAACCTTAATGGCAAAACGTACAAGTATGAACGCACACTTAACGCAGATGAATGCACAAGCATTAAGACTCTATCAGTATTAGAAAAAAATAAAGACGGTCAGGACGTATTTACGCCTATTATCAAACAGAGTAAATACGGTGAAAATGCGTTTAGTTATGAGAACATGAAAACCGGAGAAGTTGTTCTTGCAGACAATTTCCGTTCAAGAAAAGTATTTGATGTAGTAAGAAGAATGGGAAATAACCGCTGGACAAATGAACCTATAGGGTCAATTCAGGATAACAAAATAACCGTTATAGGCGATAACGAAAAACTCTTTAGATTACTCAAAAGAATACGAGGAATGATTAAATCCTTTTAACTGTGTAAGACCACATTGCCCGTTTCAAACGTTTTCTTCACATCAATAACGCGCTGGTTTGAACTTCCAACCCAATGGATGTTGTTGTCGTTTAGCTCTTGCACAAACTCATCATCACAAAGAACATCAACCTTTTCAATTCCATCAAGGTCGTTTACTTCTTCCCATTTATAACCCGTATATAACCATATTGTTTTATCAGGATATTCATTTGCACACTTGTTTATTAAACGGAACACCTCAGAACGGTTAAACGGATGTAATGGGTCTCCGCCACTGAAAGTTATACCTGCAATATAAGGTTTACTCAAATCGTCAAACAGTTCTTTTTCAGCCGCCTCATCAAACGGTATACCGCCTCCGACATCCCAGGTTTCAGGGTTTTGACAATTTTTGCAGCAATGATTACATCCTGCAACCCAAAGCACTACTCTTAAACCGTCACCATTAAGCATATCATCTGTTGTTATATTATGATAATTCATAAATATTCTCCCGTAAAAAGTGTGAATAGCGGACAGATAAGCATATGTCATACATCACGCTATCACACAATTTAAACTATCTCAAACCTACATACTAACGCGGTCTTTAATCTCTTCCATTTTAGCCTCGTTAAGACGAGTATCACCTTTAACACGTGAATATGAAAGATAACCGTTCATTCTATCAATCTTTGTAAGGTTTTTACTTCCGCATTTCGGACAAACATCCATTTCTAATTCTTCGTGTCCGCAGTCGTCACAATAAGACAGCGACATATTAACACCTTCATAGAAACCCATATCCATAGCACGTTCTATCAAAGTCTTAACTGCATCAGAATTATATGAAATAGGATATTTTACATACTGAATTTTTCCGCCGTTCAACAAATCCCAAAATCTCTTTTCAAGATTCTGTTTTTCGATAGGAGTAAGCTTTTCCGATACGTGGCAGTGGAAACTGTTTGACACATAACCTCTGTCAGAAACATTTTCAACTATGCCGTATTTTTTACGGAATTGCTGAATTTGCAGACCGCAAAGATTTTCAGCAGGAGTACCGTATATCGCATACAGATATCCGTCTTCTTTTTTATATTTTTCAATCTTGTCGTTGATATATCTCATTACTTCAAGAGCGAATTCACCATCTTCCGCAATAGACTTACCGTTGTGAATTTCCTGCAATTCGTTCAGTGCGGTAATACCGAAAGATGCAGTAGTATATTTCAGTAAAGGTTTTATTTTATCATGGAAACCTAAATGACCGCCATAGAACCCGCCTTCACAATATGCGAGAGGGTTAGTAGATGCTCTCATTTCTCCGAGATAATCAAGCGTTCTTCTGTGCAGATTTCTGATCATATCCATATAATAATCGAGGACTTCATAGAAATCTTTGCTTTCTTTTTTAGCCTTGGCATAAATCATAGGCAAGTGAAGACTGATAGCACCTACATTGAATCTTCCGACAAAAACAGGAACATCGTTTTCATCAGCAGGATACATACCGCCTCTTTCATACCAAGGAGATAAGAATGCTCTGCAACCCATCGGAGAAATAACTTTCTTGTATTTCTTATACATACTAGCTACATAGCCTTCTCCGCTCAAAGATAACCAATCAGGATACATTGACTTTTGAGAACATTCAAGCCCTGCTTCAAATACATCGTGCAGTTCTTTACCTTCTCCGTGAAGTTCCTTATCATAAAGGAAAACAATTTTAGGGAAAAGAACCGGTTTTTTGCAATTTAATTTACCCTGACCTTCTTTTCTGACCTTGAGCATAATCATAGATGCCATCTTTTCAAATTCGCCAGTACCAAGACCCGCTGTGACCGTAATGAACGGATAATCACCTCTGCTTGATGCTACCGAATTAAACTTGTATTCCCATCCCTGGAAACCTTGTTCAAATTCTCTCTGTACATCTTTTAATGCTTGTTCTCTTGCATTTTCAAAGTTTACACCCATTAAAACATATTTTTCGTATGCAGTTTTATAACTCAATTCGGCATACGGAGCTAAAACCTTGTCAACCTCAGGTAATGTAAAACCACCATACTGCTGACCGGCAGCGGCCATTGTAACGTCGCCGATTACATCAAAAGCAACTCTAAGTGATTTTGGCTCATTATACCAAAGGTTACCCATTTCAAAGCCGCCCTTTAAAACGTTTCCGATATCGAACAGACAGCAATTCATAGAATCACGTCTTGCAGACATATCGTGAATATAGATATAACCGTCACGTGCAGCCTGAAGTTCTTCAACATTCAGGAAAAACTTCTTATATAATTCTTTGTTCAACTGGTTAAAGATAAGCGAACGTTTTGTAGAAACCAATGTTGAATCTGAATTTGAATTTTCCTTATCTCCGACATACATTATCTTTTGACTTTCCTGATAAACCTTATCAAGCATTTTCACGAAGTCGATTTTGTAGTTTCTGTAATCTCTGTAGCTCTTTGCAACCTTTGGATTAACATCCTCTAAGGCGCTTTCAACAATGCTGTGAATAGTTAAAATCTCAACATTGCTGTAGCCAAGGCTCAATACACTTTTGTTAACGATACTGCAAATCTGATTAATCTCATCTGCACTAAGCTCAATCAACATTCTGGCTGCAGATTTTTTTATTGCAGTAACGACTTTAGTTACATCATACGCTTCCAGCGTACCGTCTTTCTTCACAATGCTAATCTTGTCGGTTGACATTTTTGCTCCGATATCAACAATGTTGCTTACACGACTATCCACTGACAAATTTTCCGCTTTCTTAACGGTTGCCCCTTTAATTGAATTTGTTACGTTGGAGGACATCGAACTTATGCCCACAACTTCCCCATTCTTTGCAGTTGTCTCTTCCATAATAAAAATCTCCTCAGTCTCGCAAGTTTTTATCCCAAGTTAACAAGTATTCCGACTTTAACGGCTGCGGACCAGCGATGGACTTCCACCAAGCTTTCCTTATTAAACTTCTTAATAAAAAATATTGTATCACTAAACACATGCCTTGTTAAGTTAATAAATCCATGCTTCAACCATGTGAATGATTTTTTGTTTTTGTAAAATTCGCTGTAATTTAAGCGACATGAATAGTTCAAGTCTTTATTAAAGTTTGTAAAAATAAATTGTATTTTTTACAATAATTAATAATGTTTTTTTATGTAAAAAACACACATATTTTGTATATACAAAAAGCTCTACAATCCGCCCTGTAATCTTGATAACGGCTCTTTTGCATGAGGCGGAAGCATCATTGCATTCGGATTATGAAGTCTAAACTTAAACCCGTAATTTTGTTCTGGCGGAAATTCCTCTGTCATTCCGATTACATTTTTATACCAAGACTTTGATTCATTCTTCGATATCAGCTTAATATTTCCCTGACACTGAGCCTCATCACTTCTTCTCTGGGCAATCTGAAGTAATCTTGTACCGATATCTTTATGCGGTTCTAACCCATTTCTGTAATACGGTGTTGATGGATTCGAGTAGTTTCTCAGCTCAGATACAAAAACATGACTCGGATCACCCTGAACACCAAACCGGTTCGAATAATCCGGTGCATACTTCTTTACGGTAAGGCAGATTTCACCCAAAACCTCATTTGCATCATTCTGAACTGAATAATTTTCATACCCCTCACATAAATACTTCTTAAATACGTTCAGAAACGTTTCCCCACCGTCAGATTTTCTCAGTCTGACCTTCCCAATATAACCTTCAAGACAACTTCCGATATTTGTATGGGTAAGCGTCTCAACACAACCGATCCCTCTAAATGATGGGGTTAAACCTGACGGTCTGCCGTATATTGGGGTACTGTACTTATAATTGTTGATCTGCATACTTATTTAAAACTACTGATTTTATAATTTGCTATGTTATGTTTATTATGATTAAATTATTGTAATAATATAAACACAGGAGATATATATGGACATTCTTTCAAATATAGCTGATTTCTTTCAGACAAACTCTGAACTTCTGTCTCAGATAGTAGTTCACTTTGCTGTACTTGTAGTTGTAATGTACGTAATAGATAACGCCGTCGTAAATATAAAACAGCGGATATATGAAAATACAAACAACTCAAGCCTTTTTAACCTGCTTTTGTTTATGTCTAAATTTGTAAAAGTCATAGTTATAATACTTATTCTCGGCTCCTTCCTGCAATGCAGAGGATACTCTCTGACATCACTTATAACAGGGTTGGGGATTACCGGTTTGGCAGTCGGGCTTGCCGCAAAAGAAATGCTTGCAAGCGTATTAGGTTCAATTTCCATTATGACTGACCGCGTTTATAAAATAGGGGACTACGTATCAATAAACAATGTTGAAGGTATAGTTGAAGCGGTAAATTTCCGCTCTACTAAAATCAGAACCATATCAAATACTCTAATAACTATACCTAATAATATAACCGCAGACACTATCGTTCACAACAGAAGCGAATCAGAATTTTTTAGACTAATCGAAACCTTCGATATAGAATACGATACAACTGACGAAAAAATAGAAGAAGGTCTTAATATTCTTCGCGATATTGCACAACAGGACGAAGATATCCAAAACAACTATCTTGCAAGAATTTCAGCACTCGGAGAAAATTCTATTAAACTTCAGCTGATAGCAAATACTACTACTAATAACTGGATGACCTTCCTTGCAATTAAAGACCGACTTTACAAAACCGTACTAAAACGTTTCAGAGAAAACGGGCTGAGTTTTGCCTTCCCATCAAGAACAATCTATGTGAGAAAAAATGAAGATTAAAATAATTGCTCTCGGAAAAATAAAAGAAAATTTCCTGAAGGATGGGGTAAATGAATTTATGAAACGTCTTACCCCTTATGCAAGCGTTGATATAACAGAACTCACACCGATTGAAATAAAGGACGAAAACCTTACCGAAAAGATTTTAGAACAAGAAGGTAAAAAAATCTTATCCCTGATAAAACCGACAGATTACGTAATAACTCTTGAAATCAACGGGAAACTACTCTCATCTGAAGAATTGGCAAAGAAAATATCAGATATTACAAATGACGGCACCCCAGAACTTGTTTTCGTTATCGGCTCATCCTGCGGACTTTCTCACATAGTATCAGAACGGGCAAACTTTAAACTCAGCCTGTCAAAAATGACATTCCTTCATCAATTCACAAGACTGATTCTTGTTGAACAAATATACAGAGCCTTCAAGATTTTAAATAACGAAACCTACCACAAATAGGGGTAAAAGTATCTAAATTTGTATCGAATATACAAAATAATGTTATAGTCAAATAATAGGCCACATAAGGATCACAGGGCAATACCTCTTGACAGATTTTTATAGTTTGTTACAATACTTAATATTAGGAAAACAAAAAAGGCAATTTTTTCTGAAGGATATACTTTATATATACAAGAGGTATTAAATGAAAAAAGAGAGCAGCAAAATGTTGAAATTAATTACTAATGAAAAATTAGATGTTCAAACTGATGTTGAGCAAACCAATGAAAAAGTATATCAATCTACACCGAGTGCAAAGACAGATTTGTACGCAAAAATGCTTGCATTTAGGCAATCTCAGAAAAAGTTCAATGTACAGGACTTAATCAAGGATAACCTTAAGTAGAGGATATTTTGTACTCAACAAAACAAAGAATTTATAATTATTTTGATAAGACGCAGAAAAGTATAGTATGTACTTTTCTGCGTTCACTTTGTAAAACGGGGGTAAATACGGGGGTAAATACAGGGGTAAATACAGGGGTAAATACAGGGGTAAATGCTGATGTTAACGAAGTTTTCAACAAATTTGTTGAAGATCAGGAATATTATCTTAAAATTAATGCCTCCAGATTCCCATTTCTGGCTGATTACTTATACGACGACACCTTTACCGCCGAAACAAAAGAATACATAAGAGCATGCCTGAAATACTACGAATACAAAAAATCGCAGGCACCGCTTATACAAAAACAAAAAGAGTTTAATAAGAAAAAACGAAAATTTTTACAGGAGGTAAAAATGTCAAAAGAACCTCCGACAAAAAAACAACTTTATTATTATGACCGTTTATGCAAAAAATATAATATAGAAAAGAAGGAAGAATTATCAAAACTCGATATGAGAAATGAGATAGAGAGAATAATAAATGAACATTCCGGAAATAGTATCAATATTGACATCAGCGGGAATTGAACAGCAGGAAGCCGTAAGAGAAGTAAAAATGCTGATTGAACACTTTTGCGACTACGGGGCAAAAGATATCATCATGGGCAAACCGCTCGATTATGAAAAGCTTAAAATAGTTGAAGAAAAAGTTAAGCTGAGGGCAAAAACAAGAAAACCGATACAGTATATTATCGGGAAAGCCTACTTTATGGGCAATTATTACAAAGTAACGCCGGATACTCTTATTCCGCGGGATGAAACGGAAATCGTTGTTAATCACGCCATAAAACTTATAAAATCAAACAACCTTAAAACCGTGCTGGATATAGGAACCGGAACTGGCTGTATCGCCTGTTCAATCAAACTAAAAACCGATGCAGAAGTTACGGGATGCGACATTTCATCTAAAGCAATTGAAATCGCAAAAATAAACGCACAGGCGCACCACGCCGATATTAAATATACAGAGTCAGATTTATTCTCTAATATTAATGAAAGTTTTGATTTAATAATATCTAACCCACCATACATTCCCGCAGGAACAGTAGTTCAGAGGGAAGTGCAGTATGAACCTGAAACCGCACTCTTTACATCAGAAGAAACAGGATGCGAGTTTTATAAAAAAATAATAGAGCAGAGTAAAAACTACTTAACCCCTGGCGGATACATTGTTTTTGAACTTGGGATAAATGAATCAGACCTTGTCAAATCATACTTTGAAGATAACCAATATACAGATATATACATAGAAAAAGACTTGGCCGGAATAGACCGCGTTATTAGCGCAAAACTAACATAAAACTTCCGCTATACACCAAGGTTTTCACAAATATTTGTCTGAGGTATGTATTCTTTTTTGTTAGGTTTCTTTGTCTTTTGTATAATGCGTTTCTTACGGTATAACATATCAACAAAAGCCTCAAGTCTTGTGACAAAACCTGCTTCCCCGGTGTGCTCATCTATTGTAAGGCACAACAACGGTTTATTATATTCTTTTGCTTTTCTTACGATTTTTTCTATCATCAATGAATCAGGTCCGCAGCCAAAGGAATTAACAGTAATAAGTCCGTCTATATTATTATCCTTCAGGTAATGCCCTGCCGTACCTGTCATATCAAGTTCGTTTGCCCAGTACATTTTTTGGTTCAGTGTATTCAGACCTTCTATCTTTTGCTCATCCGTAAGCTGACAGGAAGAATATACTTTAACCCCCATCTTTTTCAACTTATCAAATATTTTCATTGATGCCTGATCATCATAAACATCATATCCGTGAGCAACTAATGCAACCGAAATAGGATAATCTGCATCATCCTCTTTCAGAATAATCTTACCTTTAAGCGCATTTTTCAAAGCCTCTTTATATGAGATACCGTTTCTCATCATAGTGTGAAAATTGTTGTACAATTTCCAACCCTCTTTTGATGCATTTCTAATAACATCAAAGTCAGTTATCCCAAAACACTTTACACTGCCTTTTAAAAACTCATAGAACCCCTGATTCTTTTCAGATTTATCCATTGTCGGCTCTACAAGTTCAAAATCTTCCTTAATAATATTTCTTATTAAATCAGGAAGTCCTCTGATTTTTGAACAGTTATAGATTTTTGGAGCGATTGACTGAATGGACGGAACAAATATGCGTTTAACCCCTTTTTCAAGAAGTTCAACAACATGCCCGACAAATATCTTTATAGGCAGACAAGTTTCGGTAACAACAAGTGCCGCCCCCTTAGATACAGTCTGTTTTGTTGTCTTATCGGATAAAACAACTTTTATCCCCAACGCACCAAAGAAGCCGAACCAAAAAGGATAATGCTCATAATATGACATTCCTCTAGGTATTCCGATAACCTTATCATCTGCTACATTTTCAGCCATTATATACCCCTTCAAATTATATTCTACCCACAACAAAACTCTATGTCTAGGTCGTCAGTTTATAAACGTCATTTTTGTTCACATCATAGAGCTCTGATAAAATAGTTGCAATCTCTTTTGATTTGAACCCTTTACGCTTCAGCTTATCGATTTTCGGAATCATATCCTTAATGTCACCTGACTCCGACGCATAAACCATGCACACAATTTCACCCTTTATTCCGTCTTTGAAATGTTCAATAATCTTTGACGGGGCGTCAATAATTGTTTCTTCATACAATTTCGTCAACTCTCTTGAAAGCGCAACAGTAACATCCCCCCTGACTTCTTCAACCAATTTCAGGGTTGATAAGATTCTGTTCGGAGCCTCATAAAAAACAAGGTTAGAAGAAGAATAGCCCAAAAGCAATTCCTCAGCCTTTTGTCTGGTTCTCGGGAAAAAGCCCGCGAATGTGAATACTTCACTATCTCTCGGAACCTGAGACAAAAAGGTTGAAACTGCACACGCTCCTGCAAGTGAAGTCACAGATATATTATGCCTTCTCAGTTCACGAAGTAAAACACTACCCGGATCACATATCATAGGCGTTCCCGCATCAGAAACCAAAGCAACAGTTTTTCCGGAATTGATAAGTGATAATATCTCATCAGCTTTGCTCTTTTCATTAAATTTATGATATGAAACTGTCTTAGTTTTGATATTGTAATGGTTGAGAATATATTGGGTAGTTCTTGTATCCTCGCATGCAATAACATCAACACTCTTTAGC
This sequence comes from Cyanobacteria bacterium RUI128, assembly GCA_024695725.1. The sequence continues at coordinate 4,197 of JAILHQ010000130.1, read as the reverse complement.
ACTTCAACTGCTCTGAAAGTAATATCCCCCATATTCCCTATTGGTGTCGGCACAATATAAAACTGAAATTCTCTTTGCATAACATTCTCCGCAAGAAATAATAAATCCCTCCCTATACAGAGAGGGATTATATTTTCAAGATTTATTATTTTCCTTGAGTTTGTTCTTCTGTTGTTGTAAGCCAGTCGTAAGTAACACCCCAGCTGTTAAGACCGCCGTTTAGTTTATATTTTTCCAGGTCTTTTTGTCTTTCTTTGATAAGTTTTTGCTGTTCTTTGTTGAACTTTGCAAGCTTTCTTTTATTTTTTGTCAGCTTAGTCATTACAGGTTCAGCCTCAGCAAGAAAAGTTCTGTATTCCTGACAGCCATAGCCGGCCTTAACCTTTGACGGATAAGCATAGGATAAATATTTAAAGGTAACCATTGCTCTGTCGAAGTTGTTTGGTCTTGATTTTAAAATATCAAGAGTAGAACCCGGTTGTTTTGTAACCCATACAATAAGCGCAAGCGGATTGTAACCGGCATTTATCATAAGATTAACCCCGGTAATGTCAGCCTCTTCATTTTCCTTTTGTGAAATTTTTGAAGAAATAATATCTTCAGCCACAGTATTTGATGCACTGTCTGCAGAATTGTTATTCGCTGAAAGCAAAAGATTTCTGACTTTTGCCTTGTCTGTATGGCAGCATATAATGTGACCGAGTTCGTCAGCAATAACAGCAGCAACTTCATTATCATTCCCTGCATACTGCAAATCATTCGTACTGATATTCACAACCTTTGTCTTTGCAGACTCTGAATTATCCGCAACACCATCAACAACCTTGAAAACAAGATTTATTGAAATTCCGTTCTTGGTAAGAATCTGTTTACCTACTGCCGACACTCTGTCCTTAGCACTCCAAGTTGCTGCACTAACAAGCTGTACTGACACAGCAAGCAAAACAAATAATGAAACTAAAATCTTCTTCATATAAAACTCCTTATAAGATAAAATCATATGAGCATGTTATATCAAACCCGAAATTATGTAAAATAATTTTTTTAAACAAAAAAAAGCATTCTCAAGAAAAGAATGCTTTTTATCAAATATTATAAAATCTTTTTAGGAAACTGCCCCAGACTCCAATTTTCCTTGTTTTTTGGCAAAATATTCGCTAACATTAACAAATGCCCCCGCTGCCAATAATGCTGCCACGCCAAGCAGTTTTTGACGTCCGGAAGTCTTGGAAATTTTTGTTGCTGCTTTTTTAAGGAAATCTGAGCCAAAGAAATCACCGGTATTCTGAACAAATTTCTTTGCAGTATTATTTATATAAGTGTTCCAGCCGAAACTTTTTCCTCTTGCAAAAGTATTTATAACTTTTGCGCCTGCTGCATAACCAAGTAAAACACATGCCTGTGCGCCTAACTTTGATTTCGAATTTGCCGATTTTTGAGTTTGTAATTCCCTGACTGCATCAGGTCTTGATTTTCCGAAGGATGGGGACATATTTACAGCTGATAACATAACTAAACCTTTCTTATAAATTCACACCTGTTTAGTTAACGTAAAAAAGACCATAATTTTGCTATTCCAGCGTTTTTTCGTTACTTTAATTAACAGAAAATTTTAATAAAAATTCGGCATTGTTGATTTTTTATATTTAGCGTTACATAATTAATTAACGCGAGTGATACAATAAAATTAAATAGAGTAACGCGGGATGGAGCAGTCTGGTAGCTCGTCGGGCTCATAAGACTCATTTTAGATTAACCTGTGTGATTGGTATAATAAGTGTTAATGGTATTTATAAAATACTTTATTTTTTAATGAAAATTGTAGGGAAGACCTACAATAATTATAGGTCTTTTTACCCCACAATTTTTTATAAAATTATGCACCCTTTTCATCGGATTTTTTAGGAAACATCTCGGAAGGAACATATTTTTCCATATTGTTAAAATATCGCCTGAATATAAATGCTGATTTTTTAACTTCTTCTTTCAGTTTTGTTGGCATAACGTGAGTATATGTATCTAAAGTAATACCGATACTGCTATGCCATAATAATTGTGATACTGTTTTTGGCTCATATTGTCCGCTTTCAAATAAACGAGTTGCGTATGAATGTCGCAAATCGTGTATTCTAAAATGTTCAATGCCAAGTTCTTCTAACTTTATTTTTAAATGTTTTCTAAAAACAGTATCGCAAATAAAATAACCATCATCTTTTGCAAACACAAGGTCTAAATCATGCCTATAATTTTCTTTGTTTATTGCTTTATTTTCACTTTGCTTCTGTTTTATCGTGTATAATAATGCCGATAATTCAGTTAATATTGGTAAAGTACGATTTGAATGCCTTGTTTTTGTCGATTTTATTATTTCAAGTTTATATTTGCGTTTTGATTTTTTATCAGTATTTGGTACTGCTTGCACTTGCTGGTCTATTCTTATTTCTTTTTTAAATAAATCAACCTTACTCCATTGTAAACCAAGTGCTTCACCTAACCTTGCACCCGTACATAACAAGAATATGATTAACAAATCCATTGTTGAGTTACCTTTCATGCAAGCATTGGCAAGTTTTATTGCATCTTCTGATGTTAAAGTGTTAGCGAATTTCTTTTCTCGTTTTGGCAAAGTAACTTTAACATTCGGATTAAAGGCAATTAAATCGTTATTATACGCACATTTAAACATTCTATTTGCAACTGTATAAATATTTTTAATTGTTTTAGGACTTAACTTTTCGCCTCTAACATTAGTTTTTTCACAACAGGAATTATAAAACCGTTGTAACATTTGCCCTGTTACATTTTTAAGCCGATACTGTCCTATATCTTTTATGATGTGGTGGTCTAAAATACTTCTATCATCGCTTTGTGTTGTAATTTTGACCTTGCCTACAACATAATTATCGTACCAATAATTAGCCCATTGTTCTATTGTCCAGTTTGAATTAGCGTCTTTCGTGTAAATACCGTTTTGTTCGTTTCGCCAATTTGTAGCTTTTTCAAGGCATTCTTCTTTGGTTTTTGCCCAAAAGTATTTATATTTTGTATTTCCGCCATTGTCAGTATAAGGTATGCGATAGTCGTAACCGTTACCATTTTTACTAAAGCAACCTTCACCATTTTTTCTTCGTTTAGCCATTTGCATTCTCCTCTCTTACGAATTTGTAGAATGCGTATTCACTAATACCCAATTCACGAATTGCACTAATAGAAGTAATTTCACGATTACGCCATTTGCTATAAATCTCGCTAAAATTATCAGGTTTCGGTACTTTTTTGCGACCTTTATACTTGCCTTTTAATTTGGCAACTGCAATTCCGTCTCTTTGGCGTTCTAAAAGGTTTACTCTCTCAAATTCATAAATAGCACCAAGGAGCGTAAGCATAAGTTTACCCATATTGGTAGATGTATCAATGCTTTCCTTGATACTAAACAATGCAACACCCTTGTTGGTTAGTTTTTCGACAATATCAAGCAAGTCTTTTGTATTTCTGGCAAGTCTTGAAAGGTCTTTTACATAAACAGTATCGCCCTCACGAACATAAGCAAGCATATTTTGAAGTTCTAATCGGTCAGAAGCATTTTTACCGCTAACTTTTTCTTCAAAATACCTATCTATCTTGTGTGGTTTCAATAATTCTCGCTGACTTTCAGTATTTTGGTCGCTTGCACTAACTCTAATGTACGCAATTCTTTGTCCTGTCATCGTTTCCCCCTTTTTATTTTTTTGTAGGATAACGATTGGATAAAGTAAAGAGTTTATCGCGGAGTTGAGTGAAAATACAAAAACCAACTCTAAACAAAGGCTTTTTTTATACCATAAAATAGCGTGAATAGAGTATAGTCTATCATTTGACAAAACTTTATCAAGTTTGATTAAGTGTGCATAAACATTTAATGTTTTTTTGTAGTAGTGATGTTCCTTTCTTTTCTTGTGTTTTAACCTGTTTTTTGATTGTGTTAGGTGCGTCATTCTAATACAATCGTGTTTTTCATCAGTTTTTCCGCTGACATCGGACTTAAAATCATACAATTTTAGCATGATATTCTCCTTCTTTGTCTAATAACTGATGTATGTTAGACGCTTAACCTCCTTAAAAATTAAAATGTCCTACTGTTTGAGCCTAAATTATTTGTACCAATAGCGGAGGCTCACGCTGGGGACGAGAAATAAAGGTGATTCGTCACTACCTATT
>JAILHQ010000083.1 GCA_024695725.1 Cyanobacteria bacterium RUI128 | reverse complement strand
ACACCGTTGTTTCGCTGACAGAAATTGCAGCCGTGGCAGAAGCCGATATTTTTTGAAGCGATGAATATTTTTTCTACTTCGTGACCGGATTCTTGAGCGCCCTTCATAAAGGCATCACAAAGTGTATCGGAATTACCGTTTTTACGCGGGCTTCCAGCCAAAATCAGAACCTTTTTACACATATATTATCCTTTACAGAAAACCGTAAACACATGTACATTATAGACTATGTTTTTGACTTTTTCAAGCGGGATGGGGTAAATATATATAATGTCATTCTGAGCAAGCCGAGCAGAGGAATGAGCAACGATATTGCGAAAGTCGAAACACGACTCGACGGAAGTGACGGCTTCCGGCGGGAGTGTGAGCGGTTCCGTTTAACGCGAGGCACAGTAGGTATTGAAGCGAGGACGTAAGAATCCAGAGGGGTAAATGTAATCAGCTGGATTGCCACGCCCTTCGGGCTCGCAATGACAGGGGTAAATACAGGGGTAAAGGGGTAAATGTATAATGCACTAAGATACTAGGGCACTAGGATACTAAGAGAGCCTTCGTCATTCAGAGGGCGAAGCCCGAAGAATCTTTTCCTGTCATTGCGAGCGACCAACGGGAGCGTAGCAATCCAGCCGATGATTATTCTATATATCCATAGCCGTCAGGCTATAAAATAATTTTCCATTTAATAACTGAATTCTTACGTCGCTACGCTCCTCAGAATGACAGAGGAGTAATAACTACAAAAAAAATGCGCTAACCGTAGTCAGCGCACTTTATATTAACCGATTATTATTAAACTAATTCGTGTACTCTGTGCATATTGTGTGATGCAATTTCAACCAGTGACTTTGCAACAGCAATCATAGAGATTTCTGAATCAAGTTTGTTTACACAAGAACCGCAGCCGATAGCTGAAGCGCCTGAAGCGAATGCCAAAGCTGCTGTTGTAGGGTTAATGCCTGTTGCTGTCATAACAGGGATTTCTACATTTCTTGTAATTTCGATAGTGTTAGAAAGTGTCAATTCAGCTCTTTCGATTAAGCCTCTTACACCTGAAGGAATAGAGTCTGATGTGTAATGACCTTCTGTTTGGATAAGGTCGATACCCAAAGATTCTAATTCTCTAGCCATTTTAATTTGTTCATTAACATCTAATGAACCAGGGATTGTAACGCAGAAGAATACATCTTCCTTGTTAATCATACTCAATGTTTCACGAACAAGATCCATAACTTCGTGATAAGACATTGAAACACCGTTTTTGTATAAAGCATCAAAGTTACCCAATTCGATAGCATCAGCACCGAGAGCGATAGCCATAGCTAATTCTTGAGGCTTGATTGATGAAACGAAGATAGGCATATCTGTCATACTTCTAACCATAGAAACAATTTCTCTGTCAGCGCAGATATCTACTGCAGATGCACCTGCTTGTTCTGCTGCGATAACGACGTTTCTAACTCTGTCTGCGTCAAAATTATCAATACCTGAAATAATTTTTACTGCTCTGTGTTCAGCTAATGCGTGCTTAAATGAATCTATTCTTGACATTTAAATTCTCCTTTACTACTATCGGGCAATATTTACACAACCCGACCTACCTATATAATTTACCCCATTATAGATTAAAATCGTAATATTTACAAGATTAGGGTTAATGAATAGCCGAAAGATTATGTAAATATTGAGTTTTTGGCTTAATAATATAACTGTAAATCAACGATGGGGTAAATGTAGGGGTAAAGGGGTAAAGGGGTAAATGTATAAGGCACTAAGATACTGAGATATTTAGATATTAGGATATTATGATACTAAGAGATACTCCCTACCCTCTCCGACTTGGAGAGGGAGCAGAACAAGAAATCTTTGATTTCGTAGTTATGCGGGTGAGGAGTAATGAAATATTATATTTCCTGTCATTGTGAGCAAACCGAGTAACGAGAGGACACAAAATGAAAAAACTGATTATATTAGCCATACTTGTTATAAACATATCGATTCTGCCTGTATATCCGTACGACAGAGACGAGCTTACGAACATAAACGTTTACGAAAAAATCAACCCCGCTATTGTGGCTATTGATGCAAAAGTTTCTGACGGGACTTCGAGTGGTTCGGGGTGTATCGTAAACGCAGATGGGGTAATTCTGACGAGTTCACACGTCATATTAAACAGTGATAACATCAGGGTCACGACCTCTGACGGTGTGAGCTATAAAGCACAAGTGATAAAGAAACTGGGTAACGATCTTACCCTGCTGAAAATTTCTGCAGAAAAACCACTCAAAACAATAACTTTAGGCAACTCCTCAACCGTGAAGGTCGGACAGAAGGTGCTTGCGATAGGCAACCCGTTCGGGTTCAGCGGAACGCTTACACAGGGGATAGTGTCAAGGATAGATACCAAACGGAACAAGATACAGACAGATGCCGCCATCAACCCCGGCTCGTCAGGCGGGCCCCTGTTGAATACATCGGGCGAGGTCATCGGAATAAATCAGGCGATTTATAACCCGGATAACAACACTTCTAATATCGGGATAGGGTTCGCTATTCCAATCAATGAGGCAAGGGGGAAATGCGGATTTTCGGTAGAGTGAAGCGAAGCGGAACTCGTAACATCTATAATCACGTAATCAACGGCTTATTTGCGACAGCAAATATTAGTTGATGCAGTGATAGGACAGCCGAATAATCCAAGACAACGGTGGGGTAAAGGGGTAAAGGGATAAATGTAAGGGATATTTACCACCCCCTCTTCATTTACCCCAAAAAACAATCCCCACAATTTCTTGTGAGGACTGTTCATTTATATATAATCAGTGATTATCTTCTTACGATTGTGGAGCACCTGCCTGATACATTGTCAACAGGGTAGTAATGTTTGTTGCATAATTTTCGTTTCTTGTATCAGCCATAGCCTCATACGCAGAATTGTAGTTATTTTCAGACAACCAACCTGATACCTGACCACGAATGAAGTCAAAATTCTTCTGATTAAATTTTACAGATACAGCACACCTATTATGGTAAAGAGTATATAATAGTGAAATAAAATTTTCAATTAACCAACTATCATTTTTGTCACATTTTTTCATACTTTTTGATGAAATTTCAGACATTTTTTTATTTTGTTTTTTCACTTGCTTGCAGGGAAGTGTCAGGGTGGGGTTAAAACAAAAAAAGAAAGCCCCTCTAAGAGAGACTTTCTTTAAATATTTTACCTTTAAGTGACTATTTTACTTTGATACTTTCGTCCATGTACTTAATCAGAGGGTAGATAAAGAATTCGATAATTCTGCGTTTACCAATCTTAATTTCGTTTGTGGTAGACATACCAAACTTAATCGTTTCTTCTTTACCCTCAACCATCAAGGTCGTATTTTCAGGTTTGATATAAACTTCAAAGACAGGTCCTAATTGTTCATCAGGAACACTGTTCGGAGGAACAACCGTAACAATACCGTTCAGGATACCGTATTTCTGGAAGTTATAGGTATCAACCTTAACCGAAACAGGCATACCTGTTTTAACAAAACCTACGTCCTGGTTAAGAACTTTTGCCTTAATCATCAGGGCTGCGTTTTTATCAACCATAGTCAAGATAGGTTCAGCAGGCTGAACAACACCACCTACCGTATGAACCATAATCTTGTTGATATACCCTTCCATCGGAGCTTTCAGGATTTGTTTCTGTTTTTCTAACTGCAGTTTTTTGTTATCCAAGGCAGCTATCTGAGCATTAAGCCCCTGTATTTCGTGGATAAGCGAAGTTTCCTGATTAAGCGCCTCGTGGTATCTTGACTGAGGAACAATATCACGGACAGCCTCTAATCTTCTTCTGTCAGAAGATGCCGTCACAAGTCTTGCTCTGTCTGAAGCAAGTTGAGATGCAACTCTCGCTCTTTCTTCTTTGATATTATTCAGCTCTAAACCCGGTTCATAATCAGCAGGAGTGACTATCGCCAAAACCTGATCCTTATGCACATACTCGCCCTCTTTTACAAATAGCGACTGAACAACCCCTTTATCCAGGGACTGGATAACCTTTTCCTCGCCGTCAGGGATAATCTGACCACGTGCCGTTATAACGATATCCACTTTACCGAAATACATCCAACAAGATGCTATGAGCATGAACACCATAATAGTCCAGAACATCTTGTTCCCGATAGGGTTCAGAGGACTGTCCTCAATCTCTGTCAACAAAGGTTTGAACTCGTGTGCATCATCTTCCTTTGGTATCATAAAATCGATTATTTTTTGTTTAATTTCACTTAGTTTCATTTTTTCTCCCTTTATGTCTTTTAGATATTTTTTACTAAAAAACATTGTCATTTGTTCTTTTTAAATTATTAAATAGATAATAATCTGTTTAATATGTTATCTAACCTTCTTTCCGCATCTAAATTCCTGATACGATAATGTCCCATAGAATCAAATAATCTTATCTTTTCTTCTGTTGATTCAGCCTCATTTGCTTTTTTGTATAAGGCGGCAGCCATAGGGTTAGGATATTCTCTTACAATATTTTCAGAAGTTTTTACTGTATAACTTGCATGTGGCTCACCATAAGTAATTGACTTAATTGGCAATCTGAATTTTTTTATTCCGAAACTTTGATTATTTATTGCTTGCGTTTTCATAATTTTCCCTTTTTATTATTACATATTCACCCTATACGCTTTGTGCCATATACAACTTCTTGAAATAACCATCGTGTTTCAGAAGTTCATCAGGAGGTCCCATTTCAACAACTTCACCGTTATCAAAACATACGATAGTATCACAGTCTTTGATAGTTGAAAGTCTGTGAGCAATGATAATCGTTGTTCTGCCACGGGATATCATACCCATATTATCTCTGATAATCTTTTCTGATTCGTAGTCGAGAGCTGATGTAGCTTCGTCAAAAATCAAAATTCTCGGGTTAGAAATCAGCGCACGTGCAATAGCAATACGTTGCTTTTGACCACCTGACAGGCTTGAACCACGTTCACCAACTTCCGTATCGTAACCTCTCGGAAGCTTAGAAATGAATTCGTGAGCACCTGCAATTTGTGCTGCCTGAACAATACCTTCCATAGGCATATTTGGTCTAGGCAGTGCAATATTTTCTTTGATAGTACCTGAGAACAGGTAGTTTTCCTGCAACACGATACCGATATTTGTTCTCAACCATACAGGGTTGATATTTCTGATATCAATACCGTCAATATAAATAGTACCTTCCGTTGTGTAATACAATCTTTGGATAAGCTTTGTAATCGTTGATTTACCGCTGCCTGAACGACCTACAAACCCAATTTTTTGCCCCGGTCTGATAGTGAAGTTGATATTCTTCAGCACCATCGGTGCATCAATATTATATTTGAACGAAAGATTTTCAATTTTGATTTCACCTTTAACATCACTCAATGTGATAGCTGTACCTGACTGCATTTCAACAGGACTGTTCAAGATATCACCGATACGGTCAACAGCCAAAAGTGTTTGTTGGAAATCATTCCACAAACCTACAAGTCTGAGCATTGGTGCCGCAAACTGACCTGAGAACATCTGGAACGCAATCAACTGACCTATTGTCAACTTGTTTTCGATAACCAGCATTACACCGACATAAAGAATTGCGATAGTCATACCCTTTTGGATAAATCCGCAGATAGAACCAGTAAAGTTACCCATAATGGCAAGGTTAAAACTTGATTTCAAATATTTGCCGAGTTTGTCTTCCCATTTACGGAACATTGCACCCTCAATAGCAAGTGACTTAACTGTCTGAACCCCCGTAACAGATTCTACAAGGTATGAGTTCTGGTGTGCGCCCATCTGGAATTTTTCTTCTAACCTTGCACGAAGCTCAGGTGTAATCGCCAGATAAATGACCGCAATTATCGCCAAACAACCTAATGAAATAAAGGTTAATTTTACGCTGTATACAAACATAATCGCAACAAACACAAGTGAGAAAAATGCGTCAATCAATACCGACACAGACTTGTTTGTAATAAACTCTCTGATACGGTCTAATTCTCGAACACGTGCGATAATGTTACCGACCTGTCTGTTTTCAAAATATACAAAATACAAATGGAACAAGTGACGGAAAAGTTTTGAACCTAACTTAGCATCGATTTTGTTCGTCGTATGTATAAATATGTAGTTACGTGATAAGTTCAGCAACAGTTCAAATATAGCAACAACGATGAATGCAAACGCCAATACATCTAACGTCGCCAGTGTCCTGTTAACAAGGACTTTATCCAAAATAACCTGCGTGAACAGAGGGGTTACAAGCCCAAACAACTGGACAACGAATGAACCCAACAAAACCTGTCCGATTATCTTTTTATATTTGAAAATTTCATTAAAGAACCATTTGAACCCGAATTTTACATCATCATCAAGCAGTTTGTGTGCAAGTACAAGTATGAAATCCTGCATTTGCTCCTGCACTTCTTCATAAGTGTGTGATTCAGGATGTTTCGCAAGCGGAGTAAGAGTAAGCACCTTATTGTCCTCAGGTCTTACCGCAAGCAAAACTCTGTATGTTTCGTCTTTCAACTGGATAATGGCAGGCATAGGATATTTATCCGTCAAATCTTTAAGAGTAAATTTTTTCTTCTTGATTTTGAACCCTTTACTCTTTGCAATACGCATCAATTCTTCCGGCGAAGTATCCGCTGTCTCTATCCCAAACTCACGAACAACCGATCTCATATCGATATCGATTTTATTCATACGGGCAACAATTTCTAACGCTATCAAACCTGAGTTAACATTGTCAGGTAGCGATCTTTTTGGTTTCCCATCAGGGTTTTCACCTTGAGCATCAGCATTAGCATTTACTCCTGCCCCCTCTTCATTTACCCCTTCCCCTTCTTCTTCAGGGTTGAGGCCTTTGCCTATTTTTAGTTCCTGTTCGTCTTTGTTTTCGTCTGCCATTTTATACCTCTATTGCGTAAGTATTATTATCCCTCGTTGAATAGCTGTCTCTGTAATACTATTCTTTTCAAGCTCAATATGTTGTTCAAGGAGTTTAATTCTTGCTTCGTTTTCCTCAATCGGAGATATGAGCTTTTTAGAAAGAAGTCGTTTCATAGAAACTTCTTTGTCTGTTAATTCATCAATAATTTTGTTTGTATCATCTATTTGTTTATCAAGATACATAAGGTTAGAGCGCATAGTTGCTAATCTGGTCATAAGCTGAGCAATAGCTTTGTCACGTTCTACCTGAAGCTGTTTATATTCAAGAGCTGTCTTATGGATATTCGCTCTGTTTTTCATACCGTCAAAAAGCATCATATTAACATTCGCACCAACCGTAAAGTTAGACGGCTCAATATTATTTATCGCTTTCGGATAACTGTTATAGTTAGAACCGTACAAATAGTATCTGCCGTATGCGTTAACCTTAGGATAATTCATTCTCTGAACAACCTTCATTTCAAGTTCTTTTTTCTTCAGTTGTTCTTCATAAAATTTCCATGTAATACTCTTTGTGTAATCGTTACCTGCCATAACATCAAAACTAGGCTTCTTCATATCGGAAACCTGAAGCTCATCAATATTATACTGTTCGCCTGTGTAGAACTGAAGCCAGTTTATTGATTCTACAAGCATCTGCTGAAGTTCATATATTCTTTTTGAAACCTCTGCAACCTTGACTTCTTCATCATTTAATTCTGTTTTAGAAATTTCTTTTGCATCAAAAAGCCTTTGTTTATAACCTAAATTTATCTTGGATAATGCCAAAATTTCCTTGTTTATATCAATCTGACGTTTTGTCATAAGAATTTTTGCATAAGTATCAACCAGAGTAAGGTTTAATTCCTGCAATTTTTGCTGATTTTCAAGCTCCTTGCAGCGTACGTCTTCTTTTGCTATCTTAAGATTTCCGCCTCTAACACCAAAATCAAAAAGATTATAACTTAAAGTCACACCCAAAACTGATTGGAAACGGGTGTAAGGGTTGATGAACGCCTCACCAATAGACATAACGGTTGTTTCTTTGATATCACGATAGTTTTTGGTATATTCAGTACCTGCTGAAGCTACCAGCTTAGGAAAATACTCAGACCTCGCACCTTTTATACCCTGCTTCGCAATAAGAACATTGAACTCGCCCAGCTGCAAATCATAAGCATGGTCTTTTGCCTTCAACAATACATCGTCAAAATTTATCTTTGTAACCAGTTTTTTATTAGAGTCTTTGTTGAGAATAATACCCGCTTTGTAATTCTGATAGTCTTTGTTATGCTTCAGTGCACGCTCAACATATTTATTGTTATTTACCTCTTTATCATAAGCCTTTTTCTCTTGTTTTGAGACCTGGTTGCGAGGTTCAACCTCTTTTGCCTTCTTCTGTTTTTTTACCTTGGTCTTTTTAACTTTTTTCTTTTTCTTCCCGTCTGAAACAGTCGATTTGTCAGCGTCAGTATCGGAAATGACATTCTGCTCAGAAGAAGTAACCTCCTGAACACCCGCATCAAAAGTTTCCTGCGTGTTTACGTCAGCAGAAAATGTCACTGTAGTCAGCTGAAAACAGGCTATTAAAAATATTACGACTAATTTCTTTATATTAAACATTTTTTACTTATTCTTCTGTACGGTAACAAAGTAAAATAATTACTAACCCTCGCAACATGAGATTATCATAATAATAACACATAGACAAGTTTATTAGAATATACTTAATTTTTTTTTAATTATTTACCTCCCTGTGAAACATAGTATAGTCAGGATGGGGTTTTATCACATTTACACTCAACAAAAAAAAGACAGCCTGTAAATAACAGACTGTCTTTTTTATATTAATTATACTAATTAATCAACCACTTCTTTGAATACCAAAGTACAGTTATGACCTCCAAATCCGAAGGAATTAGACAGGGCAGCGTGTACCTTGTGTTCTCTTGCTTTGTGCGGAACATAGTCTAAATTAGCAACGTGTTCGTCCTGATTATCAAGATTTATAGTCGGAGGAACAATACCGTCAGTGATTGTCTTAACACAAACGATTGCCTCAACCGCACCTGTTGCACCTAACATATGGCCGTGCATACTCTTTGTTGAGCTGACTAACAGATTAGGGTTCTTTTCCTTATCGCCAAATATCTGTGCAATAGCCTGAGATTCAGCGATATCACCTAAACCTGTACTTGTACCGTGAGGATTGATATAATCAATCTCTTCAGGCTTCAATTCTGCATCATTAAGTGCAAATTCCATTGATTTCAAAGCACCTTTACCTTCCGGATCAGGAGCAACAATATCGTGAGCGTCAGCTGACTGACCATAACCGACGATTTCAGCATAAATCTTTGCACCGCGTTTTTTAGCGTGTTCGTATTCTTCAAGAACGAGAACACCTGCACCTTCGCCCATAACAAAACCGTCACGGTCTTTGTCATAAGGACGTGATGCCTTTTCCGGTTCGTCATTGCGTTTTGACAACGCACGACAAGCGGTGAACGCACCAACACCTAAGGTTGTGATTGTTGCTTCGCAGCCACCTGCAACAACAACATCAGCATCACCCCACTGGATACTTCTGAAAGCATCACCTATTGAGTGAGTACCTGTTGCACAAGCTGATGCAACGCACTTGTTTAAACCTTTATAACCATGCTTTATTGAAACTCTGCCTGATGCAATATCAACTATTAGCATAGGAACTGTAAACGGTGAACCCTTAGTAGGGCCTTTTGCCTGCATTGCAAGGTGATTTAATTCAAAGGTTTTAAAACCACCGGCTGCTGAACTTACTATTACACCTATTCTGTATGGATCAATGTCTGCTTCATCAATACCTGAATCTGCAATTGCTTCATCTGCCGCAACCATTGCAAATTGGGTAAATCTGTCCATACGTTTCGCATCTTTAGGACCTATTAATTCTTCAGGGTTGAAATCTTTATCTTTAATTTCAGCTGCGATTGTTACGGCATGTCCGTCTAAAGGTATTCTTTCAAATGTTGACACACCACTCTTGCCGTTAAGCATTGAGTTCCAAAAATCTTTTACATTAGTACCGCAAGGTGTAACTGCACCTAAGCCGGTAACTACTACTCTTCTTTTATTCATATCTCGTCTATCTCCATGAAAAAAGCGAAGGAAAATTCCTTCGCTTTTCTAAAGTCTTTTAATTATTGATGAGCATCAATATAGTTAACAGCGTCTTGAACTGTTTGAATCTTTTCAGCTTCTTCTTCAGGAATTTCGCAACCGAATTCTTCTTCGAAAGCCATAACTAATTCAACTGTATCTAATGAATCAGCACCTAAATCACCTGAAAAACTAGCTTCAGGAGTAACTAATGCTTCATCAACGCTTAATTGGCTAACTACTACTTTTTTAACTTTGTCTAATGTACTCATTTTTAAATCCTCATTTTTTATTTACTACACTTTAAATTTACTTTTACATTATACTATAAAAGATTATTTTGCAAAAAAGTTTACAATCTCTTTTTTACGTTTTATTAAGAACCAAACGGCTTAGATAATAAGTCCGCCCGATACCTCAATAGCTTGACCTGTAACATAATCAGTATCAAGTGCCAGGAACTTAACAACCTTAGCAATATCCTCTGGAGTACCGAGTCTGCCCATAGGTATCAGTTTCATATATTCATCAGTATTACCCAAATCTGCTGTCATAGCAGTCTGAATAAAGCCCGGACATACGGCATTAACTCTGATATTTCTCTTACCGAATTCTTTTGCCAATGTCTTAGTCAAACCGATTAAACCTGCTTTTGAAGCGGAATAGTTAGCCTGACCAGGGTTACCGTGAAGGCCTACAACTGATGACATATTAATAATAGCGCCTTGTCTGGCTTTCATCATGTGTTTGATAACAGCATGTGATACATAATATGCACTGCCAAGGTTAATTTTGATAACTCTTTCCCACTGTTCAGCGTCCATTCTTACGAATAAACCATCTTTTGTAATACCTGCATTGTTCAATAAGATATCAATGTGACCATGCTCTGCTATCATTTTTTCAACAGCAGCATGAACCTGTTCATCGTTTGATACGTCAAACTGATAGAACCACGCATTTGCACCTATTGCCTTGATTTCATCAATTGCAGGTTTTGCAGTCGCTTCATCACAAATATCATTGATAATGATATCGCAACCGGCATGAGCAAGTTCTTTAGCACAGCTGAAACCAATGCCTCTTGAACCGCCTGTAATTAAAGCAATCTTCTTTTCTGACATATTTATCTCCTTATTTTTATTGACAAATAATAAAAACCTTTTTATTATCGACTAAAACACATATTTTATGTTCTCTCTCCACCTATTCATTTTAAATTGAACATAAAAAATATTACATCTTATCTGAGTCATTGTTACATTTGTTTAGATAAATGTTAGAGTTTATCCCGCAACTAACTGTTCTTTTATGGCACTTACCGTAGTTTCCAAAGATTCTTTGTCATAAACATTGTAAGTTGTTATATCCATACTTATCTTTTTGTTCAGACCTGCGAGCACTTTGCCCGGGCCGATTTCAATAAACGTATCAACACCGTTTTCTATCATTTTTTGGATAGTTTGTGTCCAGTGTACAGATGAATAAATCTGTTTCGGCATTTTAGATTTGAAATCAGAAGCCAATCTTGTTTCATTTGCATCAACATTTGTTATAACAGGTAATTTTGCGTTATTTAATTCAAAATCTGCTAAATATTCACTAAATTTAGCACCTGCATTTTCCATATATTTAGAATGAAACGCACCTGAAACAGCAAGAGGAACAACCCTTCTTACACCATTTTCAAGCAGATAGTCACTTGTTGCTTTTACTGCAGATTCATCACCTGTTATAACAACCTGAACAGGTGAATTGTAGTTTGCAACATCAACATAACCGACTTTTGAACCGGCTTCCAAGCCTGCCTTCAGTTGTTCTTCTGTCGCATTAAGAACTGCTGCCATAGTCCCGCCTTTTGTTTCTGACATAAGATTTGCACGTTTCTGAATAAGCTTCAGAGTTGTTTCTAAATCCATAACCCCTGCTGTATGCATTGCACAATATTCACCCAGTGAGTGACCTGCAGTATAATCAGGACAAATATTAGTTAATTCTTTCAATACTTCCAACAATGCTATTGATGTTGTAACTATTGCAGGCTGAGTATTTACAGTGAGTTTCAAATCTTCTTCAGGACCTTCGAAACAAATACCTGAAATACTTTTACCCAAAACTTTATCTGCCGTGTCAAAAACGTGTTTTGCACTTTCATAACTCTCGTATATATCTTTTCCCATTCCGACAACTTGTGCCCCTTGTCCCGGGAAAATAAATGCTATTTTCTTCATAAATTTATCCTTTTCTTAATTTTCATAAAACAATATTACACATGCTGCTAAAAAGAGAAGTATATTAATCTTCTCTCTAACAAATACCTTCACGTAATCTTATAACGGCACCGCCCCAGGTCATGCCTGCCCCGAACCCGCAAAGTACTGCAGTTGAGCCGAGTTTAATCTTACCCTTTTCTACTCCTTCAACCAATGCAATAGGAATAGATGCTGCCGATGTATTTCCGTAATATTTAATATTAGATATTACTTTTTCATCGCCATATTTTAGTCGTTTTTGAATAGCTTCAATAATTCTCTGGTTAGCCTGATGAGGAATCAGATAATCAATTTCTTCCGCACTCAGACCTGAAAGTGAGATACATTCTTCTACATATTTAGGAACAGTTGTAACTGCAAACTTGTAAACATCTTTTCCGTTCATAATAATCTTACCGCTAGCAACATCATCAGCCTGTTTAACCAACGGACAACACTGTGACGGAACACCTGTTTTAATAAGGTCGCCAATAGCGCCGTTAGCACTGATTTTTATAGACAGAATATCGTCAACACCGTCATCTGACGCGGTCATAACCATAGCACCTGCACCGTCACCAAAGAGGATTGAAGTTCCTCTGTCTGTCCAGTCCGTAATTTTTGAATTGTTGTCGGCCGCAATAATTAAAATAGTTTTATAGATATTTGCGTTAATAAATCCTCTTGCAACCTGCATTGCATAAATCAAACCAGTACAAGCTGCGGTCATATCAAAGGCAGGTATAGTATCTTGTATCCCGAGTTTAGCACCAATTGTAGCAGATAACGTCGGATATAATTGAGGGGGCGCAGAAGCAGCACCGATGATACAGTCTATATCGTTAACATCAATGCCTGCTTTTTCAATAGCTTTTTTAGCTGCATCAAAACCTAAATCAATGGCAGTTTCGTTTCCTGATACAACTCTTCTTTCTTTAATACCTGTGCGGGTGTAGATCCATTCGTCTGAAGTTTCATAAAGCTTGGTTAAATCATCATTTGTAATAACCGTTTCAGGTACGCTGTACCCGACGCCTGCTATTTTTACCGGTGTAAAATCACCCATCACATCTACCCCTTATATTTAACCCTAGCCTTCAATAAATTCTGAGATTTTTTTGTTAACGCCTCTCTGAACTGCTTCATTTGCAACTCTTACAGCGTTTTTAATAGCATAAGCTCTGCTTCTTCCGTGAGCGATAACAGAAATACCTCTGACGCCTAACAATAAACAACCGCCGAATTCTTCATAGTTAATTCTCTTATAAACCTTTCTCATAAAAGGCTTTGCAAGTAAACCAATAATCATGCCAAGTATATCTGATTTAAGCTCAAGCTGAAGAAGGTAGAACAACATAGAAGATGCACCTTCCGTAACTTTAAGAGCAACGTTTCCTACAAAACCGTCACAAACAACAACATCACATTTTGATAAGAAGATTTCTTTACCTTCAATGTTTCCAACGAAATTGATATTTTCAGAATCTTCTTCCAAAAGCTTGTGAGTTTCTTTTGCGAGCGGATTACCCTTTTCAACTTCTTCCCCGATATTCATAACCCCTACTCTTGGGTTATCAATTTCCAAAACGTGTTTAGAATAAGTTGAACCCATAATGGCAAACTGCTTAAGCATTTGCGGAGTAGCATCACTATTAGCACCACCATCGATCAAAATAATCGGTTTTTCAACAGTTGGTAATGTAACAGCAATAGCTGGTCTTGTAATACCTTTTAGTCTGCCTAAACCGAACAAACTTGCTGCCATTGCAGCCCCTGTTGAACCTGCTGCAACGATACCGTCTGATGTACCGTCTGCTACAGACTTAACAGCTTTAACGATAGAGGAATCTTTCTTTTTGCGAATAGCCTGACCAACAGCCTCACCCATTTCGATAACTTCTGATGCGTGGGTGATTATATAATCGATTTTATCCAAATCGATTGCAATCTTGCGCTGACGGCCTCTGTTTCCGCAGTCGGAATATATACCGCCGGCTTTTCTGATTTTCTCTATCTCAGCCTTAATCTCGTCTTCTTTACCGACTAAATCAAGACCTACGCCATAATCCTGAGCAGCCCAGAGTGCACCTGCTACGATTTCAGCAGGAGCATGGTCTCCGCCCATTGCATCAATAGCTATTCTTGTCATGCTTTCCCCTATCCTCTTATTGGACTAATAGATACTACTCTGCTTTTTCTTCTGTAGCTTCAGCCTTTACTTCTGTAGTTTCAGCTGCTGCTTTTTTCTTTGTAGTTCTTTTCTTTGTAGTTTTCTTAGGTGCTTCAACCACTTCAGCTTCTACAACCGCTTCAGCTGCCTTAGGTGCTTCTTCAGCAGGAGCTGCTGCTTTCTTTGTAGATTTCTTAGCAGGTTTCTTAACTTCCTTAGCTAATTCTGCTTTATCCTTCAGTCTGACAGGTTGTCCCTTATAATAACCACAAGCTGTACATACTGTATGTGCTAATACAGGTTGTCCGCAATTTGAACATACTGTAGTCTCAGGCTTTGTTGCCTTCCAATTTGCTCTTCTTTTACCTTGAGCACTATGTCCTGTTCTTTTCTTTGGTACTGCCATTTTTCTATACCTTTCTTTATACTCTGTTTTACTATTTACATTTCGTCTTTATTCGTTCGGAAGCTACTTCTTATCTATCTTTATAGACTTGAAGACTGCCATCCTCTCATCCTGGATAAAACCGCTGTCATCTTTGGCGAAATTACCCCCTTTACAATTTATACCACAAACCTTTTTATTTGGTAACTGTAATATTACAGATTGATACAATAAGTCATAAACATCTATCTCATTCGCACCGTTAAGGTCTGTTATAAATTGCCCTTCCTTTATTTCGGTCTCCTGACCGTATTCTTCATAAAGTGAATTTTTTGCATAAGTTTCCTTTATAGGAAAATCAAGTTTATAATCAAATTCTTCAAGACACATATCACATTCAAGTTTCACAGAACCTGACACCTGACCTTTAACTTCGATAAATTCTCCAAGTGAAGTAAGGTCAAGTTCGGCACTTACCTTTGCTTTAAGTTCAGATATTTCATCATCAAAACTGAAATGCAAGGTTTTATCTTTGTTATCTTCAATGTCCTGAATTGAAATATTATACATAAGTTTCTTCCTGCAAAACCACTCCTGAAATCTGTGTGGAAACAAACGCAATCTTTTTGACAGGTCCGTTCGCTTCTTTTTCAACCAAAACGGGTGACGGATTCTTCATAAGCTGTTTCATTTCCATATATACTGCCTGCGGGTTATCAAAATATAACAACACAGGTGTTGCAACCCCTTTTAAAAACAAAACCAAAGCAGTCCTGGTTTTTTGCTGCGGTAAATATTGCGACGTCATAATTACACTCTCCTTTTGTGTTTTTATTTTAACACAAATAAATTAAAATCACACAACTTGCCTATCCACTAAACATAATGAGAAATTGAAAATGGATAAGGGAAAATTATTTTGTTCACTATCGTTCACAGATATAAAATATATTATATTCATATAATAGTGAATAGAGTGCTATGCGTACCCGAATAATCCAAGACTCGTTACTTACCGATAGCCCAGCGGAACCCAAATGAGAGCATTACGCCGTTACGTCCGCCGTTTCTTATCATCGCCTGACCATAACCTGTGAAGCGTTCACCCCATTTACGCTGTAAACCGACTCCGTATTCCACATAAGGTTTAACACTCATATCAGACATTGAT
>JAILHQ010000082.1 GCA_024695725.1 Cyanobacteria bacterium RUI128 | reverse complement strand
TTTATCGGGGGTAAATATATTTAATTACTCCTCTCCCACATTTGTAGCAATTTTATTTAAAATTGTACAACTGTTCCCTCCCCAAGTTGGGGAGGGTTAGGGTGGGGAGCAATATTCTCATTTACCCCTAAACTATAATTTACATTTCACTTGTGTATTTTATTAATGTTTCCTGTATAATTAGAAATGTAAGAAGAAAAAGTATAAAAAGAAGAAATTCGGCTTTCGAGTAGCCGAAGAAAGAGGGAAAAAATGATACCTGAAACAAAAACAATGCAGCTTGAAATCGGTGGTAAGACCGTAACTGTTGAAACAGGCAAGTATGCACAATCTACTAATGGTAGTGTTACAGTAAGATGTGGCGATACAATGTTATTCGTTCACGCAGTAGTTAGTAAAGAACCAAGAGTCGGGATAGACTTCTTCCCGCTGTTGATTGATTATGAAGAAAGAATGTCAGCAATCGGTCGTATCCCGGGTGGTTACAACCGTTCAGAAGGCAAAGCAAGTGACAAGGCTATCCTTGTTTCACGTTTGATAGACAGACCTATCAGACCGCTTTTCCCTAAAGGATACAGAAATGACATCCAGATTGTTGCTCAATTATTCAGCTATGATCAGGAAAATCAACCTGACACATTGGCAATGTTGGGTGCATCATGTGCTTTAATGTTAACGGGCGCTCCTTTCGAAGGCCCTATCGGTGCTGTTAGAGTATCAAGAGATGAAAACGGAAACTTCATCGCTAACCCTACACACGCACAGGCTAAGGCATCAGACCTTGATATCGTTGTATCCGGTACTCACGACAGCGTTATCATGGTTGAAGCAGGCTGTAAGTTCGTTACAGAAGACGACATTATGAATGCAGTTGCTTTTGCTCAAGAAGAAATCAAAAAACAATGTGAAGCACAAGTTGAATTCGCAAAACGTTGTGAAGTTGAAAAAGAAGAATTTGTTAACCCTTACGATACTTCTAGAATCGCTCAGATTATTGAAGAAACTGCAGGGGCTATGATTCACGATGCTTATCACAACTTCGACAGAAAATACAGACAAGACAAGCTTGATGAAGCTAAACAATTAGTAAAAGAAAAAATTGATGCACTTCCTGAAGATGATTATATTAAACAAATCATTGAAGAAACAGGCATCGACTTTGTTGCCGAAGAATTTAAGGCAGCAGAAAAACACGTTATGCGTGCAATGATTCTTGACGAAGGTGTCAGAGCAGACGGACGTAAATACAACGAAGTAAGACCTATCTGGTGTGAAGTTGGTGTTATACCTAGAGCACACGGTTCTGCAGTATTTACAAGAGGTCAGACTCAAATCTTGTCAGTGGCAACTCTTGCAGGCCCTGCAATGAAACAGGAACTTGACGGTGTTGATCCGCAAACAGAAAAAACTTATATGCACAAATATATCTTCCCTGGTTTCTCAGTAGGCGAAGTAAAACCTTTAAGAGGCCCGGGTAGAAGAGAAGTCGGTCACGGTAACTTAGCAGAAAGAGCAAACATTCCTGCATTGCCAAGCCCTGAAGAATTTGGTTACACCATCAGAGTAACTTCTGATGTATTGGAATCAAACGGTTCTACATCAATGGGTTCAACTTGCGGCTCTTCAATGGCATTGATGAACGCAGGTGTTCCTGTAAAATGTATGATCGGCGGTGTCGCTATGGGTATGATTAAAGAAGAAGGTTATGAACCTGTCGTTCTTACAGATATCCAAGGTATTGAAGACTTCTTAGGCGATATGGACTTTAAGGTAACAGGTAACGATGACGGTATTACAGCACTTCAGATGGATATGAAGGCAAAAGGTATCCCTAACGATACTTTAAGACGTGCTTTATTCCAGGCAAAAGAAGGCAGACTGCACATCTTAGGCGAAATGAGAAAAGCTATTACCGAGCCCGGACCTATGTCACCTTATGCTCCAAGCATTACAACACTGACTATCCCGACAGAGGATATCGGCGCTGTAATCGGACCTGGCGGTAAACAAATCAGAGAAATCATTGATGCATCAGGTGCAGAAATTGATATCCAAGACAGTGGTGTGGTAACAATCACATCTAACGATCAGGAAGGTGCTCAAATCGCTATCAAGATGATTAAGGATATCACCTTCAAGCCTGAAGTAGGTATGGTTCTGAAAGGAAAAGTCGTAAGAATTATTCCTATAGGTGCGTTCGTTGAACTCGGCGGCGGTAAAGACGGTATGGTTCACATATCTCAAATCTGCCACGAAAGAATCGACA
Source organism: Cyanobacteria bacterium RUI128 (assembly GCA_024695725.1). Next base: position 7,967 of record JAILHQ010000082.1, on the reverse strand, counting down.
CTATTGAACCTCACGTAAATATCGGCGATGAAGTAATCGTTAAGATTATCAAAATCGACGAAAGAGGCAGAGTCAACCTTACTATCAAGGGAGTTTCTGACGAAGAAAAAGCAAGCGTTCAATAGGGCTCATAAAACGAATAATTCGTTAGATTTAATAAAACAGAACAGGCGGTGAAATTCACCGCCTGTTCTTTATTTTTATTTTTTTTATTAACCTAAAGACATAAACGTTGCGTAACGTTTCAGTTCTTTTTCTATAATAGCTTTGTCAGCTTCTGATATCGGATGCTCTGCCAAATACTGAGCCTCAATTCTTGCCCATTCTGCATCTCTTGCTTTATATTGACTTGTTTGTGTTAACCCTATTGTTCCAACAATACTGTCACCCGGAAGCGGATGTTCTGCATAGAACTTCCTTTTCATATCAGCAAGCTCACGTGCATTCTGTTTGTATTCTTCAGACAACCCTGAAATTTCATAATCTATCGGTTCATTTTCTTCATTGTTGACCGGGCCACCTCCCAATAACTTTGATAATTGGCCATTTCCTGCTGCAAAAGGACCTGTAACTTCTGAAATCATAATACTCCTTACTCAATAATATCCCACATATATAAAGTAGTTTTGTTAAAAAAAATTGCCTTTTTAAAAAATAAATGTAAATATAAATATTTAACCGCATCAGTTTCTGTTTAACAACCAAATTTGAAAATTCAGATAATCAGCGAATAAGAGCCATACAAAATACGGAATATTCATAAGACCTGCAAGTGGCAAAACCCGATAAAAATAAACTATCATCACCAAGACAACAGCAGTCAGCGCAGCCGCAACACAAAATGCCAAAAATATTTTTTTATAATAAAAAAATATCGGACTCCAGATAAGATTCAGGGTTAACTGAATAATAAATATTATAATCCCCTTTGTCTTAATCGTATTATCATTTACCCCTACCCCGAGAAAAATATACAAAGACAAAAACATTAATATATATAATATTGGCCATACGATTCTAAACACAATCGGCGGGGGCTGTAAAAATGGTGTTTTCAATTCATTTATATAGTCATAATCCATAAATTTCCTCCTGTTATTTAATATGTTTAAGCTATATATTAAAAGATTTCAATAATCTATATGGGTATTGTTATTCGGTTATGCTTATAGTATTTTTATATTACGTACCTAAGGGAGAGAGATATAATATGACAGTAGTTATTGATAAATTAAATGATATTAATAGTGTAATTAAAGAATTATTTGAATTTGTTGTAAAAGACGATGCAACCAGAGAAGATTTTCAGGAATATTTATCCACGATGAGTGCACTGAACGCAAGTCCGGCCCAAATGGAAAAGTTATTTATTCCGTACGTATTTGAAAGACATTTAGGCGAACCGGTAAAGACAGTTGTTGAAATATTTAACGAAAGCAGCAATTTGTCTAATCCTGATATTGCAAAAAGTCTTTTGACGGCTCAATATACTGTTTTCCGTATTGAAAAAATTCTGAAGAACGGATTTGAGCTTTTTAATATCACAAATGAAAAACAATACACAGTTTTATCCTTAACTAAAATGACCAGCTTCAGAGGTATTGCACCCGGGGAATTTATTGTTGCCCGTATATTTGAATACAGAAATGAATATTTTATGATCGGAATAGACAATGTTCTTCCTGCAAACAAAATAAAAGAGGCTATCAGATATGCAATAGTGAAAATCGTTCAGGCTCCTTGGCTTGTTTATCAGGATAACGAGGAAAAAGAACAGGAAATAATCGAAGATATTAAAATCATGAATGAAAGATTTAAAGAAACCTTTAACTCTGACGAATTTATCACAACAAACAAATATGCCGATACCGTAATCGGAATTTTAAATGGCGAAGACGATATCAAAGATTTGGATATGGAAAAAGCGCAAGAGCCGCTTGATGAGTATAAATATTTTACTATTCAGGAATTAAACAACGGCTATGATAACTTTATCGAAAAATCACTCGGCGGGTTCTCTTCTCACAACGAAACTTACGATGTCGGTATAATTATGGATGAAGAATTAGGTTTATACTCAGTTCCGTTTTACAAAACCTTCTGTAATATATTTGAGGTAAACGGAAGACCTGACGTTGAAAATCAGAAGGAATGTTTAAACTATTTCTTAGAAAATGATGCAATATCCGATAAAATTATAAGAAGAGTTGCTGATAAATATCCAAACTTCATGAGAAAAGTTAATCATTTCTTAGACAGCGATTACACTCTTGATAGTTTGATTTCTACATACAAATCAGCCTTTTTAAAGAGAAAAATCTATTCATCAACTTCTGTTTTATACCATTCAACAGTTTTTTCAGCATCAATAGATATGGTTGAAACTGAACTGGAAAACGAGAGTAAAACTGAAACAGAGGAAACACCAGTCCCGACAAAAAAGGTTGGCAGAAACGAGCCGTGTCCATGCGGAAGCGGTAAAAAATATAAAAACTGCTGCGGGAAAAATTAATATATAAAACAGGCGGGTTAAGTATAATACTTAACCCGCTTTTTTAAAATATTCAGTTTAAAAATGCCTTTGTGTAGGATGAATCAGCATATGAGCAAGTTTATCCGCCCCATCGAATGTTCTTTCTGCTAATTTTTTTGCTGCCTGATAATTATCATACTTTACGAAATTATGCTCAACCTCAAAATCACCACTACCTTTGGTTGATATGATAGCATAGCATGCTTCAGGGTTTTCGGTAAAAGGTCTTCCGACACTTCCGTCATTTACAACTGTTTGCCCTGTATTTGTCTGGAAACCGCATGGTATATGAGTATGTCCGCAAAGGATTAAATTTGCATCAACACCACTAATCATTTTTTCGACCTCCTCTAGTGGAGTTGTTGGCATTATGTCTTCATTATTCCTTCTCGGAGAACCATGAACCATGAGAATTTTTATTCCATCAACAGTAAGCTCTTTTTGTACCGGTAATTCCTTTAGGAACCTGATTTGGTTTTCACTGAGTGTTTCTGCCTCCTGTTTCAGTGCATTTGCCATTATAGGTGCTCCCTTGGCTACATTTTCATATACTTCCTCACTGTATTCGGCAATCATCTTATCAGTGTTACCCTGAATCATTTCAATGTTCTCATGTTCAGACAAGCTCATACAAAAATTGACTGTATCACCGGGTTCCGGTCCTGCAAGTGCATAATCTCCAAGAAACAGTATCTTTTCACAACTCTTGCTCCTTATGTCTTCTAATACTGATTCCAGCGCAAGCAAGTTACCATGTATATCCGACAACACCGCAATTCTCATATAAACCTCTCCTTAAAAACTTATTCTAACACCTCCTATTTTAACTTAAACGCTTTTTGTTTTAAATATGTTACACTAAATAATTTTATCGTCATTATAAAGTTTAACTATTTTTCAGAAAAATGCAAGAGGTTTCCATGCCCCGATACTGACTGAAACATGGGAAACGCATGCTGTGACTGAATTTGCAAATTATTAAGTTTTGTAAACCACTTTGATTTAAAAAGTCAATTTTCAAAAACAAAAAAACTTTATATGTGTACGGGAATTAAAAGAGTCAATTTAGATACGTTTTAATCACGAGTTTAAGTTAACAGAAATCATTTGATCGGCAGCAAAATTTCAAATGCCTCAAAATGATTAATAAATTTTAATCCCTGATTAATTCAATAATAGGTAGTATCTAAGCACATCAAGATCTGAATTGTGTATATTCTTATACGCAGTTTACTGATAGTGCCTATGGATACAATCTGACAAAACATGCAATTTTTTACTAAAATTGCAGGCTTTGAAAACAACGTATTACACACTATAAATTTGGAGGATTTTATTATGTCATTACCAACAGGAACATTTATCGTAGGCGGCGGTGGAAGACCGGTAGCTGCACCATTTGTAGACGCAAACATGTACATTTTCAACAACACACCGGTTGTTGCTCACGAAGCAATCAATACAATTGGGCTTTTCAGCGTAGGTGACATTTTAGATTCAAGCCGTTTCGGTGATCGTTCATTAAGCAACAGATTGTTCTGCCGCAGTATGGACGCAATGATGGCACAAAATGCACTTATGATGTACAATGCAGGTTTCTACGCATAAAATATGAATTTATCTTTGAACAGGAAGCGGAATTATTTTCCGCTTTTTGTTCAAACATCAAAATAAGTAAAATTTAGACTATAAACTGATTTCAGGTATAGTCCCATATCTAATTGTGAAGTTATGTAAATATGTGTTTTAAAAAAAGCAATTCTCGTGAAAAAAAAAACTTTATATGTGTACGGGGAATTAAAAGAGTCAATTTAGATACGTTTTAATTACGAGTTTAAGTTAACAAGACTATTTAAAATGAGCCCATTGGTCAGCTCAAAATGGTTTCAACTTTTAACCTCAGGAAATTTAAAATTATAACCTGTATCTAAGCACATCAAAATCTGAATTGTGTACATTCTTATACACGGTTTAGTACTTGTGCCTAAGGATACGCAGGAAAAGCGCAATTTATAAGAGTTGCACTAAATTTAAAAAAAGTATTACAAATTATAAAACGGAGGATTTAACTATGTCATTACCAACAGGAACATTTTATGTCGACTCAACAGGATACACACCAGTTCCATTTCAGTATGCTAACATGTACATTTTCAACAACACACCTGTAATTGCTCACGAAGCAACCAATACAATTGGGCTTTTCAGCGTAGGTGACATTTTAGATTCAAGCCGTTTCGGTGATCGTTCATTAAGCAACAGATTGTTCTGCCGCAGTATGGACGCAATGATTGCACAAAATGCCGTTATGTCATACTGCGGAGGGGGCAATTTCGTCAACATAGTATAAATCAAGTTTTATAAAACTCAAAAAACGGACTTGTTTAGAAGTCCGTTTTTTTATTTGTAAAAAATATGTAATACTTAACAAAAATATTAGCAAATTTTATCCTTCAACGTATTTATATTGAACACAAATATACAATATCATACAGGAAGGAATTATTATGAATTTAGGTATCAACAACACGGCTTTTAAAGGAAACATTTCATTCATAGACGATGAGAAGAACTATCAAAATATAAATGCAAAAAATATTCAAAAAATATACACAAATAAAAACGGTAATCTATGTATTGATACATCATGTGATAGAGGTTTTGATACACCTGACGTGCCAGGGAGACCTTCCAAACCAAGAGTAGTGAATGAATCATATGAAATACCATCAGAAAACACTCAAAAAGATTATGACAGATTCTTAAAGGTTTATGATATTGCATCAAGAAATAATGTAACCATTAGTTATTTAAATGCGAAGAGCCGTTTAGATGAGCAATTGGATTTTTAGAATGTAGGCCAAATACAACCTGACAATAATAAAAACAATAGAATATAAGCAAACAAATAAACAAAAAAAGACTGCCCTCTCGGACAGTCTTTTTTATTTATATAATTACCATTATGCTGATTTACCAGCTTTTTCGATAATTTCTTTTTCAACGTTTCCAGGAACTTGTTCGTATTTTTGGAATTCCATAGAGAATGTACCACGACCCTGAGTGTTAGATCTCAAATCAGTAGCATAACCGAACATGTTAGCCAACGGAACAATCGCTCTAACGATAACATTACCTGTGTTACCCATAGGTTCCTGACCTTCGATTCTACCTCTACGACGAGAGATATCACCGATAATTGTACCTGTAAATTCATCAGGGATTTCGATTTCAACCTTCATCATAGGTTCAAGGATACAAGGTTGAGCTTTCTTACAACCTTCCTTGATAGCCATAGAGCCGGCAATCTTGAACGCCATTTCAGAAGAGTCAACTTCGTGGTATGAACCATCATAAAGTTCAACAGCAACGTCAATCATAGGATATCCTGCTAAGATACCGCCTTCAAGAGCTTCTTCCATACCTTTTCTTGCAGGTTCGATGTATTCCTTAGGAATAGCACCACCGACGATTTTGTTTTCGAATACAAAACCTTTGTTTTCTTCAGCAGGTGCAATTCTGATTTTAACGTGACCGTATTGACCTTTACCACCTGATTGACGTACGAATTTAGAATCCTGATCAGCAGTACCACGAATAGTTTCACGATATGCAACCTGTGGTTTACCGATATTAGCTTCTACTTTGAATTCTCTCAACATACGGTCAACGATGATATCAAGGTGAAGTTCACCCATACCTGAGATAATTGTCTGACCTGTTTCTGTATCAGATTTAACTCTGAAGGAAGGATCTTCTTCTGCCAACTTCTGAAGAGCGATACCCATCTTATCCTGGTCAGCTTTTGTCTTAGGTTCGATAGCAACCGAAATAACCGGTTCAGGGAAAGTCATTCTTTCAAGGATAATAGGTGCTTTTTCGTCACACAATGTATCCCCTGTAGTTGTATCTTTAAGACCAACTGCAGCACAGATATCCCCTGCATAAACTTCTGTAATTTCGTTTCTCTGATCAGCATACATTTGAACCAAACGAGAAATACGTTCTTTCTTACCGTTTGTTGAGTTCAAAACGTAAGAACCAGAAGTTAACTTACCTGAATAAACACGTAAGAAGGTTAAACGACCTACGAATGGGTCAGTCATAACTTTAAATGATAAAGCTGAGAACGGTTCGTCTTCAGTTGAATGTCTTTCAACCTTAGTACCGTCTTCAAGTTCACCTTCGATAGCTTTTACATCAACAGGTGATGGCATATAAGCAACAACGTTGTCTAGTAATAACTGAACACCCTTGTTCTTAAATGCTGTACCGCAAGTTACAGGAACAATCTTGTTAGCACAAACTGCTCTTCTTAAACCTGCTCTTAATTCATCAACTGTGATTGAATCAGGATCTTCGAAATATTTTTCCATCAATAAATCATCTTCACCTGCGATAGCTTCAACCATTTCGTCTCTCATTTCTTTAGCTTTTGCTTGAAGTTCTGCAGGAATTTCTTCTTCCTTAATTTCTGTACCTAAATCGTTAGTGTAGATTTCAGCCTTCATTGTCATAAGGTCAACAAGACCTGTGAATTTGTCTTCTGCACCGATAGGTAACTGAATAGGAACAGCGTTTCCGCCTAATCTTGTTTTGATTTGTTCAACAACTCTGAAGAAATCAGCACCTGTTCTGTCCATTTTATTTACGAATACCATACGAGGTACTTCATATCTGTTAGCTTGTCTCCAAACTGTTTCAGATTGTGATTGTACACCACCTACAGCACAGAATACTGCAACAACGCCGTCTAATACACGAAGAGAACGTTCAACTTCGATTGTGAAGTCAACGTGGCCCGGTGTGTCGATGACGTTGATTTGGTGATCCTTCCAATATGCTGTAACAGCAGCAGACTGAATTGTGATACCTCTTTCTCTTTCCTGATCCATAAAGTCGGTTACGGCAGCACCGTCGTGTACTTCACCGATTTTATGGGTTTTACCTGTGTAGAACAAAATACGTTCTGTGGTAGTGGTCTTACCTGCGTCGATGTGAGCGGCAATACCAATGTTTCTTACCCTTTCTAATGGTGTTTGTCTTCCCATAATTTCTTTCCTTTATATTCTCTTAATTACTATTTGATAAACAAAATTATCTCTCAAATACAATTATCTCATAAACATGATTTCGTTCAAGTTTACTGAAACTCAGCATAAAAAATAAAGTTTATCAGGGTTACCGATAAACTTTATTTTTACAATATGTATTACCCCTATTTAGCGTTATTTACCGAGTGCTATGCGTACCCGAATAATCCAAGACTCGTTACTTGCCGATAGCCCATCTAAACCCAAATGAGAGCATTACGCCGTTACGTCCGCCGTTTCTTATCATCGCCTGACCATAACCTGTGAAGCGTTCACCCCATTTACGCTGTAAACCGACTCCGTATTCCACATAAGGTTTAACACTCATATCAGACATTGAT
>JAILHQ010000104.1 GCA_024695725.1 Cyanobacteria bacterium RUI128 | reverse complement strand
TCTTCATTAAGGTCAGTATAAGCCTTTTGTGCAACTTTCGCCTCAGCAAAGTCCTTACTCAGTGTTTGGAATGCTTCCAGCCTCTTATTATCTTTACCAGCAGCCGTAAAATCATCCAATTCCTTCTGCGTAGTTCCGTCTGCATTATCAGCTTTGGCATCTTCAGCTTCTTTTAATTCACCATACATACCGGTGTGCTGCTGTTCGTTGCCCAGTTCATCAAGTGCATTTCTCATGTTTTGTTTAGCAGTGTCATAAGCCTGGTCTGCCTCAACGAAACCATTAATGATATTCTGAGACTCACCACCACCTGCTCCGCCTGCGCCTCCGGCGCCACCAGCATCAGCAAATTGGGCACGCATCAGGAAGATGCTTGCAACCATAGAAAGCATGTCAGTACCAAACTGAACATATTCAGCGGTATGATCAACTTTAGGGGTATAACTCGTTCTGTTTATACCGCTCAAGAATGGATCTGCTGCGCCACCGGCTGTACCGATATTCATAGCTCTGCTCTGCTTTCTTGTTTTTAGTAACACTGTTTGAAGCTAATACTCCTGCAAGTACCTAATACACCTAGTATGGGTGTACTCTATATATGCTCTCGTATCGTCTTACACATATATAAAGTTTTTCAAAAAACTTCGATTTCACGGAGGCTTTATTTTGTTACATTTGTTTACAAAGATGTAAAAAGCAATAAAATCAATATTTTGAGAGGGTGTCAGCAGGTCTGAAAATCACCCCAATTATTTACCCCAAATATTTACCCCAAAATTTCCTTCATACACTCAAGAGCCACATCAGTCACGAAATCCATATCATCTTTTTCTATAATAAGCGGAGGGTTGAAATATATAACATCACCAAGCGGTCTTAACAATACACCTTTTTTCAGAGCCTTCTTATAAATCTGATACCCTAACCTCAATTTACTGTCAAAAGGCTCTTTTGCATTCTTATCCTTGACAAGTTCAATTGCATTTATTAAACCAATATGCCGAACTTCACCGACATATTTTTCAGAATCAAATTTATCTTTAATTATATTGTTGAAATAGATAGCATTTTCCTGTGCCTTTTGAATAATCTGTTCGCTCTTCAATATATTAAGCACTTCTATAGCTGCAGCACACCCGAGAGGATTACCAGCATAAGTATGAGAGTGCATAAAGGCTTTACCCGTTAAATAATCAGCATAAAACGCGTCATATATATCCTGAGTCGTAACACAAATTGACATAGGCATATAACCACCGGTAAGCCCTTTTGAAAGACACATGATATCAGGCGAAACCCCGGCGTGGTCAAAGGCAAACATTTTTCCTGTTCTGCCATACCCTGTGGCTATTTCATCCGCTATAAGATGAACCTTATACTTATCACAAAGCTCTCTGAGCTTTTTCAAATACAACGGCGGATATATCTTCATACCTGCAGAACCCTGCAACAAAGGCTCAACCAGTATGGCACAAGTTTCGGCCCCATACTGTTCGAATTTTTTTTCTGCACCCTCAATACATTCACATTTACATTTGCCCCTGCACTTACCCCACGGGCAACGATAGCAATCCGGGCCCTGAACTCTCACTATATCCATAAGTATCGGTTTATAAATAGAAGAATACAAGTCACACGCCCCGACAGACAACGCACCTATTGTTTCGCCATGATAGGCATCAGTAAGCGCCATAAATCTTTTCTTTTGTGTGTTACCGGTCTGCTGATGATACTGAAAACTCATTTTCATCGCCATTTCTATTGATGCAGAACCGTTATCTGCAAAGTTGAACTTGCACAATCCCTCCGGCAATACCTCAACGAGTTTTTGACAGAGTGTAATTGCAGTCTTATGTGTAAAGTTTGCAAAAATAACATGTTCAAGTTTATCCAGTTGGTTTTTGATTGCCTCATTTATTCTCGGGTTAGAGTGTCCTAAAAGGTTACACCACCACGAGCTCACAACATCTTTATAACAATTACCCTCGATATCATAAAGATTTATCCCCTTTGCATGATCAATCACAATTGGCGGGAGTTCCTCGTAATCTTTCATCTGAGAACAAGGGTGCCAAATATATTTTAAATCTTCTTTTACCCAATCAATAGCCATTATTCAAACAAACTCTCCAATTCCTGCCTGCCTATATCCAAATTTTGCTCATTTGCCCTAACCGTAGCAATGACATCAAGCCCCGTAAGACGTTCAATCATGTTCAGGTTATCAGTGTGCATATAGTTGGTTTTATCGAAATTATTAAGAACAATTCCTTTAATATTTAACCCGCGGTTTGAAATATATTCAACCGTTGTCAAAACAGAGTTAATGGTTCCAAGTCCTCCGTCAGCAACAACAATAACATTCAGTCCCATATCTTTTATCAAGTCATGCATAAGATAGGTCTTATCGTCATCAACAATAATCGGGCAGGTTATCCCGCCTGCGCCTTCCGTTAGGATATAGTCATAGTTCTTTGCAAGATTAGCATAATCTGACTTAATTTTGTTAATATCGATATTCACACCGGCTCTTTTTGCGGCTAAATGAGGCGAAACTGCATCTTCAAAACAATATGACAAACATTTAAAAGGTTCTATATCTAATCCTGCCGTTTTAACGACATGAACACAATCACC
>JAILHQ010000095.1 GCA_024695725.1 Cyanobacteria bacterium RUI128 | reverse complement strand
TTTCCTGTTATTCCGCCGACATCCTTCAGAAGATTTCCGTTATCGTCAGTATAAGTGCTTTCGATAAAATCTTTATCGCCGTTGTAAGCGTTCACAAAACATTCTTCCCCGTTAGCATTGAAGCCTGTAAACCCGTTTTCTCTGCAGTATTGGATAGTTTCCGGATCTTTTGTAACATAAGGATCGCTCATTGGTGTGAGTCCGTAGAATTGCATTGTTCCGCCGATGTGCGGGTGAAGATATCTCGGATCTTTTTCCCCTTTTCTCACTGCTTCATCAGCTGCTTCTTTTCCGCCCTGATACCATATGTCCGGGTATTTGCTGTATTCTGCGATATTTTCTTTTGTAACCAAATCAAGCGGAGTTTTGTTGTTCCCGATTGCCTGTACATCAAAGGCTTTTCCTGTGTAGGCTTCCCCTGCTTTCAAGAATTTAACCTCTTTTACTAAATCTTGTCCTAAAAACGCCGGTGATGTTGTTGCCTTAGGGGAGCTCATTCCTGCCAGTTTGTTATTTTTGCCCGTAAAACTCGGTGCTGTGATGCAGTTTAAACTTTTTACTCCCGAATAGTTTGTTGTTGTGATTGAATACATAGTACACTTCCTTTCCTGATAATTTTTTGCACACGAAATAAGCCATCAAATGGCCTGTTTATATTTTCGGAGGGCAATTTTTGCATACGAACCAAGCGCCGTTTAGACGGCACTTATCATTTACGATTACCCTGATTAGATTTTGGTTGATTTGCCTGCTGTTTTGGCGCGGTTAAGAAGAAATCAGATAATAATCTCGATTAAATACATAATTTCCAGCCTTTCATAACGATACATAACATAACACCTTGAACTTCTTTAGAGAGGTTCATAAATTATTTTAAATAATTACAACATAATTGGGTTTGACAGATGCTTACATCAGGCAAAAATATTCCCGATGAATTACATCAACATAGAATAATCTTTGCGGTTACAAAATTTATTCTAAATCAAAATAATTAAATTCATAAAATCAATCCTTAATTCAAGATTATTTAATACACATAACACGCTAACATTAACGAATTGTTTTCACATTTTTTGCTAGTTAGGTTCTGATTTTCAAATGTTGTTTTGTGAAACGCTCTCATATTCTGTGTTTTGGCGCTTAATATAACTTAATCAAAAATATGATATAATGATTTTGATGAATAAAGAGTTAGCAGAAACACTTAAACTTGTGCCGCCTTTGCCCGGTTGTTATCTGTACTACGATAAAAACGGGGAAATAATCTATGTTGGGAAAGCGAAGAACCTGAAAAGAAGAGTATCAAGCTATTTCCATAAAAAGCATGACAGAGTAAAGGTTGCGGTTCTTGTGTCGAAAATAGAGAGAATGGAATATATTATTACTGATTCCGAAGTTGAAGCCCTGATACTTGAAGCTCACTTGATAAAGAAACACAAACCTCGCTATAACATTCTGCTTAAAGACGACAAAAAATATCCGTATTTTCTCATAACTGAAGAAGATTATCCCCGAATTGTTGTCGTCAGAAAGAAGAATAAAGAGCTTGATAAAGGGAAATACTACGGGCCATACACTAACGGCAAAGCAATGTATTCAACCCTTGATTTTCTGAAGAAAATCTTCCCGCTCAAACAGTGTAAAACCCCAAAGTTCTCAAATCGTCCTTGCCTTTATTATCACATAGGCAAATGTATGGCGCCGTGTCAGGGAAAAGTTACACCTGAAGAGTACCAAAACCTTGTATCTCAGGTTGAACTCTTTCTGTCGGGGAAACAGACAGAGCTTATCAAACGTATAAAATTACAGATGGAAGAATACTCTAAATCAGAACAGTATGAAAAAGCCGCAAAAATGCGTGACAGTTATCTTGATTTACAAAAAACGCTTGAACACCAAAAGGTTGTATATGAAAACAACAGGCTAAATGAAGATATAATAGCATCAATATATGAAGAAGGCGTATTTGCAATAACTATCTTGCTGGTAAGAGAGGGCCGCCTGATAGACAAAAAAGATTTTACCTATTTTGTTGAAAATGAGGATAAATCCGAGTTCTTCAAGACCTTTTTTCAGGAGTATTATTCAAACCTTATGCTAGAGTTTCCTGATCGCATTGTGTCCCCCGATTTAGAAGATGTCGGGGAGAAAAAACTCTATCAAGACTGGCTTGAGGTTATCTCTCACAAAAAGATTAAAATAGGCTATGGCAGAGCTAAACAAGGGAAGGAATTGGCTTCGCTTGCGCAAAAGAATGTCCAAAACCTCTTTGAAACAGCCAGACTAAAAAAACTTGCATCCATCAGAGATGATTTTAATGAAGTCGGGGCGTATCTAAAAGAGAAACTGAAACTGGATAATTTCCCACACCGTATTGAATGTTATGACATATCTCATATTCAGGGAACAAATACAGTCGCTTCAATGGTTGTCTTCTATAACGGTATGAGTAAAAAATCTGATTACAGAAAATTTAAAATAAAATCAACTGAAGGTAAACCGGATGACTTTCTATCGATGAAAGAAGTCCTGACGCGCAGACTGTCGCGATTAGGTGAAAAACGATGGGATAAACCTGATCTTATAATTATTGACGGGGGTAAAGGTCAGCTTTCATCCGTTATGCAGGTTGTGGAGGCTATGGGAATCTCCGGTATTGATTTCGTTTCACTTGCGAAACGTGAAGAAGAAGTTTTTCTTCCTAAACAGTCTCGGCCAATAAGAATACCTATTGATTCTAATGCAATGTATCTTATTCAGCGTATAAGAGACGAAGCACACAGATTCGCTATTACTTATCACAGAGATTTGCGTTCAAAAGCTTTGAAAAAACAATAAACCGTACTATGTGGGATGTTATTTATTCCTATTTAAGAACAACTTTGTTAAAGTGTTTTTTGCCCTTTTTAATTTTGAGTCCGGTTGTGAGCTCGTCCTCAGAATATGTCTTGTTTAGTTCTGTTACGGCAATATCATCAACGCTTACACCGCCCTGTTGGATAAGTCGTTTTGCTTCCCCTCTGCTCTGTGCAAAGTTGCATTTAATCAGAAGATCCAGTATATCAATCGCTCCGTCGGTTAAATCGGAAGCCGAAATTTCTGTTGTCGGCATATTATCGCTGTCGCCTCCGCCGCCAAACAGTGCTCTTGCAGATGCCTGAGCCTTATCTGCCTCTTCTCTGCCGTGAACCATTTCTGTTAAGTGGTGAGCAAGGAGTTCTTTCTTTTCATTAATTCTGTTATCTTCCCATTTTTCGATTTCTTCGATTTCTTCAATAGGAATAAAGGTCAGTAATCTGAAACACTTCATAACGTCTGCATCATCAACGTTTCTCCAATACTGATAAAATTCAAACGGAGTTGTCTTATTAGGATCTAACCAAACAGCACCTTTCGCCGTTTTACCCATCTTCTTCCCTTCGGAATTCATAAGAAGAGTGATAGTCATTGCGTATGCATCATCCCCTGTTTTCTTTCTGATAAGCTCGGTCCCTGCGAGCATATTACTCCACTGGTCATCACCGCCGAACTGCATATTACATCCGTAGTGTTGGTGTAAATGGTAGAAGTCGAATGCCTGCATAATCATATAGTTAAATTCTAAAAAGCTTAAACCTTTTTCCATTCTTTGTTTATAACATTCGGCTCTGAGCATATTGTTTACCGAAAAACAAGCTCCGACCTCTCTTAGAAGTTCAATATAATTCAGTTTTAAAAGCCAGTCTGCGTTATTAACCATAATTGCAGCATCATCGCCGAATTTAATAAATCTTTCCATCTGTTTTTTGAAACAGTCACAGTTGTGTTGAATCATTTCAGGTGTCATCATAGAACGCATATCGGAACGTCCCGACGGATCGCCGATATAACCTGTTCCGCCCCCTATGAGTACAACAGGTTTGTTACCTGCCATTTGTAATCTTTTCATAAGACAAAGGGCCATAAAGTGACCTACGTGAAGAGAATCTGCAGTCGGGTCAAATCCTATATAAAATCTTGCACCGCCGTTATTTACCAATTCTCTGATTTCGTCATTATCCGTAACCTGTGCAATAAGACCTCTTGCTTGTAACTCTTCAAATATTTTCATTATTACGTCCCTTTCTTAACCCTTTAAATAATAACATAAATATATTTCATAAACCCGATAAATCTTTTTATGATAATATTATGTATATAGTGTATCGAGAGGTAAATATATGGGGACAATTTATATAGTAGATGTTACAAACAGAGACGGGGTTCAGACTTCACGTTTAGGACTTGCTAAACTTCAGAAGACAATTATTAACCTGATGCTTGACGATATGGGTATAACTCAGTCAGAGTTCGGTTTTCCTACAACAACCCACGAACTGAATTATCTGAATGCTAACCTCGAACTTGTGGACAAGAACGTTATTACAAAAACACGTCTTTCAGGTTGGATGAGAGCAATCGCATCTGATGTTCAGAAATCGTTTACAAATGTCCCTAAACTAAAGCATTGCAATCTTTCACAATCTACTTCAGATCAGATGATTAACGGGAAGTATTTAGGAAAGAAAACAAAAGACGATATTTTAAGAATGACTTGTGAAGCGGTTGAATGTGCAAAATCAATGGGCGCAAAAACCGTCGGGGTTAACGCTGAAGATGCTTCAAGAAGTGATTTGGAATTTCTAAAATTATTAGGTAAAGAAGTTAAAAAATGCGGTGCTGACAGATTCAGATATTGTGACACCTTAGGTTATGAAGATCCGTGGACTGCTTATGACAGGATAAATGAATTGGCAAAAACGATAGAAATGCCTATCGAAGTTCACTATCACAACGACCTTGGCATGGCTGTTGCCTGTTCGGTTATGGGTGCTAAAGGCGCAATAGATGCAGGTCAGGATACATATATCAATACCGCAATAAATGGTATGGGTGAACGTGCAGGTAACGCTGATTTGGTATCCTGCTTGTTATCAATTCTGAAGTCTGCAGGATTCAGGGGTAAATATAAACTTGATGAAAATATAGATTTAAGTAAGGCGTGGAAGTTGGCAAAATATACCGCTTATGCTTTCGGTATAAAGATTCCTATAAATCAGCCGGCGGTCGGGGATAATGCTTTTGCTCACGAATCAGGTATTCACGCAGACGGCGCTCTGAAGGACAGACGTAACTATGAATTATACGATTACGAAGAACTTGGCAGAGGAGAACCTGAAATCATTGAAACGGGAAGAATGATTACAACAGGTGAATATGGCGGAATTAAAGGTTTCCGTAATGTATATGACAAGTTAGAAATCGAGTTCAAAGACGAACACGAAGCAAGAAACATTCTTGAACTTGCACGTTACGCAAACGTACACACTCAACAGCCTTTAACGGACAGTGAACTTAAGTTCATTTATTACTATCCGGAAATTGCTGCAAAAGTGATGACAGTATCGCCATACTATGAACCGGAAGGCGCGCTGAAAGAAAGAGTTGATTCTAATGTATTGACTCTTCCTAAACACATTATTTAATTACGGGGGTTATAAATAAAATGGGATTAACATTAGTAGAAAAAATATTGTCCGAACATGCAGGCAGAGAAGTGCATGCCGACGAGCTTATTATATCAAAAGTTGATGTATCTGCAGTTCAGGACGGAACAGGGCCGTTGACGGTTCAGGAATTTAAAAAGCTTGGTAAGGATAGACTGAATAATCCTGAAAGAACCATTTTATTTATTGATCACGCATCGCCAAGCCCGAGAAAAGAGTTGTCTAATACTCATATGGTATTAAGAGAATTTTCAAAAGAGTACGGAGCCGTTATATCAGATATAGGTGAAGGTGTCTGCCACCAAAGACTCGTTGAAACTTTTGTTAATCCGGGTGAAGTCCTTGTCGGTGCAGATTCACACACCTGTACATCAGGTGCACTGGGTGCGTTTGCCACAGGCATGGGCTCAACTGATGTTGCGGTTGCTATGGCATTAGGCAAAACCTGGTTAAAAGTACCGAAAACCTTTAAAATCGTTGTAACGGGAAAACTGAATGAGGGTGTTTATTCAAAAGATTTAATGTTGCATATAATCGGCATGATTGGTGCTGATGGTGCTACCTACAGAGCTTTAGAGTTTTGTGGTGATACCATCGAAAATATGTCTATGTCCGAACGTTTTACCCTTTCCAATATGGCTGTTGAAGCAGGTGCTAAATGCGGTCTTATTGTTGCTGATGAAACAACAAAAGCTTTTCTGAGGGAAAGAGGGCGAGAAGACAAGTTTAGACAGATTAAACCGGACGAAGATGCAAATTACGAAAGAATTATCAAAATAGATGCTTCAACGGTTGAACGCACTGTATCTTGTCCGCATACCGTTGATAATATAAAAACGGTAAAAGAATTATCTGGGGTAAAGGTAAATCAGGTATATGTGGGAACGTGTACAAACGGAAGGCTGGAAGATATGCGTACCGTCGCAAAAATTCTGAAGGGCAAAAAGGTTCATGAAGATGTCAGAATGTTAATCTGTCCTGCATCACCTGATGTTTATAAAGCATCCTTAAAAGAAGGCTTACTTGAAACCTTTATGGATGCGGGTGCAGTTATACTACCACCGGGTTGCGGGCCTTGTGTAGGGGTACATGCCGGAACCTTAGGTGACGGAGAGGTCTGCCTTGCTACCCAGAACAGAAATTTTCAGGGCAGAATGGGAAATACAAAAGGCGAAATTTATCTTGCATCGCCGTATGTCGCTGCCTACACGGCTGTTAACGGATTTATTTCCGATAAATAACGGACATTCTAAGTATTGTTAAGAAGTTGCTTAAATGTTTGTAATAATATATAGTATTATTATTAGTCTTAAGATATAATTGTAAATAACTGGGGGAAGATTAGTGGGTATAAGCGAAACAGAAGAAAATATACTATCGCCACAGGACGTGCGTAAGATCCTGGATAGTGATAATATGGAGATAGTTAAGCTGTGCAAAAAAGCTGATATTTCTCCGCGCAAGACTGATGACGGAAAGACTTATTTTTCTATGGATGACGTCAGAGCTTTAAAGTTATTAAAAGAAGGAAGTTCAAGTGTTCCTACAACTATGTCAAAGAACGCGTCTCAGCTCGTTGTTGACAGTCTTATAAAGTCTTTACACCGTATGGAAAACAATATTACTGACTCCGTTGTGAAAATTCTTGACGAACGTCTTGAAGGCATGGACGAAGTTGTTGTTGAATTAATCAGATGTAAAACAGAAAATGAAAACCTCAAAAATCAGATAGAAGATCTTAATAAAGAAAATTATGCATTAAAGAAAGAAAATGCCTCATTTAGACCGTTTATGTTCGGTATGTATGTAAAAGAAGATGTTCAACAAAGTTTATTTTAGTATTAGATAAAAGATTATAAGGAAATAAATAATGGCAACTGCAGAAAAGATGGAAGATAAAGCACCGGCAATCTCTGCTGAACGTGCTAAGGCTTTAAATTTAGCTATCGAAAAAATAGAAAAAGATTTTGGTAAAGGCTCAATTATGAAATTGGGCGATAAGACAACTGTAAACGTTGATGCAATACCGACAGGGGCATTATCGTTAGATGTTGCGCTCGGTATCGGCGGTATTCCGAGAGGCCGTATAATTGAAATTTACGGGCCTGAATCATCAGGTAAAACAACCCTCGCTCAGCATATTGTTGCCGAATGTCAGAAAAAAGGCGGAATTGCAGCTTTTGTTGATGCGGAGCATGCTCTCGATCCTGAATATGCAAAGAATTTAGGTGTTAATATTGACGAACTGCTTATTTCTCAGCCTGACACAGGGGAACAGGCTCTCGATATAACCGAAGAACTCGTTCGCTCAGGTGCGGTTGATATTATTGTTGTTGACTCTGTTGCGGCACTTGTTCCAAAGGCTGAAATTGAAGGTACTATGGAAGATCAGCAAATGGGCTTGCAGGCACGCTTGATGTCAAAGGCTTTGAGAAAGCTGACAGGTGTTATCGGCAAGACTAATACAACTGTTATCTTTATTAACCAACTCAGACAAAAAATCGGGGTTATGTACGGCAACCCTGAAACAACAACAGGTGGTAATGCTCTTAAATATTACGCATCAGTCAGAATGGAAATTAAACGTACTGAAACTCTTAAAGGTGACGGCGAAGATGTCGGTAACCATGTAAGAGTTAGAGTTTTGAAGAACAAGGTCGCGCCTCCTTTTAGAACGGCTGAGTTTGATATTATCTTTGGCAAGGGTATTTCTAAAACAGGTAACATCCTTGATGTTGCAGTAAATCTTGGCATAATTAATAAAGCGGGGGCATGGTTTAGCTATAACGATGCAAAATTAGGTCAGGGCAGAGAAAAATCTAAAGAATTTTTAGATGCTAATCCTGATTTGTTAGCTGAAGTTGAAAAACTCGTCAGAGATAAGTTAGCTGAAGGCTAGTAAGTTCTTTAAATTTGTTAATAATTACGCATGCAATAGCAATTTTTGTTTTGTTTTTGTTTTATTAACTATGTGTGAATGAAAGGACTATGATATGGCAACAAGCGTCTCTTTTAGACCGCAGGTTTCTTTAGCGCCTACTGTTGTACAACAGTCGGAGGCTAATAACTGCAGGGAAAAACTCAACAAAGTTGAAACAGATGCTAGGAACAACCAAATCACTGACATTTCTGCAATGACACAGAGAATGCAGCTTGAATCTCAATTACAGGATACAAAAGTTGCACCTGTTAAATATGTTGAAGAGATTAAACCTCAACAGACTCATGAAGTGGCTAAATCTGCAGAAACTGTTGCCACCAAACCAAAGACCGTTACCGATGTTATAAAAAATTTTCACAACGGAAAACAGTTGTCCAGAGTTGAACAATCTCAGGTCTTAACAAATCAAATGAACATGATGGCTGCGAGCAACATGGTTCTGCACGGGCTGTTCTAAACATCAAAATTCAATTACACAAGAAAAGCATACCTTCGGGTATGCTTTTGATTTATATACTGTTGAACAGTTTTTCAAATTCCGGGAAGGATATGTTTATCCATTCAAAACCGTTAATCAAAATCTCTTTTTCACAAATCAGTCCTGCAGTATAATAGGTCATTGCAAGCCTGTGATCATGGAAAACCTCTAAGGTTTTTCCGCCCTCTAATTTTGTTTTTCCTCTCACAACAAAACCGTCTTGTTTTTCATCAATATCTGCGCCTAATGACCTGAGTCCGTTAACTATTGTAGTTATTCTGTCAGATTCTTTTTTACGTAAATCTTCCGCATCAGATACAACAGTTTCGCCTTCAGCCTGTGTCGCTAAAAGCGCTATTACAGGTAATTCGTCAATAAGACGCGGTATATCTTCCCCTGAGATAGTACAGCCTTTAAGTTCGGAATAGGAAATCTTAATATCCCCGACAAGTTCTCCCGATACGGTTTCCTGTGATAAGATTTCAATATTTCCGCTCATTCGGTTAACAATGTCTATAATACCTGTTCTTGTCGGGTTAAGTCCGACATTTTTTATTACTATTTCAGAACCGGGAACAATAAGACCTGCCACAATGAAATAAGCCGCCGAAGATATATCTCCTGCAATATTTATAACTTTTGGCGCTAATTCTGATCTTTTTACGGTAACGGAGGTCCCGTTTACCTCAATATCAGCGCCCATGTAATCAAGTAGAAGTTCTGTATGGTTTCTTGATGTATAAGGTTCAATTACGGTTGTTCTGCCATCTGCATTAAGTCCTGCAAGCAGTATGCATGATTTTACCTGCGCTGAAGCAATAGGCGAGTTGTATTCAATTCCGTTAAGTTGCCTTCCATATATATGCAAAGGCGCTTTATAATCGTCTGCTTCTATTTTTGCACCCATTAGTTCAAGTGGGGTTATGACACGTTTCATCGGCCTTCTAGAAAGGCTCTCATCCCCGAATAACACTGAATCAAAATCTCTTGATGCAAGTATGCCCGAGCATAATCTCATTGTAGTGCCTGAGTTTCCACAATTAAGGTCGGATACTGGCGGACAGAGCTTGCCGTTTGAAAATACTTCAAGACTCTTTTCCCCTGTTTGTGTTATCTCTACTCCAAGTTGTTCAAACAGTTTTTTTGTTGAGATACAGTCTGCACCGTTTGAAAAATTGTTGATTATGCTTCTGCCTTTTGCAAGTGATGAAAACATAACAGAACGGTGTGACATAGATTTGTCTGAAGGTATCTGAATAGTCCCGTTTAAGGGTGTATCTTTCTTTTTTATAATCTTTTCCACAAAAATCTCCCCGAAACCTCAGTTTACAATACTGTCTGTTTCGTTAAAAATTACCATATAAAAATCCGGATGCGTCATATGCGGGTTGTTCTTAATAAACCGTTTTATGTCAAAATTTTCCAGAAATTTATCAAGCTTTGCGACAACTTTTTCTCTGTCTGCGTTTGCTGATTTGAGTTTATTTATGTAGTCTATGGTCATTGCCATAATTTCGTCTTCAGTCAGCTCAGGGCGTCCGCCGATTCTTACTTCATCAGCTTCTTCCCGCTCTAAATATTTTTTCTCTTCTTTTTTCTTCTGTTCCCGTTCTTTTTGATGGTTACCGTCATCGCTCTGATTAGAACTTTCAACGTTGTGTTGTTCTGCCGAGAAAAAGAAATTGTTTAAAAAATTAAACATTCAGTTACTCCATAGGACTACTATTCATTATATAAATTTTTACGTAATTAATCAACGAGTCGGATATATTCGCAGAGTTTGGTATATTAAAAAAAGCACCTACCGTTAGGTTAAGTGCTTATTTTAGTATATAGGAGAAAATTATGAAAAGTCTTATACTAAGCCCAATTTGAACTTATTGTACATTGCTACAAGTTCCTGACCTTGTAAGAATGCCTGTCCTTGTTGAGCCTGTGATGCATTCGCACCTGCAAATGCTTTCACGTGTTCATTACCTTGTTGTTGATTATGAATAGCGTGTTGTTGTTCAATTCCTTGTGGCTGTTGAATTTGTTGAGATTGGCTTACGCCTTCAACTTCGTCTGCTTTTTCAACACCCTGAACCTGTTGTGGTTGTTGATTTTGTGAGCCTGCTTGTGCAGCCTGGCTGTCACCTGATGCCTGAGCCTGGATTCTTTCCTGAATCTCTTTTCTCATCATCTCTTCTTTTTCATTAATTTTATTCTGAGCCTGAGTTTCATTACGTACTGATTTTTCGTCAATACCTAAGGCTTTAAGCTTTTCACGGGTTTCAGGTTTAATAGGATCAGCCTGAATCATTCCGTATTGTGCGTTGTTTACCCCGTTAATAGCATTTATAGACATATCTCGTACCCCTTATCTGTATTTTTATATACGGCACACTTTTTTTAATTCTTTAGCGATTTTAAATTATTTGTTACAATTTTTAATATTAATAATACAAGTGGCAAAATATATGCTTGAGTGTTATTAACTAAAAAAAAGGAGTATAATATGGATTTCGTTATTAAAAATGGTGCGCCGATGTACGTGGGACGCAATGTTCAGATAAAAGATTTAGATTCGATTCCTAATCAGACTGTTGAAAAACTGCGTTCAGCCGGGGATGTCATTGATAATTATGCACGTGTTCATGGCTCATCAGTAGTTTTTTATGATGCACGCAAGGATATGGGCGAATTTGATGTTCCGTCCATTGATCGTGTTCTGACCGAATCGGTCGGAATTGGTGTAAAAAACAATAAACGAGGTGTTATGCTCGTTGATTACGTAAACAGATATGGTAACGAGGTTGAGGATAAACCTTTCCTCCGAACTGTATATGAAAAGGTCCAACAACTTGTAGAAGGCAAAAATTTACGTATAACAGAACACAAAGAAGCAACAATTCTTAATTTGATTAAGGCAGGAAAGATTAAAGCATAAAGAGGTTTAAAATGAATTATATGTTTGTACCGTATCATCAAAATAGAATGAGTAATCTCTTAATAGAAAATGAAGAGATTTTACCTTGCAAATCGGCTCAAACTCTTAACAAGTATAAGAGTGTTATAAATAATTATGCAAAATCAAACAATGTCCAAGTAAGAATTTTTGACCCGAGGGAAATGTCAAAGCTTATGCGGCCAATGATGCCGGGTATTGAACTTGGAGGATGTGTTGGGGTTGAGGTTGAACCTCCGTTTGGTGTCGGCAAAATGAAATATGGGCTTATAAATCTCTTTGAAAACGGCAACAAAACTCCATTTATAAAAAGAATGTATGATAAACTTGCAGAGATGGTTGAGGGTAAAGGAAATCCTTTCCGAAGGCAACAATGCGATACTATCCTGAAACTTATACAATCAGGGAAAATTAAGGCCTAACCTTTTATCATTTCATAAATCTTTTTGAAGTGTTCGTACTCTTTTTGTTCTTCCGGTGTTAAATCGTACCACTGCAGGTGTTCCCAGGCATCTTTAGTTATATCTGCATCGTGAACGTTTTCGGCAAATTTAAGGTATGATTTTGCATAAAATTTATTCTTCTGACTTAATGAAATCGCATTTTTGTATAATTCGCAGATTTCGGTTTTGTATTTGTCCTGCGGTAAAACTGCCGCAATGTCATAATAATTATCACTGTTTTGAGAATGTGCTTTTGAAAGTCCGAGATACTCTCTGATGCTATCTTCTTGCCCTGTGTTAAGTTCAGCCAAAAGCAGGGCAAAGGATACAGAGAATTTGTCCGTTGTTACCTCAAGAAGTTTTTTTAACTCATCAATTTCTTTTTCGAACCGGCCTTCTGAGTGATATTTGTTTGCATTTTGAATGTATTCCGCTTCAAAATCAATCATATAAATCGGAACGTACCCGATTTTAAGAGAAGTATGTTTGTTCAGCCAGATATTTATCAGTGTTTCACCGACAAAGCCGGCCATTCTTTTGTATTTTTCCTGTTCCCAGCCCCCGATTTTTTCTCCTGTTTTTTCTAAGATTTCAAACATGAAATCAAGATAATCTTTCAGCAAATCTTTTTTCATAACATATATGTTATAAAAATGCGATTTTTCGGCAGAAAAGCACATTTCCATTGGGTCGGTATATTCAGGATGATTTTCTTTTATGACCTCTCTAACAATATTCAACAAGTCGTTTTTATGTTCTTTTTTGAAATGTTCGTAGGTGTTGAAGTGTTCCTCGTCATCCCTGAGTATAGGGTTTACTGTGCATCCATACATATAACATGTACACGGCAGAATAATATCATATTTACTGCATTGTTTGTATAAGTCGGATTTGTTCAGATCCGCAAACAGTTCCACTGATTCCGAATAATTCAGCCCGTAAATTGCAGGGGTATCAGTTTCTGAAATGTTGTTCAAATCGGGCAGCCTTCTGTAATGAGCAAAACCTATATATTTTTCATCAGCCTTGTTTAAATAATTCTTAAGAACCCAGTAGTGTCCTGTGAGTTCGCAATAGTACGGATTTAGTTCTGAAATATTGTCCCCGGCAGAATCGGATATGCAATCAGGTAGTGTACCTTTTCCGACTTTAATCGGCAGAAAAAAATCAGACTTGTATATGGGAGTTGATTTATGGTAAGAGAGAAATATTTTTATTCCGTCTGCCATATTTCTAGTGTCCCATTCTCTTTGCAACAGCCTGTTCCACCTCTTTCATTGCTGATGCCCAGTCATTCTCTTCAGCACACTGAAAAGGTCTTACTGATTCATACCAACGAACATTTTTACCTGTTAAATCAAACCATCTGTAGTTAGGGTATTTGTTGAAGATACCGTAGGTTACTTTTCTCATAGCACCTGCAAGGTTAAGAATAACATTGTCGGTAGTGATGATTAAATCAAGTCCCATAATCGCATTGGCTGTATCGGTAAAGTTTTTAAAATCTTTGCCTAAATCGATTATGGATACGTCATCAGGCAAGTCTTTCAACTGTTCTGCAGGTTTTCCCACCTGAAGTGAATATAGCTGAACCCCGTCCATTCTTGCGAGATTATAAAACTCTTTCAGTTCTATATCTCTGCCGTTGTAATTTGCAGCAAGATCTCCGCTGTATGCAATACCAATGTTAAATTTGTTTTCATCAAACTCATCTACATCGCTTGATTCAATATAACTGCCCGTGTACGGGATGAAATGTGTATCAACCCCAAGAGGATACGGAGTGTCCATAAGCGGCATATGAAGATATTTTTCATTTTTGTATTTGGCAACAAAATCTTTAATATCCCCCATTATTTCTATCCCGTCGGCTATTACAGGTGACTGTTTAAACAAATCAACAAGCTCTGGCTGAACAACAAAAACGGTGTTTTTGGCATATTGTTTAACAAGAGGTACAAAACGGCTGTACATAATACTGTCGCCAAACCCTTCTTCATAGTGTATTAACAAGGTCTTGTCCGAAATATCGTCAGTGTAGTTCCACCTTGTTCCTATGCCGAGAATTGATTTAGGATATCCTACAGGATAGTTATCCAAATCGAATCTTTCTGTAAAATATTTATGCCCTTCATGGAAATGTCCCCAGCTAATGAGGTATAAACCGTAATTCAGCGAATGCCGAGGTGAAGGTGCAAGCTTGATAAGCTCAGGATATAATTCTTTTACTTTTTCTTCGTTATGTCTTTTTTCATACGCAGTCAAAAGGCTCTTTACAATAACACTGTCATCAGGTTTAAGTTCATACGCCTTAAGGAATGCATCAAGTTGTTTTTTATCCGAAACTTCATCGCCGATACTTCCGTACAGGTGTCCGAGTGTGTTATACACATTAGGGTTTGAATCGTCTATTTCAAGATATTTTTCAAAGTATTCGATTGCTTTATAAGGTATATTTACTGCGGTATAGTAAAAATTAGCCAGAGCGTGGTATGTAACCTTTTGGTTTGTCGATACGGATTCATATACCTCAATAAGTTTTATTGCCATATCGGCACGGTTAAGTTTTCCTAAGGTATATGCAAGTTTATAGAAATCAGGCGGAATAAATGTGATAATGTGCATCAAAATGTAGTAGATAAGAAGTGCATCAAGCCAAGCTTCCTGTCCCCATACATCATCTGCCATTTTACGGATGTTTTCTTTGTATTCGATATTATCTGATTCTGCTATTGCCTGAATGTTTTCAAACGGATAGATATATGATGCTAGTGCATCATCAGGATTACCTGTTTTATTTACCTCATCCCAAATAACCGCTTCAAGCTGGCTGTAAACCTCCTCAGGTATTTTCGTTTCTATAGGAGGTATCGATATTAGTTTTGCACCGTTTTCCATTTTTTCTTCCCCGGTCTGTATTTATTACTATCCTTCTCTTAACTGAAAAACGCATTTAGAGCAGTGTGCTTTCGGTTGAAGCACCGGGTTATCCTCCAGGTCATACATTTTTACAATCTGTACGACAAGCGGTTCTCCGCATCTTGGACAAGGTATATCTTTTTCGTGATGAAGAATTTTTTGTTTTATTGCCATAATAACATCATCACTGACTACTATATCCCTGTAACCTCTTTCTAATGCCATTAGTTCTTCAGGTAAACACTTAAGTGCCTTTGCCAGTTTTTGACGAATAGTAACGGGGAGGAATAATTCCTTCCCCGATTCTATATCTTCTATAACTGATAATTCAATGTTAGATTTTTTTGCCAGACCTTTTGCTGACATACCAAGATTATCGCGTGTTCTTTGGACAAATGTTGCAAGTGTTTCTGTCGTATTGCTCATTTATCACAGACCTCCGCTTAAACTCTGTTCATCAGATAGATTTTGTATTCTGCAGGCATGAGCTTGTTCATTGTAATCTCAGTCATTGGCTCCTGTAGATATTCAGGTTCATAATCTGTTCCGTTATATTTATATTCGGCAACGAGCTGATAATCACAAGGAATAACTACTGTTTTATCAAATACTTCTCTGCCTTCTCTTATTTCAGTGTAAGAGCTGTCATTTTCTTCTATCAGGAATTTTTCTGTCGGAGCACAGTAGTTAGCCATTATAAGAAGAGCTTCTTTTGATTCGGTTGTTTTTAAAATCTGCCAAGCAACAAAACCGTCTTCTTCCTGTCTTATGATGTGTGATTCCCCGTCGGTAATAATATCGCAATTTTTCACGAATCTGTCGAGTGCATCAAATCTCTTGAAGAAATCCTCGTCACAATTACGTCTCATTGCAATTTCTGCACCGATAACTGATTCGATTCCGCGTTCCGTAAATGATTCGTCACCGTCTATATATAGAACAGGTCTTTGAGCATTTCTGCCACCAGGCAGGAATTTGTATTTAAACCATTTGAACAAAGCGCCATCTCTGCCGAGTTGTCCCGGGTAACGGTCTATTGCTTCAAACTCACCGTCCTGGTTGTTATAGGTTTTAAGAATAGATAACGGTGTCTTGTTTGAATCAAGCTCTACGTTGTAATTAGATAAATTCAGGTTATCTTCAACGATAGTTTCAGGTGTCTTTGAACTTTGTGCAACAATATCATCGCCCCATAACAGATCAAAGCCCATATCCTTATGGTATTCTTTGTAATATTTATCCCATAGCATATATTCAGCCAGAGTTGCGAAATACAAGACATTTTCTTTCATTTCGGAATTTAATTTTCCGAGAACGTGTCTAGGCGCTCTGTAGCTGATAGGTGTACCATTTTCTTCCGATACATCGTCAACGATGTGATCGATGTGGTCTACTCTGAAACCGTCAAAGTTGAAGTATGCCTGAAGTTTTTTCATATAGTTAATGAAATATACAACAACATCGTGGTTTTCTTTTCCGTTTTCGAGCTGAACAAAGTAATAAGGTGTCTGACAGTCTAAGTTGGCGAAATCGGTAACATCTTTACCCTTATAATCAAAGTGCTTAAAGATAGGGAAAGAAGCACATTCGCTCATTTTGTCAAATACAGGAACTCCGGAAGAACACCAAGCACCGCCCGGTGCAGGCCACATTCCCTCGTGAATTAGTGCCTGAATCATTACACCCTGGTTTTCAATTTCGTCTTCTTCAAGTTTTTTGTGAGTACCTGCAACCTCTGCAAGTATTCCTCTTACTTTCTTAACAATTTTATCTTGAATATTCTTTTCCATCATTTGTTCTGACAGATATTTTTTATCATCAATCAGGGCTTCATCAAGTTTGTCAAAAATTTCTCTGTAGTAATCGGTTAATGTTGCAGTACCTGTTCTCAGAGAAGTTTTGTACATTTCCTTAACGAGCTGAATATCATCTTTATTTACTTCTGATTCTA
This sequence comes from Cyanobacteria bacterium RUI128, assembly GCA_024695725.1. The sequence goes on along the minus strand of JAILHQ010000095.1, from coordinate 1,638 downwards.
ATTGTTTTGCAACCTTATCGACAGCAATATCAAGCTGTTCCGTTAGAGCATTAATATCGTACCATCTTGCTATAAACGGATTTGCAAGTACTGCCTTTGAATAACGTCCTGTTTGAGGTAATACATCATAAATTACCGGGTGTCCCGCAAGCTGTGCAAAGGTAATAAACATTCTTACCTGTTCTGTCGCATCTGCACCAGTTAATTCTTTAAGTTGTGCATCTTCAAGTGCAGGACTTGCGTCTGATGATGTTGGTAGATATGCGCAACCAAAATCACGTGGGTGGAACGGTATCAAATATACTGTTGTATTAAATATACCCGCATCAATATTACCTGTAGGTAATATTGCAAGTTGTCTGAGCCAGTTCATCATTTTCCCTGTGTGCTCAGCTGAATTGTCTCCTAACCCTGCGAGGTTGATTAATTTGATATTATGTCCTTCTCGTTGTATCCATTTTGAATTAGTTACGTTATTACGTGCCAAAACACTGGAGTTACCAAATTTAAGCGAGCCATTAATCAGCACTCCGTTTTGTTTCCATTTTTCTTCGATTGCAAGAAGAACTTCTGCATCAGTCAACTCGGAGCAAGCCTTAGAATATGAATACGGAATGTATCCGTAACTATTCATTAAATCAAGTAAATGGTTTCTTCTTTCGTCTGAAATTGAATCAGACGGATACAATTTTTTTAAACTTGTGTAAAAATCATTGGCTAACTGTGAACGATTGTAATCGGTTTTCTTCTTGAATAAAAAATCTAACATAATAACATAACTCCTTTTTATATGAATAATAGCATATAAATAAGATATACACAAAAATAATTCACAATAATTAAGAAATTTTAAGATTATCTGAGGTGCAAGTATTCTTGTTTTGATGTTACTTTTATCTCTTTTTATCAAGACTATATATATTAATATATAATGCACTTACTGTGCTCAGAATGTCGCACCACTACATTTACCCCTATGAGAACAACTTAAATGTTCTTTCTACGTTATCTTTAGCAACAGTCTTGAGTGTTTCCATTTCTGATTTAATAGCATTTCTTTCTGCATCTAATGCAGCTAATTCGATATCATATCTTCTATCCTTGTGGTCAATTTTTCTCATATCAGCTTCATATTTAGCTTCTGCTTTTCTGAGATTAGATTCGTCTTCAACTTCTCTTAAGTTTGTTTCAACAGAAACACTTGTGTGAGTCATATCATCCCCGAGACCTTTAGAGTAATCTATGAGAACAAATGAACCGTTTGCAAAGAGGTTGTTGAGATATTCAGGATCTTCTGCTAACGAGTCATCAATAATCTTGTATGTAACGGTTGAATTCTGTAAGATAAGAAGATTATCATATTCCTGAGAATATCTGATGTAATCAGGATCAGTTGTATCCCATACCCAGTTACCGGTCCATTGAGGGGTTGTATCGTATTCAACATGACAATTACCTTTTGATACTTGTGATATAATGCAGCTGCTGATAGTTCCAGGAATTGTAGCAGACGGTTTAGAACCACTTCCGCATAAGTAGTCATATAAAGAATTTAAGTATGTTGTCAATGTTCCTGAGTCTACTGCATTTGCTGCCAATTCGTTTATTGCAGCGAGTTCATATCCACTGCCACCAAAA
>JAILHQ010000089.1 GCA_024695725.1 Cyanobacteria bacterium RUI128 | reverse complement strand
TACCCTTCGGGCATATTTTGTTGAAGGTTGGCATATATAATATTGGAAATTAAGGAGAGGTTTATGACTATAAAAATTATATTGGTAGAGGATCAGAAACTTATGCGTATCGGGTTGCGTTCTTTGTTTGACGATTATCCCGAGATGGAAATAATTGCCGAAGCAGAAAATGGTAAAGATGCGGTTGAAAAATCGAGGCTTCAAAAGCCCGATATTGTTCTTATGGATATCGGTCTGCCCGATATTACGGGTATAGAGGCAACGAAAAGAATATTAGAGCAAACGACATTCGATACAAAAGTTGTTATGCTGACATCTCATATATCCGATAGTGAAGTCAGTGATTCTTTGCGCGCAGGAGCGCATGCATACATTCTTAAGGATATAAACACAGAGTTTCTTATGACAATAATAAAAACCGTTAAACAAGGTGCGATGTGGTTAGACCCGCATGTTGTTCCGTTTATAAAGGATAGAAACAGCGGTGTTATTCCGCCGAGACAACTTTCCAGGGCAGGCTTCAGGGAAAGTCATGCTAATCTGACGAGAAGAGAGTATGAGGTTTTGAAGCTTGTTGTTGACGGTATGACAAATAATGAAATAGCAAATACGTTAACAATAAGCGAGCACACGGCAAAAGCCCATGTGTGTAATATAATACAAAAGCTTGTGGTTGAAGATCGTACTCAAGCTGCAGTAAAAGCATTGAAAGAAGGTCTGGTCTAGGGGTAAATATATTTGCCATTGTGTGAAATCGCGTGCTTTACTCTTCGCAGTGATATATTATATTTACCCTAAACTATAATTTTTCATTAATAAACTTAAGCATTTCGGTTAAGGCTCTGCCTCTGTGTGAGATTTTGTTTTTGCCGCCTTCTGACATTTCTGCAAGAGTAATATCGTATCCGTCAGGCATGAAAACAGGGTCATAACCGAAACCGTTTGTGCCTTTGCGTTCTTTTATAATATGACCATGACATTCCCCGCGGGTTGTGTGGATAACGTTTCCTTCTTTATCAACGAGTGTCATGCAGCATACAAACTTTGCTTTTCTGTTTTCTTTTCCGTCAAGTTCTCTCAATATACGTGCAATCTTTTCGTCCTGAGTCCCTGCATATCTTGCGGAATAAAGTCCGGGAGCACCGTTGAGAGCATCAATACATAGCCCTGAATCGTCAGCGAGTGTAATATTACCTGATAATCTTGCACCTTCCCTTGCTTTGATAAGAGAGTTTTCCTCAAAGGTTGAGCCGTCCTCTGTCGGGTCAAAATCGCCTTCTACTGCAACAAATGTAATGTTTTCATATCCCTGTGACTTAACAATTGTATTTATCTCAAATACCTTATGCTCGTTACCTGTCCCTAATGTTATTTCCATGATACCTACCTTCTCTCTTTTGATTACCCTATATTTACCACTTAACTCCTAGATTTACCCATATATTTACCCATATATTTACCTATATATTTACCCCCCCCTGCCTTTGTAAAGTTTGTATTAATATTTTATCAAAAACTTTTTTTAGAAGTTTTATTTTGGTATAATATAAAAAATTTGACTAATATTTTATATTATGTGAAAAGGATATGCGACCAATGACTAACACAAATACAATAATTGATATAAACCAACAAGTAGCAAATACGGGATATACGACCATTCCGAGTATAAAATTTGACAGAATAGAGCAGAGTTTATACTACATATTTGAAACGGAAATGAAGTCGTCAGACTCTATAATCCTTGATTATAAGCCTGATGTTATCCACAGAATAGCTGAGTTCCTCTCAGGCAAGATTACACGTTCAGCATCAATCGGTATTGCAGGGGAAACAGCAAGCGGAAAATCAACAATAACTCTTGATATCATTGAGACTATCAAAGCGTTTACAACAGAATATGATGCGCAGGATTTGATTACAAGAGTAAACACGGATGACTATTATTATGACAGATCTGATATGGTAAAAGCGGCAGGCAGTTTTGCGGAATTTGCGAAACACTACGACTTAGACGTACCTCAGGCTCTCGAATTGGAATTAATGAGTAAACATATTCAGCAGTTACTTGCAGGTAACGAAGTTTATCTTCCAAAATATGACATGAGCGGTACTGCTATCAGACATGACAATCATACATTAGCTAAACCTTCCAGAGTTATTATCTCGGAGGGTTTATTTACGTTAACAGACAAAGTTCAAAATGCGTTCGATTTTAAAATTTATGTAGATATCAGAGAACACATTCAAAAAGATAGATTCTATATCAGAGCGGAAGAAAGAGGGCTTGGCTCGTCTGCGGACTCTATTTATAAGAATGCCAATGAAAAGGCAAAAATCTATATCAGACCATGCAAAGAGCATGCCGATATAATCATGTCCGGTGAATCAGACAGATCAAGATATAAACACTTCCTCAATAAAATCATAGCAATTGTCCAACGTGAATATTTTGACGCATAAATTGTGGTAAATGACGGGAAAATTAGTTTTGTTTTCCAGTGTAGATATTCTTGTTCAATTTTACTCGTTTTTACGCGGCTGAAAACCCGCTTGGCACAAGGGCTAAACATATTGCTAAAATTGGCTTTACATTTCTTCATAATTGCGCAACAAAAAAGGCAATTTTTTTGAGAGTATATACTTTATATATATGTAAATAAGATTTCAGAAAATTATAGAGAGCAAGATAAAATGAAAGAATTACTCAAATATCTCTGCCCGAGTCTGGGTAGGGACGCAATTTCTGATTGCGCAAATAATTTAAAAAATATCGAACATCTCAAGATGACATATCCACCCGAAGTCAGTTCCGATACGGCGATATTCATCAATCTAAAAGCTTAATACACTCTCTCTAATATTTATTTAACTCACTCTCTCACAAAATTTAAATGCCTTTATGGTACCACTCAAAGCAAATGTTAACATTTGTTAACTTTGCGGTAACCAAAAAGGCAATTTTTTTATGAGTATATCCTTTATATATATGTAAGCAGGATTTACAAATACCAAGAGAGAGAAATCAAATGAGCGAGTTATTTAAATTCAGCAAATGGGCAACCCAAATAAACAAAATTTCAGATTGTGCTAACGGTCTGAAAGAGTTAGAAAAGTTTAAAATGACTTTCCCGCCTGAAGAACAAGACTTAAAATCAATGTTAATAAACATAAAAGCATAAAAAAGAGTAACAGAAATGTTATTCTTTTTTATTATGAACAGGATTAGTGTATAATATGACATGTGGAAGAAGAGGAGTATGAGTTATGGAATATGGTGCCTGGCTTGGTTGGCAGATAGATTATTTGTTATTTTTGCAGAATTTCAGAGATGTATCTAATCACATTTTTGATAAATTCTTTTTGACAATAACTATGTTTGGTGAAGTTACCATACCGATAATGGTAATATGTCTGTTATATTGGGCAATTAGTAAGAAGGCCGGGCAGCTTGTTCTTTGGTCATATTTGTTTGGGTTTGTAGTTAACCAGTTCGCGAAGGTTACGGCGTGTATTTACAGACCGTGGATATTGGATCCGAGGGTGCATCCGCTTGCACAGGCTATACCTGCAGCGACCGGGTATTCTTTCCCGAGCGGGCATACAGCGGGAGCAGTTGCTGTATGGGGTGGAATTGCAGTTTCGTTTTGGAAGAATAAAATCGTCAGATATTTAGGTCTTCTGATAATTGCAGGGGTTATGATTTCGCGCAATTATGTTGGTGTGCATACGCCGCAGGACGTAATAGTGTCTTTCTTCCTCTCTTCTTTAGTTCTCTATGTTTCATGGAAGGCTCTTAAATGGTCAGAAGAAGATTCAAAGCGTGATAAATATGTTTTGTTCACAATTCTGGGACTGACAATTTTAACAGTCTTATACGTTTGTTTTAAACCTTATCCGATACATTATCTCTTTGGTCAGATATTGTATGATCCGACACCGATAAAGTATGATACTATTGGCAAATCAGGATTTGTGGCAGGTGCGTTTTTGGGGTGGTTTATTGAGAAACGGTTTATTGATTTTAAACCTGAAATTGGTACGTTTTCTCAAAAGGTCGCAAGAATGCTTGTCGGTCTGACTGTTGTATATGCGTTGTACTCAGGTTTTGAGATGTTTAAGGATATGATAGGGACTAATCTGATTTTCGCACTTTCAGGCATGTTTTGCCAAACCCTGCTTATAGGGTTGTTCATAACCTGTATCTATCCGTTCTTTATTAAGAAATTTCAGGGGTAATTTATAATTTACTTATAAACCTTTGTAGTCTTTCCATTGCTGTTTTCAGGTTATCAATAGAATAAGCATAGGATATTCTCAGGAATCCTTCCCCGCTCTGTCCGAAGGCAGTTCCAGGCACTGCCGCAACACGTTCTTCCTGAAGTAATCTGGTCGCAAATTCTTCACTTGTCATTCCAAACTTTTTGATACAAGGAAATACATAGAACGCGCCATACGGTTCAAAACATTCTATTCCCATCTCTTCAAAAGATTTCATTAAAAATCTTCTGCGCTGGTTATATGATTCTTTCATCATTTTTACGTCATCGTCACCGTTTTTAAGTGCATCTATTGCTGCATATTGGCTGATGGTCGGGGCGCACATGATTGTGTATTGGTGAATTTTTGTCATCTGTTTTATTATTTCTTTCGGCGCGCAGGCATATCCTAATCGCCAACCAGTCATTGCATAAGATTTTGAGAACCCGTTTATCAGAATGGTTCTTTCTTTCATTCCTTCAATTTCTGTTATTGAGTGATGAGTGCCTTTATAGGTCAGTTCAGAATATATTTCATCAGACATAACGATAATATCTTTTTCGATAATCACTTTTGCGATTTCTTTTAAATCTGCGTCCTCCATTATTGCGCCGGTCGGGTTATTCGGATAAGGCAGAACCAGAAGTTTTGTTTTGTCTGTAATTGCATTTCGCAATTCCTCTGCGGTCAGTCTGAATTCATTTTCTGCTTTAAGGTTAATAATTACGGGTTTGCCGCCTGCAAGTGTTGCGCACGGTTCGTATGATACATAGGACGGCTGCGGGATAATGACTTCATCTCCGTCATTTATTAACGCTCTCATCCCGATATCAATAGCTTCCGAACCGCCTACTGTTACAAGAATTTCATCTGCCGGATTATATTTTACCCCGAGTTTTCTTTTTATGTAGTTTGAAATTTCAGTTCTCAGGTTTAATAAACCTGAATTTGAGGTATAGAAGGTTTTACCCTTTTCAAAGGCATAGATACCTTCATCTCTGATGTGCCAAGGTGTTTCAAAATCGGGTTCTCCGACACCTAAGGATATTACATCCTTCATTTCAGAAACCAAATCAAAAAATTTCCTTATTCCTGAGGGTTTGATGTTGATTATTTTGTCTGAGAGTATATTCCTCATGGGGTAATAGCCTCTCTTTCATCAACGTGTTTTTTTTCAAGAATAGTTCCGTGATCTTTATATTTTTTAAGAATAAAATGTGTTGCGGTACTGAGTACACTGTCGAGAGTCGATAATTTGTCGGAAACAAAGCCTGCAATTTCCTTTAACGACTTTTCTTCAAGTGTTACCAGCAAATCGTAACCGCCCGATATTAAATAAACAGATTTAACTTCAGGGTAGTTGTATATTCTTTCAGCAATTCTGTCAAAGCCCTGACCGCGTTGCGGGGTAACCCTTACTTCGATTAGTGCGGTAACTTTTTCTACTGAGGTTTTTTCCCAGTCAACAAGTGTGTGATATCCGCAGATTACATTCTCGCGTTCAAGCGCTTCAAGCTCGTTGGCAATTTCAATTTCTTCTACGCCAAGTCTTGTTGCCAATTCTTTTATATCAATTCTGCTGTTTTTTTCAATTATGGATAAAAGCTCTTCTCTCATAGTTTCTCCTTTTTACGGGACTTAATAGTATATTTAATAGAAAAATCTTCTGCTGTTTTCTACGTGTCTTGCCCATATCAGACGCATCTGCATTTTGGCAAGCTGCCAGTATGCATCCTGTTTACTCCACAAGGCTGTCATGTAATCAATGTCAGCGAAGGTATGTGCTCTGATTGCAGCAAAAGCTTCTGCCTCTGCTATATCATAAAACTTACTTGCGTGTTTTCTTACGCCCATTGCATCGTCATACTGTGAATAATAAGTTTTGAAGGTTCGGTCAATCATTTCGTCTTCTTTTTGACGAAGATGTTTCATTCTCCATTCATAAAAAAGTCTTTTAAGCCCGTTTTCCGACACTTCTTTCTGATGCAGTTCGGTACCTGCTTTGTATCTCGCAGCTATCGCTGTATCTTTTGCTTTGTCTGTGGTTGTGTAAGCTTCCTTCAGACCTTCAAGATTTTTGCTGATTTCATCTATCTTAGCCTGTTGTTCTTTTATTTGCTGTTCGATACTGTTTGTAACCGTACTCTTTTTGTAGGTGTCTAAATGAGCCTTTTTGTCGTCCTGTTTACTTGCTTTATTGATTGCATCTTCCTGTTCGGTTTTCTGCGTATTTTCTGTTCTCTTAACATCAGCGTTAAGTCTTGTTATTGCAAGCAAATCTTGTGCCGTATTGTTTCCTGAAACTTTATCAATTTCAATTCCCATAAATATACCTTCTCATTTTTTACACAATATATTAAGTAGTGAGTACCAATTATTTTGTTACCTTTTAGTAAGGCTTTTAATATAAATTAACATACCACATTTTTTAAAATATTTAAAGGGGTTAGTTTTAAATTAAACAGTAAATATGAGCCAATATTGTACAAATTATTTTTATAAAAAAAAGAGAGAACCGGTTATCAGATTCCCTCTTTATATCAATATAATGCTAATAATTTTATATTATGCATTATTAAAATTGAAATATGCTTGAAGTGTTGCTACAGCATCAGCATCAGCAGCAACTGTTGAAGCTAATGCATCGCCAACAGTGTCATAATTAGTATGATTATCCATCCAGGTAGCTACGTTTTGGTGAAGTGTTGCTAACTGTGTTGTCAAATCGCCTGTTGAATCATCAACTACGTTTGTAGCGAAATCTGCACCCTCAAACTCAAACCAATCGGTCAATGTAACAAGGTCACCTTCACCATAAGAGATTGTAAGTGAATTTTTATCAGCTGAGAAGGTCAAGGCTGTGACAAGCTTATCATTGAACTTCAAGGTATCTGAACTGTCTGCTAAATTAACTTTGTCAGTACCGTCGCCTGTATTGAATTCAAATGTAGTTGCACCTTCACCGGAATTCAAAGTATCAGCACCTTTACCGCCGATTAAGGTTTGGGTACCTGAACCTGAAGTTAAGGTATCTTTGTAATCCGTACCAATAAGCTTTTCTGTTAAAGCAGAACCGGTAAGAGTTGCACCAATACCCTTTTTAGCGTTTTTAGCTGTACCTGTTATTTCATATTGATAAGCATATAAATCAACTGTAGTAGGTGCACCGTATTCTGCATCTTCAGTTGCTTTATTATAAATATTAAATGTTACGGCATCAGGGTTAGCAAATGCAAGGTCTTTAATCGTAATTGTATCAGTTGTACCTTTGCGGGCAATAATTACATCTTTGCCGGAACGAGTGAATGTAAAATCATCAGCATCCAAATCGGCACCTGCTTCAGCCTTGTATACAAGGTGTAATTCTTCATCAACACTCAATTTAACTGTATCTTTGCCGTCACCCTTTTGGAATATCAGGTAGTTTTTACCTTCTGCACCAAATAAGGTATCATTACCTTTACCGCCTTCAAGAATATCGTCAAACTCAGTACCATTAAGTTTGTTAGCTTTATTATTACCGGTTTGTGTAAGGAACTGCTTATTAGCAGTATTAGCGTTATATTCACCAGATGTCAAATATTCACTTATACTGCTAACAGAACCATCCGTAAACTTGATGTTATCCAATGAATCTGCAGTAAAATACTTGTTTAATGTAACATAATCAGCATCATTCAATTTGATATCCAAATTATCGCCATTTTTTTCAAATGATAAATTATTCATTGAGCCTGCAGCAGTTACCAATGTTGTTCCTTCATAGGTTGCATTGTAAATTGTATCGTGACCTGAACCTTCACCGAACAATACAGTATTTACACCATTACCAAGTTTTATTGTATCGTTTCCGGCACCACCATCAATAGTGTTGTTCCCGGAACCTGTGTTGATAACGTCAGCATTCTTAGTACCGATAATAGTATCATCACCGCCACCTGCGTTAATTGTTATACCTGATTTCTTGTTATAATCAGCCAAGTCAATCAATTCATCATGGCCTGTAGTTGTGATTTTTTTCTTTTTATTTAAGTCTGTATCATCATACGAATAGTATTTGATATCTTCGTATGAGTCAGTGGCTTCGTTATATACAGTACCTTTGATTAGGTCGAATGTGAAACGACTATTGAAATAAGTCAAATCGCCTGGTTCATAAAAAGCTGATATTGCATTAGTATATCCTGCAACAACATTTAAACTGCTTGCATCATATTTATTCACAATATCTTCTATAACAATCGTATCTGTTGCTTGAGCTTCCTCTGCAAACATTGCTACGACATAATTTCCTTCTGCAAATTCAGGTTGAACTTCACTTGCAGGGCTGCTGCCCTTAACATAGTATTTAATAGTGCCATCTAAATACTTTGTAGGATTATATATTAGTAATTCAACACCGTCTTTTAACTGATATTTATTGTCTACTTTCACAATATGTCCTGTATCGTCATATTTGTAAGCATCAATAGCTTCCAAAGTCTGTGCATTGTACAATTGTGGCACGGTTGTATCATATTGATATCCTGCTGATTCAATAACATTTTGATAATATGTATAGGTTCTTTCAACAATTATATCATTACCTTTACGATAGACTTCAAATTCAGATGAATCCAAAGAAGTTGTTTCTCCGGGAATATCATAATCATCCGGATTCAAAATTATTGATATGCCCCCGGTTTCTGATCCTTTTGCAACACTTGCTTCATAATAAATCGTAAGATTTTCACCTTTGGTAGGCGTGATGTGAGTTTCAGTATTTTTATAGGATGATATAATATGAACCTCATTTTCTCCTTTACCTGTATTTATTTGACTTTTGTAAACTTCATTGTCAACAGTTCCAAAAGTCAGTGAGTTAGGTGTCATACCGACAGCAATCTTGTCATCACCATTACCACCATTGATTACAGAGTTTTGACCTTGCCATGCTGTTATTTGGTCATCACCGTCACCGCCGTTAATAGTTACTTTTTGAGTAAAGTTGGATGCTGTAACATTATCGTTGCCGGTACCTGCATTTACTGTAACCGGAGATGTGAAATCTTCAAAATAACCTGCACCTGACGTGATTGTGATTTTATCACCCAAAGCAGAACCAGTAATAACACCTTTGGTATTTGGTTTCCAGTCTGATATCGGGGATATAAATGTCGGATCCTTGATTAATGCATTCAATATATCTACTGTTTCTGATCCGTATTGGAAAGTTTTAATAGAAGAAACTGAATTCTTAAAGTAATCTTTTAAGGTTATTTTATCGGTTTTACTACCTCTTTCATAAAATTTACCGTCAAAGTAATAGTATCCGCTTCTAATAATATCTATAATATCAGCTTCTGTTTGAGGTGGTTCTACAGGTGTATATAATGTGAATGTATTATATGTTCTGGAAATAACCAAATCTGTACCATTAGCTGTAGAATAACTAAATGTGTCATTTGTATTTTTAGCAAGAGTCTCATTCGCATAAGGACTCTTGAAATATACAACATCAGTACCTTTTCCGTCGGCCTGAATTGAAAAATCATAACCTGCGGTTACAACAAATCTGTCATTACCTGTTGAACCGTTATAAATGCCATAATCAGTATCATTGACATTGATTGTCTTGGTTTTTGCCATTTTTTTCTCCTTTCAATAATATATTTTCAATATACAAAATCATGCTTACATTAAATAACAGAAGCACTTACATCAAATATTTTGAGATAATTTTCTCATAGATAGTTGAAAACATTTTATATATCAAAATACATAACCATTAACTAATTTTCATCCTTATTCAATTCTATAATATTTTCCGGCAATCGTCAATAAAAAAGCAGGAAATTTATAACAAATTTCCTACTTTTGAATTATATAATATCTTACACTATACGTTTACTAATGCTTCATCTAAAGCATCAACGCCAGGTAAAATTTTACCTTCGATGAATTCTAAAGAAGCACCGCCGCCTGTTGAAACGTGAGTGAAATCATTTGCAGTAAAGAATTTCTTAGCTGCAGAAACAGAATCGCCGCCGCCGATAACAGATGTAGCACCTGATTTTGTAGCTTCAACAACAGCTGCAAGAACTGCCTTTGTACCTTCAGCAAACTTAGGGTTTTCGAAAGCACCAACAGGGCCGTTCATAAGGATTGTTTTTGAAGAAAGAAGGACGTCAGCAAATGCTTTTCTTGAAGCTTCGCCTGCATCAACCCCTTCAAAACCGTCAGGAATTTCGTTGATAGCAACAAACTTGTTTGTACCGTTGCCTGAGAAATCGTCAGTAACTAATACGTCAGTCGCCATAACGAGGTTAACACCTTTTTCTTCAGCTTTCTTTTGGATAGCTAAAGCTGTATCAATTTGGTCATCTTCACAGATTGAGTTACCGATTTTGCCGCCGTTAGCCTTAACGAAAGTATAAGCCATGCCGCCGCCGATAATCATGTTATCAACCTTGTCTAAAAGGTTTTCAAGAACACCGATTTTTGAAGAAACCTTAGCACCGCCAACAACTGCCGTGAATGGTCTTGTTGGGTTATCAAGAGCTTGAGATAAGCATCTCAGTTCTTTTTCCATTAACAAACCTGAAACTGCAGGTGATAATAACTTAGCAACCTTAGCAGTTGAAGTGTGTTTTCTGTGAGCTGCACCGAATGCATCGTTTACATAGAAATCGCCTAACTTAGCTAATTCTTCAGCAAATGTCATATCATCATCTTTTGCTTCTTCAGCCTTGTAATATCTGATATTTTCCAATAATGCAACCTGACCGTCCTGTAAGCTTGCTAATTCTTCAGCAGCACCTTGTCCGATTGGTTTGGAAACGAATAAAACTTCTTTGCCTAAAACTTTTGACATATGTTTAGCAACAGGTGCCAGTGAAAATTCAGGATTCCATTCTCCTTTTGGTCTGCCTAAGTGAGCCATAAGAATGATTTTTGCGCCTTTTTCCTGTAAGTATCTTACTGTAGGAATGATAGCCTGAATTCTTGTATCATCTGTTACGTTTTTGTCTGCGTCTAAAGGAACGTTTACGTCAACTCTGACTAACGCTCTTTTACCCTGAACATTTCCTAAATCTTTTACTGATTTTTTCATTTTATATTCCCTTTCTTAGTAAACTTAAGCAATAAGATTATATATGAAACAAAGTTATTAGTAAATCAGGGGGAAATATTACCAATCAATGTCCACACTAAACATTTTATCTTTGTTTCTTTGGCAGGTCCCGCAGTATGAAGTATCAAGTCTTGTTGTTTTTGAATAATTTTTGAATTCGGAACCTGATCTTCCTCTGTAATCATTAGCAAGAAACGGACATGAAAATACCCCGTTCACAGTCAGGGTTCTGCTTGTCATGCAGTCAGGGGTACTGATTAGCTCGGATATTTCGTTTTCTTTACCGTCTGCCCACTCGTTAACCTGAATAATTGCGTTATCTATTCCTGTGTCTGTTAGTTTCCTTTGAAATTCCGATACAATTG
>JAILHQ010000087.1 GCA_024695725.1 Cyanobacteria bacterium RUI128 | reverse complement strand
AAATAGCATTCGTTGTAAAAAAGAACAAAAATGTTTAAAATTTTTCTAGCCGGAAAATTTTAACAATAATTTAGTATTAAAATTTGTAAATATTTACCTCATAATACTAAATAATAAGCAAAATTATGCCGTAATGCCATGCAGATGGTGAAGAAAGATTAGGTTATGGCATTACTGGGCAAACTAAACTGGACTAATATCTCGTCATATCTTGACAAGCTAAAAGTTAGTGAAACAACCAAGAAAAGAATTCAAAGCATTTTTGACTCTAAAGCAACAAATGCTGATAAAACCATTTCTTTTACCGATTTAGTTGATTTAATATCCGAAGCAAAAAAATCTGAAACAAAAGATAAGAAGACAAATACTGTAGAACAAGCTATATTTGAATCAGAAGACGAAGCATATAGCGCTGTTGCAAAATACATTTTAGGGGAAAATTTTACGGGAGTAATGTCCAATAACAAAAAATACACCTTGCCCGGACTAACACTGAAAGTTAATGATGACGGCAGTTGTACCGTAACATATAACGGTACAGAATTTGTCGGATATAAAAACGCTGAAGGGAAAATATTCTTTGTTAACCGAAAAGATCAAAAAACATTAAAACAAACCATCAAAGATGCCCCATCAACAGATGCCGCAAAATCATATCATCACAGAGGAAGAGTCGGAAATGATAACTCAAAATATAACACCGAAACAGGTGAAATTAACCACGGAGAGAATAAAAACTCTGTGTCACAAGTTCAGACCTTTGCCTCAATGCTCATGAGTGATAACGAAGACTCAACTCTTACTTTAGACGGACAAATAAGAGATGGGAAACGCGTGGATTTGAGCGGACAAGAAATCATAGATACTATGGATTCAGGCCAAAAAGACGGCAAAATTTCTATTGACGAATTATTAAAATATCTGAGAGCAGTTGTCAGAGAATCTGAAGGAGTTGTACAGGCAGGACAGGATACAGGAAGCAGAATATATGCGTCTTCTGTTAACCTGACAACAAAAGACCTTGTTAACATTGGAGAATTGTTCAAAAAATATGATGCAGACCACGACAATTTATTAGATAAAGATGAGTTTGACAATCTTATAAAAGATTTTAAAACCCGCGGCAATACTGCCACATCCCTGGCTAGATCTGTAACAGATATTGATGAAGCAGCTATTGTTTCTGATTTAGCATTGGAAGATGAAAATAATCACGACGAAGAAGGCTATAAAGCAGAAAAAGGTAATGACGGAAAATATCATTATTATAGTCCTGAGGGAACAGAAATCACACCTGCCGAGTTTAAAGAAAAATGCCCGACAGAATACGAACGCCTAAACCCTAAAAGAATAAAACCTGAAACTATTCCGAGTGACATTCAATATATTGTTAATATATACAAAATACAATATGGTAAAAAAGTTGGAAACAAACTTACGGATGGATATGAGTACCCCGCTGAAATCGAATTTAATACAGAAACTCAAAAATATGAAATGGTAATAAAAGATCCGACAGGAAATATAAAAGAGGTTCGTATTGTATTAAATGAAACAAAATGGCAAGACAATTTAACCGAAGAAGAACTAAAACAAAAAGAAGAAGAAATAAATGACCGCTATGACGGAGATATTGAAGACAGAAAATTAGAAAGATTACATGGTGATCGAGCAGAAGATTATTTTGCAGAAGTCATAACCACTTTTAATGACGGACGAGTAGTAAAAGGTACATATAAAGAAGGAGAACTACACACTCAGGAAGATATTGGAGATGTAGAAAGTCCACGCGGTTTCGCGAATGAACCACCGGAAGAAGAACAGTTCTCTGAACCTTTAGAATTTACAGTTACATACTCCGGAGATGCCGCACAATACAAAGAGAAGTTGGCTGGATTTGAACAGTCACTAAAAGATAATAAAGCACGACTGATGAGAGAACTTAATCTTGATAATGAAACCTATAATACATTAGCAAGAACTGCAATAGCTATTGCTATAAAAGAAACCTTATCAGCAGGGACAGCAAGATCGATAAAACACGGTCTTATTGATTTAGCACCAGAAGTAGCAGAAACACTTACCGGCGGTGCCCGTTCTGTCGGTATGACAAATATCAAATACAGTATACACGTTCAAGATCCTGCAATTAAAAGATTATTCGAAAGCTTTGGTATAAATGAGATAGGAGATGTTACAAATGATGCAAAATCTGCTATTGCAACAATGATATTACTTGCTCAGGACAACAAAATCCTCAATAGTGAACAATACCAAAAGGCTGCCGGAGTAGCTCAAGGGACTTACGTACAACTTGAAGATTATGCTATGGGCTCTGACGGAGTAGCCAGAGAAACCGATGATGGTACCACTCAAGGCTGGGAAAACGAAGTCACAAGACAAGATGCACTTTGTGCTATGTGGAATGGTGGCAGCAACAGAAGGAAACTGGCTAACGGTGTATTTACAACAGATTGGTCATACTCAAACAGAGTCAGACGATATGCAAACGGCATTACCTTTAATGAAGACCCTACAAGACGAGCAGAAGCGATTGAAAGACACCGTCAGGAACTCAGAGAAGCGGCTGAAAGAGCTGAAGCAACAAGAGTATTTAATGATATGGACAACAGCGGTCAGATGGGCAGCCTGGTATTTATGCCTAAGATGTACAAAAATCCTGATGAATATCTGAATACTGCAGAAGAAATTGAAATAATTAGAAATCTGCCAACACTCAATAATGAACTCAAAGAACAACTAATAACCGCATTACAAAACGGAGAAATTGCATTTGGCTTTGGTTTGACTCAGGCTGAAGCTGAATCACTCAAGGATCAGGATGTCAAACTTATCCTTAAACACTTAAATACTCTCAGAAGCAACATAAGCGCCGGAGTTACAACATCTGATGGCATAACCGGCACAGAAGCCGAAACATTAAGAACAAGCTATGCTAATGCAATAGGCAATGCCGAAAGAGACTTCAGGCAAGAATATCAACAAAATCACGCCGACAGATATAACGATAGCGGAACTAATCCGACTGTTCTGAGAGCAACAGCTCAATACACACCAGACAACGAATCTTATGTAACTAACAGAGGCCATAGACGTGGTTTCCAACACGTAACTCCGCTAAGTGTAAATGTGAACACAACCACAGGCAGAATTTCTCAACAGGACGAAATCCTTGCTACTGCTGCATATAACGAAGCAAGGCAAAGTTTTGAAGGCGGCGCTAATTGTTTAACAGGTGTTAAAAATGCAATGAGAGCTGCAGGAATAAATGTTGAAGATATGGTAAATTACGGTACAAAACCTAGACATGCAAAGAATTGGTTTGACGCACATCCAAACATGTTTACACAAGTAAAATCAGTCGCTGTCGAAGATGGCAAAGCAAGAGACATTGTGTATAGCGACATTAAATCACTCCCTGCCGGATATTTTGTAATCTATGTTCCGGAATCCGGTGATACATTCGCTAATGAAGCAGGACACATCGTAATAACCAACGGTAACGGTCAGGGATACTCCGACTCGACTGACAACCTTGAATGGGGTAACTATTATAGCAGCCGTGGCGGAACCGGTAAAGGAGAACACGGCAAATTCTACGTATATAAACTAAACGAAGTAAACTGGACTGTAGAAAACGGCAAGCTTAAATATACAGGTACTTAATCTCTTAAGCCAAAGTATTTAATGCCTTTCTTAAAACTCCGTCATTATTATCAAGGAGTTCATTAGCTTCGTCTTTATCCATACCGCCTTTAATCATTGTTATTGCGGTTTTAACCTTCCAGTCCGAATTTTCCAGAACATTACGGGCATATTCTTTATCAACATCGGCTATTTCAGAAACTATTCTTGAAGCCCTGTCTCTCAGTTTTAAATTTGTCGGCATAACATCTATCATCAGGTTTTCGTACGTCTTACCCGTTTTGACCATAGCGCCTGTTGACAACATATTAAGAACCATTTTTTGAGCGGTACCTGCCTTCATACGACTTGAACCTGTAATAGCTTCAGGACCAACAACCACACAAATTCCGTTATCGGCTTCCTCTAAAATTTTACCTTTCGGGTTACAGGTTATTGCAATAGTTTTTGTTCCGCGCTCTTTTGCCCTGTCCAAAACGCCGAGCAAATACCCCGGATTTCCGCTTGCTGAAATAACTACACAAACATCATCTTTGCCCAAAACTTTTGCATCTTCTCTTCCAAAATCAAAATTATCCTCTGCACCTTCAACTGCAGTACGGATAGCTCTGTCGCCCCCTGCAATAATACCGTTAACCATATCCGGTTTTACCCCAAAGGTCGGAGGACATTCGGATGCATCTAAAACCCCAAGTCTGCCTGATGTTCCTGCTCCAAAATAATACAATCTTCCGCCTTTTCTGAATTGCTC
>JAILHQ010000068.1 GCA_024695725.1 Cyanobacteria bacterium RUI128 | reverse complement strand
ACAAATATTATTTTAGGACAAACTATTAAGGATAAAATTCCCACTGTGGTATTTTTGTCTGATATATCAATTTCTGATTTAACCAAAGATGTATTTGGGAAACTGACAAAACACGAATCGTTTACAATGGAAAGTTTAACCCCCAAAGAATTGTTGCAGGTGGCTGAAATTATGATGAGTCTTACAGAAATCCCGCTTATTATGAAGGAAGTAAAAGATTTTGAATGTACAAAAAAACAAATATCCGAATTTGTAAAAGAACTTGGCGAAAACAAAGGAATAATTATTCTGAACTGTAATCAGTACAATTCGGAAACTCTGCCCAAATGCACAGGTAATATTTCAATAATTCTCATTTAAACTTTATGTATCAATACTGTTGAGAATTTTTGACAGTGCGGAAGCATAAAAGAACCAGCATTCCCCGTATTTAACTTCACTTCTCCATGGTTTGTCTGTGTAGTGTATAACAACCGGTGCCTCAAGTGTTTCTTCAAACTCTTTTCGTCTGTTTACGTAGTGCCCCGGATTTTCTATCGGCATAAGGTTAAATTTAAGCGGAAGCTGTAAAATTTTACTTCTGCAAACATCATTTATTACGTCCTGATCCGTGTAAAAATCGCTCTCACGAAGTTTGTTAAAGATAATTTCTTCAAGATTATCTTCTCTGAATTTTTTAAGGTTCATAAGCTGAACGCCCCCGTTGATAAAGGTTTCGCCTTCTTTCAGATTAACTCTTTCTCTCATAAAATGAGAACATTTATCTTCAACTGCCGCAATATAGTAGTCGTCAATATTGTGGTTGTACAATTCTGCAATATCACTCAAAACGATTATGTCTGAATCAAGATAAAGCACCTTGTCATCATCTATAATAGACGGTAACTTAAGGCGGTAGGATGAAGATACCCCAAGCCAGTCGTGTATAGCGCCTTCAAATTCCGAGTTATCCATCTTTATAAATTTGTATTCTGCGTGTTTGATTTTCTCAAAACATTTGACCATAGGATCGAAATTTATATCAACCGAATCACACATTATGTAAAATTTATAATCATCTTTTTCATTGGCATTTGCCAAGATTGAACAAATGGTTACATAGGTATATCTCAGCCATTCTTCCGTTGCTCCGAATGCGATGTTTATTTGTGTCATTATTTACCTCTGTTTTTTTATTTATTCTAAAGTAATTTACCATACTTGTAAATATAATATTTTATTGAATGAGAAACCGATTTTTATTCTGTTTATGTTAGAATATTATCATATAACACAATTAAAGAGGACATATAAATGAGTGAAACACAAACAAGAGAACCTATATCAGCAAAAGAAACAATGCGTCAGCGCAGACTTCAAAAGTTGACAGAACTTATGGATAAAGGAATTAATCCGTATCCTTACAAATACAATAAAGATATAGATGCTAAAGATTTACAGGAAAAATATAAAGATTTGCCTGCAGGTGAAGAAACAGAAGATTTCTACTCTGTTGCAGGTCGTGTTATGGCTATCAGAAATACAGGCATGTTTATTGACCTTATGGATTCATCAGGCAAAATTCAGATTTTTTCTCACAAAGATAATATGGATGTTGAGAAGTTTAAAATGCTTAAACTTGTTGATGTCGGCGATATTATGGGTTTTTACGGTTCAGTCAGAAGAACTCCGAGAGGGGAACTTTCCATCAAGGCTAAAGAATATACCATTCTTTCAAAATCACTTCAGACTCTGCCTGAAAAATTCCACGGTCTGACAGACCAGGAAACAAGATATCGTCAAAGATATGTTGATCTTATCGTTAATGAAAAGACAAGAGATACCTTCAGAAAAAGAAGTCTTATTATTCAGAAAATAAGAGAATATCTGACAAATCAGGGCTTCCTCGAAGTTGAAACTCCAATGCTTCATACTCAGGCATCAGGTGCAAACGCAAGACCGTTTGTAACTCACCACAATACGCTTGATATGGATTTAACCTTGAGAATCGCTCCTGAACTTCACTTAAAAAGACTTATGGTCGGCGGTTTGAGTGAAAAGATTTTTGAACTTTCAAGATGTTTTAGAAACGAAGGTATTGATACTCGTCACAACCCTGAATTTACCATGATTGAGTTATATCAGTCTTATGTTGATTACAACGATATGATGGAATTAACCGAAAACCTCGTTGCATACGTTGCTCAGGAAGTTTTGGGAACAACAAAAATTCAGTACGGCGATAATGAAATCGATCTGACTCCTCCTTGGGACAGAAAAACAATGCTCGGTGCGGTTAAAGAGGCAACCGGTGTTGACTTTATGGAAATCTTTACAGCTGAAGAGGCTGTTCAGAAAGCAAAAGAATTGCACGTCGCAGTTGATGAAGATATGAACTGGGGTCAGGTAATTGATGCAGTATTTGAAGAAAAGGTTGAACCTACTCTTATTCAGCCTTGTCACATCATTGATTATCCTCGTGAAATTTCACCTTTGGCAAAAGCTCACAGAGATAATGACAGACTGACCGAACGTTTTGAAACTCGTGTCAACGGCTGGGAAATCGCAAATGCGTTCTCTGAACTTTCTGATCCTATCGACCAGAGATACAGATTTGAAGCTCAGGCTTTGGCTAAGGCTAACGGCGACGAAGAGGCAATGTCTATTGATGAAGACTATATCAATGCACTTGAATACGGTCTTGCACCGACAGGCGGTATGGGTATGGGTATAGACAGATTAGTTATGTTATTGACTAACTCGCCTACTATCCGTGACGTTATCGCATTCCCTACAATGCGTAAAATTGAAAATAAAACTAATGAAAATTAATTCTGAAAATTAGTTATAAATCAAAAAAGAGAACAAAATCATTTGTTCTCTTTTTTATTATTATTGAAATTCAATTTATTTCTGCGGTGCTATATAAACAATTCCCGATTTATAATTTCTGTTGTAATATGCAGAGTTGTATAAGTCTCTGAAGGTTTTTTCAGTAGCTCTGTTACTGTTTATAGGGAAAAAAGCGTCGCCTTTTTTGTTTTTTGATAATCCTAAAAATTTGGTTACTGCATTATCCTTTAATTTGCTCAATGGACGAATACTAATTCCATACGTTACTTCAGGTACAAAACCATTTTGTCGTGTAGCTGCATAAACTGTTATGTCAGCCTTTTTAGCCTTCCTTTGCAAATTAGGTAAAAATTTATTAAAATCTGCTAGTTCGCCTCTTGAATCCATTATCCCAAGGGTACGTTTTGAAATCTTTAAACTGCTAAATTGGGGCTTCATTGCGTAATTGTTATCTATGTTCATTTCATTTCTCCATTGGTTACAGATACTTGTACATGCAAGAAAGCCTGAAAAAAAATAATTTGCCACTAAATTTCAATATTTTTTATTAAAATATTGAAATTTATACAAAACTTAACATTTAAAAACATGGGTTTATAAGAAGATTAAATATGTGCAGGTACTTTACAGATATCTTTTCTGTAAGATTTGCCCCTAAAATCAAGGGCTTCTATTTCGTCATACAGGTTTTCGCCTGCCCTGCTCAGTGTTTTCGCCGTTGAGGTTAAAACAAGAGTTCTCCCCCCAAGGGTTTCAAATTCAGTATATTCGTTCTGTTTCGTGTTTATGTGATCAACAAAAGTTGTGTCCTGTAAATCATCAAGTCCCGTTATAACGTCATTTTTAAACTGCCCTGATGAAAGCACACAGCTGACTGCAAATTCGTCTTTGAAATCAAGCATGTCGTACTCATCCGAGAAGGATCCGATAACGCAGGCATGCATAAGTTTGAAGATGTCGTTTTCAAGAATTGATAAGACTGCCTGTGCATCGTGGTCCTGTAAAAACGGTCTGCACTCTGTTATAGCGATATCGCCTTCAGGAGTCAGTACACAGTCAAATCCTAATATACCCATATATGGTTTTAGACCTTCCGATAAATAGTTTATAATCGGATAGACGACTTCGTTCATAAGGTAGTCTTCATCATCATACGTAAGTCTTGTAAACGGTGACGCTGCACCCATACCTTCAGTCCAGACTCCGCCGTCACCTTCCAGTGAAAATTTATAATCTTTTGTGTTTCCGAGAGGAAGCGCCTTGTAACCGTCAGTAATTACGTAAAAAGAAAACGGTGTTCCGTAAACGTATTCTTCGATTATAACCTTGTTTTCCCCGCTGAAGAAACAGTCTTCAGTAAAAGCTTTTGCAATATTAGCAGAAGGACAAACCATAACGGAATTTTTTGATTTATGTCCGTCGGTGCTCAGTACAAGAGGCATTTCAGATTTTTTAATATAGTCCAACGCAAGATTTTTCTTTTCGTAAATCGCAAAATGAGGGGTTGGCAGACGAAGTTTATAAAAAAGTTTTTTTGCTGCCGCTCTGCTTGTTGCAATCTGTGCAGATGCTGCGCTTGGCGCAAAAATCATCATACCGTTATCATTAAAAATATCTGTGATGTTTTCTTTTATTGCCGTTTCTGATGACGCAATTGTGAAAAAGATATCATTTTCCAGTGCAAAGTTTACAAGCTCAATAACGTTGTTTTCTCTTATATCAACAATTGTTGCAAACTCTTTCATACTGTCGTTACCCGGAGCGACGAATATTTCAAACTCTTCTGATAACATCTTTGCCAATGCGGACTCTTTTGCAGAATTACCAACTATTAAAATCTTTTTCTTCATAAAATCTTCCTGTTACGCTTTTACTTTTTTATATTATACACTAATTGCACTTTTTTGAATATTTCTTATAAAATCTTCGTTTTGTAGAATCATATCCGTCAATTTCATAACCGTTTTTGCAGGAAATGATTTTTATTGCGTGAATTTTATCTGTTCTTACGATTTTTGTTTTTGAGAGCAGTTTGATTGTTGCAGGGTTTGGGTGCCCGTATTTGTTATACCCTACCGAAACTAGCGATATTTCAGGGTTTAAATATTCAAGCATTTCCTTGTTTACAACGTCTTTTGCGCCGTGGTGTCCGACTTTTAAAACGGTTATATTCTGCGGAAGTTTTGGTTTTATCTGTTCAAAGGCTTTAACACCTGAATCTCCCGTAAACAACATTGTTGTTTTGTGATTTTTTACAAGAGTTATAACAGAGTTTTCATTAGCTTCTTTATCTGAACCGTGCTGCGGAATATCTGCCCTAAAAGTTTTTATCTCAAAATTTGGTTCTTTATATATTACCGAATCATTTTGAGCCAGAACTTTATAGGTGTATCGTTTACTGTCAGCGGTTTTGTATATTTCCTGTGCTAATTTTTTATCATCCTTTACCGAATTAAGATAGATCTTTTTAACGTCGGTGTTCTTCATAATATCAACAGCACCCCCTGCATGGTCAGCATCAAAGTGGGTAATAATAAGACCTTCAATATCCTTAATTCCGTTATCTTTCATATATTTGAGCATAATAATATCCGCTTGGGAACGTCTGCCGTCATAACCTGTTTTACCCGTATCAATGACAAAATATTTACCGCGTGGTGATTTCAGCAAGAACGCATCAGCGTTTCCGACATCAAAAGAAATAACCTCAAAGTTATGGTTTGGCAGATGTACGGTCGCAGACAGTATCAAAACCAGTGATAAGACAGCCGAAATTTTTAAAATGTTTTTGTTCTCAAATCTGATTTTTATCAGATAGATTAAGAGGCTCAAAATTATATAGTACAGAAGGACCTGAAGAACGTTCGGGTGAGTTGTTGTATATAGCGAATGAGGCAGGTGCGCAAAGAAACCTGAGATATAAACCAGAATATTAAGGCAAGGGTTCAGAATATAACTAAAAATATGGCATACAAAGTTTGCTATCGGTTCAAGCAGTGCAAACGTTGAACATAAAAACCCGCCAAAGCTCAGCACCATAAGAAACGGCATACTTAAAATGTTTGCGAAAACGGAATATACGCTGATGGTATTGAAATAAAACATCTGAACGGGTATTACCCAAAGCTGTGCAACTATCGGGATAAGTATTGAACCCGAAAGCCATGCCGGAACATTTTTTATATACTGAAGAATTGCCTCTGCCGTAAGCAGAATACCCAGAGTTACAATGAACGATAACTGAAAACTAACATCATTTATGAACGCAGGGTTATAGATAAGCATAAGCAGGGCGACAAACGAGAGCAGTGAAATACTGTGAGCATCTCTGTCAATCAGTTTCCCGAACAGAATGAAAATAAGCATTAGTCCTGCCCTTATGACTGATGCTCCCAGTCCTGTCATAAGACAGTATAAAATTGTGACAAAGATTCCTGATGCTATTCTGATTTTGTAAGGTACTCCCAGTCTGATCATAAAAAAGAACAGAAAACTGCTGATAAAGGCAACGTTCATTCCTGATGCCGCAAGGATATGCAAAAGTCCCGAATGTATAAATGATGCTTTTATATAGTCCGGAGGTGCAACGGCGTCGTCTCCAAAGATAATACCGCCTAAAATTGTGTTGTTTGGCGATTTTATATATTTTGCCTGTGATTTGAGAATATTTTCTCTTTTATTGTTCAGGTATTGCATCATTTTCCATCTGAAGGTCAGTTTTTTGTTTATTTGTTTTATATCTTTTTTGTCTGCGTAAAAAGTTGTGTAGGTATTAAAGTTTTTCAGATAGTTTGAATAAGAGAATTGCGACGGGTTTGTAGAGGTAAAAGGACGTCTTAGTTTTCCGCTTATCTCATAGTAATTACCTATTTTTAAATCTGAAAAATCAGAGTTTTCATCAAAACTGCTTATTCCGGCCAGAGTTTTATTATTGATGTTTTCATAGGTTTCATCGTTAATTTTTATTTTGTCTGCCTTGAAGAAAAATTTTGTGTTATGTTTTAAATTATTGTTCGGCACAGATACTATTTGCCCTGTTATAACTGCGTTTGAGGGTGCAAGTTTAAACAGGGTATCAATGTTTTTTATTCTTAAATTTGCGTTAAAAAAACCGAAATAAAATACCCCTATCCAAATCAAAACATATTTACCCGGAATTTCTTTAATCAGTAAAATTACTGATGCAAGAGTGAAAATTCCCGCAAATAACACAGGTTTGTCAATAAAGTAGGCAAATAATCCAAACACGTAGGAAACAGTTGCCGCAAACATAAGAAAATTTTTGTTTTGAAATAAATCAGTCAGGTTCATTATAAATGATTATCTCATAAAATATTTTTAATCTGTACAAACTCAAAAAAATATTTTATAATGATGAAAAGTACAGGAGAAGATTATGTCATTCGGAATAAGCGGAAGCGACCCTTTTAAATCATACTCTTCAGACCCTGAAGCCGGCGGCGGAATGGGTGTTTACGCAAGAAGAAAGAAACAACAAAAAGACGAAGATAAAAAAGAAGAAAACAAAGACGAGCCTCTTCTTCAAATGTCAGACGATCAGGACGAAGATAATCTCGAACTTGATATGGACGATGCTGATTTCTTAGATTAAACAGTTTTTGTCTGATACATGTAATGGTCTTCTGTTGTACACGCATCTGTGCGTGTCGTTTGGGCTAAAGACAGTATGTAATCACAAATTTTCTTTTCAACATTTGTGCAGAAGTTGTTATTTATTTCTTTTATGAAATAACATGGACTTGTGACGTTGACTTCGATAATCTGTCCGTCAACAACGTCTAAGCCTGCCATATAAATGCCCATACCGTTTAATTTTTTTGCAACCTGAGTAAAGTTTTCACGTTCCTCTTCCGAAAGCACACCTTTTTTGATGAAATCATCGCTGTGGGTATTGAATTTAAAATCGTCAGAAGTCGGAAGTTTCATAACACATTCATCAAGAACGGTTTCGCCTAAGGTCAGAACACGCTTATCGCCGTACTTGACGGCAGGGATAAACTGCTGAACCATTACAACAGAATTTTCGTCGTTTGTCATACCGTTTATGATGGTTCTTGTGTTAGGATCACCCTGATGCAGGTACATAACCCCGCTGCCGAAGCATTTGTTTAACGGCTTAAGAATAATTTCGCCGCACTCTTTCAGAAACTCTTCTATCTTATCCTTTGATGCAGTAACTATGTGTTTTGGCATAAATTCTGAAAATAAAGTTGCGTGTAATTTTTCATTGAATCCTCTTATTGATGTCGGGTCATTAACTATTCTCGTGTTTTTAGCAAAGTCCAGAATATAAGTTGCATTGATATAATCTGTATCAACAGGCGGATCAGGTCTGAACATTACCAGTTCAAAATCATCAATTTTTACATCAAGCGTATTTTTTTTGTAAAAAATATTTTTGTTTTCTAAATAAGCCTCAAAACAAAGTGCGTGCGCAGTAGAGTTTTTCAGATATAATCTGTTATTCGTGGTAATAAATACCCTGTTTCTTCTTTCAAGAAATTCTTTTATAAACCAAAAATTGGTCACAAGGTTGTTAAACTCAAAATATTTTAGTTCGATTTTATCAATAACAAATAATATATTCATTATTTACCCCCTATTATTTACCCCTATTATTTACCCCCTAGTCATTGTATTTTGAAACTCTTTCAACGAGTTCCATAATGTTTTCAAGCGCATCAGGTTTAGCAAGCTGCGATGATTTTTTCTTTAAATTTTCCACTTTATCAGGGTTATTTTTCAGATCAAGAATTATCTTCAGCAGGGAATTAGGGTCTGCATCACTGTCTTCAAGATAAATGCAGGCATCGTTTTCCTGAACATATTTTGCATTTTTTCTCTGATGGTCTGCCGCCGCATAAGGGTACGGAATCAGAATAGGTGCAACTTCAGATGCAAAAATTTCCGAAAGGCTCAGAGAACCTGCTCTTGAAATAACGACGTCAGATGCTTTTACAACCGTAATCATATCGTCAAAATACGGTCTTATCAATATATTTTTATCTTTTGTATAGTCCTTGTACAATTTGGTTAATCTGTCGATTACGTCGTTGTAATTGTTTGGGCCTGTCTGGAAAATTATCTGGATATTGTGAACCTGAGAAAGTTCTTTTATTATTTCGACAAAAGCGTTGTCTATTGACTTAGAACCCTGAGAACCGCCCATTACACAGAGAAGTAGTCTGTCTTTATCAAATTTAAGGCTTTCTCTTGCGGTATCTCTGTCTAAAGTTTTAAACTCAGGTCTGAGAGGGTTGCCGTTGATGTAGCAGTTTCTGTTTTTGATAAACTTTTTAGCGCCTTCAAACGCAAGTGATACAACTTTTGCTTTTTTAGACAGTTTTCGGGTAACTATTCCCGGCTGCATATCGCAGTCGTGAAGCATATAAGGTGTCTTTTTGTGAATCAGAGCTGCTATGAGTACCGGTGCTGAAACGTATCCGCCCGTTCCGAAAATCATGTTTGGTTTGTAGGCTAACAGATAATAAAAACTTTTTATTATAGCCCACAAAAGCTGAAAACCCCACAGAATGAACCCGAAACTAATCTTTCTCGGCATACCTTTAACTTTTACGGGTAAGAACTTATACCCTTTTTTCTCTGCTATTGAGTATTCCAGATTATCCGGATTCCCGACATAATAAACGACATTATCAGGGTTTTTCATAAGCTCATCCGCAACAGCAATTGCGGGATAGATATGTCCCCCTGTACCACCGCCTGTAATAAAAAATCTTTTAGACATTTTGTCTTACCCTTATAGTTTGTACTCTTTTTTTAGAGATATTTAGTAAAATTCCTATCATACATAATGTTATCATAACTGAAGAACCACCGTAACTGATAAACGGAAGCGGAACCCCCGTTGCAGGCAACATTGAACTTGCAACACTCATATTAAGGAACGCCTGAAAACAAATAGAGAACGTAAGACCTATTGCAAGCAATTTCCCGTACATATCAGGACATTTAGATGCAATAGCGAACCCTCTTTGCAAAACTGTCCAGAATAAACCTATCAAAAATACACACCCGATAAACCCGAGTTCTTCACCTATAACTGCAAATATAAAGTCTGTGTGTGCTTCAGGAAGCCAGGCAAGTTTTTGTTTGGAAGCACCATATCCACAGCCCCAAAGTCCGCCTGAAGCGAATGCAACCATAGACTGAATAATGTTGTAACCTGCGCCCAACGGATCAGATTCGGGATTTAACCAAATCACGATACGTTGTAACTGATATGGCAAAAGGAAAGTTCCGGTTTTCCCCATGCCTATAACAGAACCGCCAAGCATACTTGTTATCGCAATAAATACTACTCCAAGACCGCCTAAAAATACACTTCCGACCAATTTTCTTGAACCGCCCGCCGCAAGATACATTACAACAGATGTAGCAAAAAGTAGTATAACCATACTCAGGTTAGGTTGCTTAGCAATCAGTAAAACCATGATTATGATTAAAAAGAATGCAGACCATTTTTTTGAATCTAAAAGAGCCGCATCTTTTGCGAATACTCTTGCTAAAAGCATTACCACGGCAGGTTTTGCAAATTCTGACGGTTGTAAACTCAAGGGGCCTATACTTATCCACCTTTGTGCACCATTGATAATATCACCTGTCATTAATACCAATACAAGCATACAGATTACAAAAACAGCGAATCCGTTTGTCAGATTGACCAGTTTTTTATAATCCAAATTGCACATTATTCTTAAACCCAAATAGCCAAGAATTACACCGCTTAATTGAATATAAGTGAAGTGTAGAGGCGAAATCCCTGAGTTTATACATTTAGGTACACTGGCTGAAAATACTGCCATAATACCTGTTATGACCAGAAACAGGACAACAATTGTCAACACCTTGTCAGGCGGTGTGATAACAATATTCTGCTGAGTTACGTTTCTCAACATTCTTTGGTCGTTATCTTTTTGATAATACATAGTCTTTAAAAACTTTTCCTCTTTCTTCGTAACCTGAGAACATATCGAAGCTTGCACACGCAGGCGACAACAGAACTACATCAGGTTCAAGTTCGATAGATTTGTCAATGGCAGATTCCATTGAGTTTTCTTTTATTATATTAGAAAAACCGTTATTTTTAAGATTTTCTTCAAATCTTTCTGTCGCTTCTCCGATTAAAACTACTGTTTTAATGTGTTTATTTACCGAGTCGCAGAATTCGTCAAGGCTTGTGAGTTTATCCCTGCCCCCTGCGATAAGAACAACATTTTGGTTGTTAAACGAATCTATTGCAACAATAGATGCTTCAGGATTTGTTGCTTTTGAATCGTTGTAAAAAGTTATTCCGTTAAAGTCTCTGACTTTTTCTAATCTGTGTTCAGGTGCCCTGAAGGACATAATTGCAGATTTTAGGTTTTCATTAGTTATACCTGTTAATTTTGCAATAATTACACCGCACATAATGTTTTGATAATTGTGATGACCGACGAGAGAACAGTCTTTTAAATCAATAATTTTTTCTTCTTTGCCGTCACGTTTAAAATAAATTGCATCATTTTTTATGTATGAAGAATTATCCGTTTCTTTATCAAACAGGAACAATTTACCCCTGCATTTCCCACTCTTCGCATATTCCAACAATTTTTCGTCTGCACCGTTAAATATTGAAAACTCAATATCATTTACCCCGAAAAGTTGAGCTTTTGCATCAAAATAGTTTTCCAGAGTTTTGTGCCATGTTATATGGTCAGGTGTAAAATTGGTCCAGCAGGCGATTTTTGACTGAAGATATTTGCTGTGTATTGCCTGATAAGAGCTGATTTCACAGACAAAATAATCAGGTTTGTCGTTTACCAAAGCAACAGGCGGCTGGCCTATATTTCCGCAGGCAGGCGCTTTGTATTGGGTTGATAAAATATGTGACACAAGCGCTGTTGTAGTTGTCTTGCCGTTCGTACCAGTTATGGATATAAACGGAGTATCGCTTTCTAAATATGCCAAATCAGGCTCGGAGATTATATCAACTCCTTCGTTTTTGAGCTTGATATATATTTCATTTTCCATAGGGAATGACGGGCTGACTATTGCAACATTTACCCCTGAAGTAAATTCTTCTGAGTGTCCGCCAAACTCGAGGTTTACTCCCAGTGATTCTAATTCTTTGATATCTTTTTCATCTTCAGGTTTTTGCTCTCTTGCTTCAGTAATATAAACATTGCATTTTTTATCTGCTAAAAACCTTGCTGCGGCTTTCCCGCTCAGTGAAAAACCTAAAACTAAAACTTTTTTATTTGCCCAATCTCTCATCTTTATTCCCAAAATTACAAACACTCCGTATAACTATTATAAAAGATTAAGAATGAAATGCAATTATGTATATTAAACTATAATTTAAAATCTAATAATTTTACTAAATCGATATCAAAGGCTTCGGCTATCTTTTTTAATGTTGAATACTTCGGGTCGATAGAACCACACTCAATTCTGCTTATTGTTCTGGTTGTCAAGCCCGTTTTCAAAGAAAGTTCAAGTTGTGAGATCTTCCTTTGACTACGTTCAAACTTTATTTTATGTCCCAATTTTAAAAAATCACCCTTATCCATTCTTAAATTTTATATTATTGACAACAATTTTACGATATACTACAATTCTATTAATAGACATAAAGTATATAATTAGGAAATTTAATATAATATGAATAAAAAATATAGAGTTGCACTTATATTGAACGATATAAACTGGATAACAGATAAAGATACCGCATCAAAATACGGTGGAGCAGGCGTGGTTATTCGAAATTTGTATCTGTCACTCACAAGTGATTTAAATTGTCATGTGGATATTTATTCAAAGAAAATATCTCAATTCGATTATAACAAGGACAATACAAATGAATTTGTTATACAAAACATTTTAGAAGGTAGTAGTACAGAAAAACTACAACAACATCTTTATCAAAAAAATTACGATAAAATAATTTCAATGCTTAAGTTACCCTATTTTAACGGAACAATTTTACAGACACATACGACAAAACACCGGTTTAATAAAGTTCCGGTATTTATAAAACCTTTTAGATTTTTTAAAGATAAAAATAAAATAAAAAAACAATCAGCGGAATTTCATAAACATTCAAATTCACAAAAAATGATTGCGGTTTCGGATATTGTAAAACAAGATTACGTAAAAAATTGCGATGTGAAACCTTCAAATATCACAGTATCATATCCCGGATGTGAATCACACGAATATCATTTAAGTCATCAAAAAGATTGTATATCATTTGGAATTGTCGCAAACAGTTCGATAAATAAAGGCGGACACTTGTTGTTATTAGCATTAGGTATTGCCAAATTATTTAAAGCAAAATTTAAACTACACATTATTGCACCGCTTTATGATAAAGATATTTTATTAAAAGGGTT
>JAILHQ010000020.1 GCA_024695725.1 Cyanobacteria bacterium RUI128 | reverse complement strand
TGTTAATTTTTATTAAAAAATTTTTCTATTTCTATGTAAAATTTTGTAACAAAATCCGCTTTATATAGAGTAATTAATTAAAGATTTTTGCAAATATAACCGTTAACGTAGGTAATTAGGAAAATTATAAGGAAATTGATGTAACTATGGGAATGTCGTCATCACAGGCTAGATTATTGAATCTGACTGCAAGAATGCACCAGATTGAATACAAAGCGGCCAAACTGGAGGCTCAAAAACTCCAGATGGCGAACGAATCACGCCGTGTTTACGAAGAATACCTGGATTCACTTGAAGCAACAAAAATACAGTTTAAAACCATTAACAACAAAGGCTCTCTTACTAATATTGACGCAACATATAACAAACTTGTTGCTATGGGATATGTTTTAAAAATGGACGGCGATGATGCAGAAATTGTAACTCCAGCAATAATCGACAATTATAGGAAAGCAACAGATAATGAAACTTCATTCGGGCAAAATAACAAAGATTATTTTGCTGCTCTACAAACAGGCAGAGTAGACTCAAATCTGATGAATGGCAGCGTACTGGAAATATACACTGCAGGACAACTGGCAGCCGCTCTTGCAACTAACCCAACAGGTGCAAGCTGCAGACTTATGGGCGATATAGATATGACAGGACTAGCCTATAACTCTGCAGACATTACAAATTGCCAAATAGACGGTAACGGACATTCTATCACAGGGCTTGATAAGGCATTATTCAACAACGTCAGAGGTAATTCCAGTATATCAAATCTAACAATATCCGGTTCAACCGAAGTATCAAAGGGCTTATTGGCAAATGCGGTAAATACAACCGGTACAATCTCAAATGTAAAAGCCTCTGGTACAATTCAAAGCACGAGAGCAACTGTTGGAGGACTTATTGGATTAGTTAAACACGGCACTATAGAATATTGTACATCATCAGTCGATGTAACTTCAGAGAGTCAAGCCGGCGGCTTGGTTGGGCAAGTTCTTGGGAACTCAACAACAGATAAGGTAATAATCAGAGAATGTTCTGCTACGGGTGATGTGTGTGCCGACAATCAAATTAGCGGTGGGCTTATTGGGCAATGTACAAACGCAGATATATCAAATTGCGCAAGTTCCGGTGATGTTAGAAGTAAATATATTGGAGAGGTTGGTCATAAGGCAACTTACGCTGTAGTTGGCGGATTTATTGGTTATATTTGCGGCACACGCTCCGGTGGTACTTACCAACTTGGTAACACAACCATCAATAACTGCTCTACATCTTCAGATGTTTATTCTTCAACTGCAGGGGCCGGTGGTTTCGTTGGTTTCGCAGCTGACAAAGGCGGTTCTGAAATAACAAATTGTTCAGCTTCAGGAGAGATTCATTATAATTGTGCTGCAAGTACTCAGGAAGGGGTAGAACAATTAGAATTATTCCGTGATGCATCTGAAGAATGGATACTTGGCGGTTTTGCAGGAAAAATTGCATATGCACAAATAAATAATTGTGATTCAACTTCAACAATGATAAATGAATGGTCTGAGGATATAAACACTACAGAGCAAGGTGCATTCGTTGGTAATGTCATGGAGGCTCAGGTACAGGGAAATAATAACTACTCAAACAATACAGACTTGAACTTCGTGGGTTTGAATAAATCAACTGAGACTTTTGACGGAGTATCTATAGCAGCTCCAAATAATTCTCCGGTTATACCTGCAAGTGCACCTGCGTTAACTCAAATAAAAGTAAATAATTCAGGAGCTGATGCTGCAAGAGATTTATTTAACAGAATGCACGAAAACGGATATAAACTTTTAGCAGAGGATGATCCAAGGCTGACACACGGCGATGACCCTGTATGGCTTAGAAATATGATAAATGAAGGAATGATATACCTATTTAAGCCAAATTCTGATAATGAATTATACGAAACAAGTGTCAGCATTGATACAAATCTGCAAGAAGTTCCTGATGAAACTTTGCTCAGAAAAGCAGAAGCTAAGTACGAAGCTGATATGCGAAAAATCGACAGAAAAGATAGAATGTACGACCATGAATTAGCTGCACTTGATAATGAAAGAAATGCAATTAAATCAGAGATGGAAACACTGAAGACTGTTGCTAAAGATAACGTTGAAAGAACGTTCAAATTATTCAGCTAATATATCTTCTTTACAATACAGTTTGTTAGAAAGTATTGCACACATAGTCCAGAATACTATTTGCAATTGCGGCCTAAAAAACACCGTATCGACCATCCCGTGAACCATTGTGCCGATTATTGTTAATAAAGGTATTGAAACCAATATTATATTTTTTGTATTATCACTGTTTAAAATATATTTACACCCGTTTACAACCAAGGTGATGAGGAATCCGAGGAAAGCAATAAGCGCAAAAATTCCGCTTTCGACGGCAGTTTCCAGGTAGATATTGTAAGCACTCAGTGCATCAAAGCCTGTTTTCATGTAGAGTCCGTAGATTTCTCTGAAATTTTGATTCCCCTGTCCGATACCAACCAGCCAATTATCTTTAAACATTTGGAATGACGACTTATACACATTAAATCTGAAAGAATTTGAGCTGTCATTTCTCATTGCAAAAATTGAGAAAATTCTGACTCTTAAAGGTGTAACAGCCATCAGCGCAAATGCTCCAACTGCAGACACAACCCCGGCAATTGTGATAAATAACTTTTTATACTGTGCCCAAAATATTTTCAAAGATATCCCAAATGCTGTACATAATATTGAAAATAAACCAATATATGCCCCTCTACAGCCTGTTAAAAACAAGACTGTGCAGGCAATCAGCGAACAACCGCCAAATATTGCGGATATCAGATACCTTCTTTCCTTTAGATAGTACCCAAACAAACCAATCAATGCAGGTATTGTCATAACAAAGTACCCGCCGAGTAAGTTCGGGTTAAGCGGTTGAAGGGTTCCATATACTCTTGTTATTACTTCCTCCGGGTTTAGGTTTGAAACATCCTGCCAGCCTGAAATTTCATCAACTTTAGCGAAACTTTGTGTTATTCCGATTAGACTCTCAAAGGTTACACACCCTGCAATTGTTATAAGAATCGGAAGTACGCTCTTTTTGTTGTGTTTCAGATGGTGAACCACTGAAATATAAAAACTCAGGTATATCAGAGTCTTCATAAAGCCTTTTAAACTGAGGTGCAGCAGAGTAGATCCGGCAACGCTTACAAGCACCAGCATAAAATACCCGAGCAGGAACAATTCAAAGGTTTCAAGCTTAAAGCTGTCTTTTGGTGTAAACAATATTCTCACTGCGGTTAAAGCGGTAGTACATATTGCAAAATACCCTATCATATCCGAACTTACGAAGGTCGAAAGGACAAAAGTTGCAAGGATAAAACCCAGAATAACCTTATCCGTATTTTGTAAAATAAGGCTGTTTTCATAAATAACATTTGTGTATTTATGTATAAAATTAAGCAGTTTATTTATAGCCATCTATTTACACTCTTCTTTGATTTCTATGTCGGAAACTGAGCCTGTAAATTTGTATTTCATCCCCTCTAAGGTAATAGGCATACCTATTTTAATTTTGTTCCCGCCAACAACGGCACCGTCTTTTGTAATCAGAGCCTCGTCTTTTACCTTTACGATTATGTCATAAGTATCAATAGCTCCGGCATCATTTGTTACGATAAAGCCTTTCGCATTTTTTGCAGGCAGGGTGATTTGTTTCGGAGTGAATTTTACGTCAATGACGTCTAAATCGCTGTAAGGAACGTTTCTGATACTGATAAAGGTCTTGTCTCCGATTTTGACAGGACATTCTTTAGTTGAAATGGTAACACTTCTCAAAAATACTTCAAATTCTATCTTTGACTTAGATTCTATTTGTTTGGATGCCGTAGATCTCATTCCTTTAGCAGTAATGATACCAACTCCGATGACCAATATTAAGCCAACGATAATAATTATATCAATAATTCTTTTATTCATTATAAACTCCCAATTCTATTTTCTCTAATTTTCGTCTGTTTTGTTCGATAAAATCAATCAATTCGTCAATGGTTGTTGTCGCACAACCGAACTGTTTGATAACAATTCCCGCTGCTATATTGCCTAATATTGCAGCGTAAACAGGTTCAGCCCCGCTTGCAAGAGCAAGCCCGTATAAAGCTGTTACCGTATCTCCCGCACCTGTTACATCAAACACTTTTGATTTGTTGAAGACAGGTATTCTTATCATTTGTCCGTTCTTCTGAACGAGTGCCATACCTTCTTCCCCGCAGGTGATAAGTACGTATTCCGAGTCCATATCCTTCAAAAGACGTTTCCCTGCCTTGTGCATATCGTCATTTGATTTTATAAAGAACCCTACGTGCTTTTGTGTATCAGGAAGGTTTGGTGTCATTGTGGTTGCACCTTTGTATCGTTGAAGTTCTTTCTGCCCGTCAACAATAACCTTTTTCCCTGATTTTGAACATATATCAATAACTTTTTTTATAACCTTATCTGTAAGGGTGCCGATATGGTAGTCTGATAATATAACGGCATCATAGTCAGGTATTACCTTCTCAAGCTTATCTAAAATTTTGTTTTCTGTTTCATCAGATAAAGGTTCTGATGACTGTCTGTCAATTCTGACTATTTGCTGGGTAATTGACTGAAAACAAGAACCTGAAATACGTGTTTTGGTAACTGTTTTTCTTGTGTTGTCAACAACAAGTGCGGAACAGTCAATGCCTGCATCTTCAAAAGCTTTTCTCAGATCGTTTGCCTGATAGTCATCACCGACAATACCTACAACACCGACTTTACCGCCGTTTATTGTTGCAACGTTATGCGCTGCGTTTGAGGCAGCACCCAAAATAAGATTTGTGTGAGTGTGTCTTAAAATAAGAACAGGTGCTTCCCTTGAAATTCTTTCAGTGTCGCCGTACACCATCTCATCTAATGCGAGGTCTCCGACAACCAAAATCTTTGCATTGGCTAAACCTTTTGCATAACAAAGCAATTTTTCTATATCTATATTCATTTGCTCTCCAATAATCCCTAAACTAATATGTTACTATTATAAGATAAAAACAGATATAAGTGAATAATTTTACGCACTCATTTTGTATTCTTTTTGTAACGTTTTTAAATATTCGGGTTTATTGTGATTTTCTGCATAAGTCTTTGCTGTTGTTCTATTGGCAACAGCCTGACCAACTTTACTTCCGATTTCAAACATTCCGCATGATACTGCAATAAAGCCGAGAGCTTTAAGCAGACCGCCAAATTTGCCCATTGGAAGTTTGCTTAAAAATTTGCTTGATTTAATAATATTTTTCGCACCCTTAACTGCCATATCAGTAATCTTGAAGTTTTTATAGCAAGCCTTATAGCCGCCCAGACCGAACAGGCGTTTGTATGCCCATTCTCCGCCCAGCATAAATGTCATTGCTCCGCCTTCTCTCAGCGCTGCAGATTTTTTATCATCTGATTTCCACGCTCTTACGATACTTGCCCCGACAAGTATAGGGTTAACCAACTTAGATACATAATTCACGCCCTTGCACAGCATGTTAAATGCTTTACTTCCTTCTTGTGCTGCATGCAACCCTTCGGATACGCCCTGCAGCCCTTCTGCTACAACCCCCGTTCTTGTTTTTGACAAATCAAGGATGTCACTTGCCGCATTTTTTGCCTGCAACAGTGCAACAAGACCACGTTCTTTTCTGTCAACACGCATTGTGTTGTTGGCCTTTTCCGTATTCATCAAGCCGAATACTGCATATCTTATCGGATCTGCGAAACCTGAAGACAAATGAACAACCTTTACTTAAATACACACATATACATTTTTACTAAGTAATTGTTTTTGGAAAATTTGCTATTTGTTAAGTTTTTGTTACATTATTTTATTGAAAATCAAAACAAAAAAGGTACGGTTTCCCGTACCTTTTGAAATTAAATATTATATTTACCGCTGTCTTGAAATTCCTTTGTGCTCAGGACTGTCGCTCATTAGACTTCGTCTGTATTCGCTGCGTCCTTCGCATACCGGATTTCATCCGTCCAGAATTTCGCTAGCAGCAACCGCAAGCGCAAGATTCTGCACAGCCAAGAGCTTTTCTTGCTTCTTCCATGCGAACCTTGATTCTGCCGTCAACTGCGATACCTTCACCGGTTGTTTCAGAAATCAACAGTGGGTTGATATCTAATTCGTCGATGAATTTATAATCGCTTACTAATTGAGATAATCTCAGCAATGTTTCCTGGATTTGATCCATTTGAGCAGGAGTTGTACCTCTAGCACCTTCTAATAATTTGTATGCCTTAACTGACTTAATCATTTCAGAAGCGTCAACATCTGTAAGAGGTGCAATTCTGAAGGTAACGTCCTTCATTACTTCTACGAAGACACCGCCAAGACCGAACATCATCATTGGACCGTATTGAGGGTCTGTTGCGATACCGCAAACCATTTCTCTTGAACCCTTAACCATTTCTTGAATGATTACACCTTCAAGACCTTCTAATAAGCCTTTTGCTTCAAGTCTTGATAAAAGTCCTTTATATTCGTTTCTTAATTGTTCTTCTGATTTGATGTTAACAACAACACCGCCTACATCAGTTTTGTGAGATGTAGTTTTTGAAGTCATCTTCATAACAACAGGGTATCCGATAGAGTTACCGAGGTTAACAACTTCTTCTTCGTTAGTTGCTAAGCCGTATTTACAAGCTCTGATACCGTATGCCTGAAGAACGTCAATTGATTCTAATGTAGTCAACTGAGCTCTGTCTTCTTTTAATGCACCCTTGATGATAGCTTCAACCTTAGCTCTGTCTACGTCATAGCAAGGGATTTTGCCTTCAGGTCTTTCCATCCATAATCTTTGTTGATTAAGTCTGTTCAAACCGTCAGCAGCCTGTTCAGAGTACATAAAGAATGGCATATTAACATCCATATCAGACAACTTCTGGAAGAATTCGCTTGTTGTCATGAATACACCAATAACAGGTTTTTGCGGATTAGCAGCCTTGATTTCCATCAATGCCTTAGCAACGTCAATATCCTTCAAGCCTAAGAATGGTAAGTAGATACAAATAATCATATCAACGTTTTCATCAGCAATAACTGTTTCTAATGTTTGTTTGTAGTGTTCGATAGGTGCTGATGCAATCATATCGATAGGGTTCTTAACTGATGCTGCAGATGGTAAGAAACTTCTTAACTTATCTTTTGTTGCATCAGTAATCTTAGCCATTTGCATACCGTATTCACAAACAGCATCTGTTGCCATAATGCCAGGACCGCCAGAGTTAGTGATGATAGCAACTCTGTCGCCTTTTGGAATAGGGCAGTTAGCAAATACTTTTGCAGTTGCAAATAAGTTTTCAAGAGAGAATTCTCTTATAACACCTGATTGTTGTAATAATGCTGCTGCTGCTTTATCCGCACCTGCTAAAGAACCGGTGTGTGAAGATGCTGCAGAAGCACCTGCTGCTGAACGACCTGCCTTAAGAGCTAAGATAGGTTTTTTCTTTGTTACTCTTGTTGCTAATTCTCTGAAGTTAGCAGGGTTTTGTATTGATTCCATGTATAACAAAATTTGTTCAACGTCTTTTTCATTTTCCCAGTATTCAATAGCAGTTTCAGCGTTAACGTCTGCTTGGTTACCAATTGAAATGAACTGAGCGAAACCAAGGTTCAAGTCCTTAAGAATGTTAAGGATACCGCCGCCTAAAGCACCTGATTGGGAAACGAACCCGATGTGTCCTCTTTCTGGAAGTGATTCAGCGAAACAACCGTCCAGTCTTACTTCAGGTAATGTGTTAACAACACCTAAACAGTTAGGACCTACACATCTCATACCGTATTCTTGAACTTTTGCTAAAAGTTGTTTTTCAGCTTCAGCACCTTCTTTACCTGTTTCTTTGAAGCCTGCTGTGATAATACAAAGACCTTTGATACCTTTTTGATGGCATTGATCGATTGTATCAAGAACGAATTTAGCGTTTACAACGATAATAGCTAAATCGACTTCACCAGGGATTTCAAGAACATTTGTATATGCTTGTAATCCTTCGATAATACCGCCTTTAGGGTTTACAGGGTAGATATTACCGTTGAATTTGTATTCCTGTAATCTTTTCATAATGTCAGAACCGATAGTGTGTTCTTTTGTTGAAGCACCAATAACCGCAATTGATTTTGGCTTCATAATTTTGTCTAAATTTGCTGTCATTTTTTGTGTTCCTTTCTTTTTGTTTATGGTTTTTGTCTGATTAAATCTTTGTTTGGAATTAGTACCCGTTCGGTATATATTCCCTGTTTCGGAAGTTTGCACCAATACTTTTTGCGATGTTCTCACATTCTTCCAGATCTACATCGTAGTCTTTGTATTTTGAAACAACGGACATTGTTGTTTTGAAACCTAATTCAACAGCCTCTTTT
The DNA here is from genome assembly GCA_024695725.1 of Cyanobacteria bacterium RUI128. Next base: position 32,014 of record JAILHQ010000020.1, on the reverse strand, counting down.
GCAAAACTGAGCATTTGGTCGTAACCGTCAGTTACTCCCGGTTTTGACAGTGTGTTGTATAATTCCTTATTTTGTGCGTTAAGGCTTATTGAAAATTCGTTAATAAGGCCTTTTAATTCAGGTAAAATATCTCTCTTATTTATTATGTTTCCATGCCCGTTAGTATTAACTTTTATATATGTGTCAGGGTAATTTTGTCTGATATAAGCGGCAACTTCTTTTAAAACGTTAAATTTCATTGTAGGTTCACCGTAGCCGCAGAAGGTAATGCCCTTCGGAAACTTTTCTGTATGAGGTTTCAACTGTTCAATAACGTCATCTGCCGTAATCTTCTCTGATTTAAGCCACATATGTGTTCCGACTACGTCATCTTTTTGTTGTCTGAGGCAAAAAATACAGTCATTAGTACACATATTAGTTAAATTGATATAAATTTTTCCATCTAAAATATAAACTAAGTTGTTATCAGACATTGTAAACCTCTTTATTATTGTCACACATAAAGATTTGAAATCAAGATATTTTCTGAAAAAGACTGAAAATCGGTTGAAGTGCATTGTAAAATTTTGTAAAAAAAACAGATAAAATTTTTTATATAAGCAAATTTTCTCAAAAAAAATACTTAGTAGAAGTAAGAGTTAAGGAATATTTGGGAATAATTATGCTTGAAAATGTAAACTCAAATCTCAATAACAGTGTTTCTGTTGACGAACAGAAACTTGTTTCGTCTGAGAAACAAAAAAGAGTTGCATTTAAGGCTAACCCGAATGCAGTAGATTATACTCCATCTGCTGATACCTATACCAATAATTTGCAGGCACCGCCGCCGGAGATGAGCTTTGGTCAGAAATTTTTAAGATATATTATTCCTACTTGGGGCGGTTTGCATCTTGGTACAACTCTTTATGATAAGGCTAATTCGGGCAAATACGAACACAGCCTTGTCGGCAGACTGGGTAAACTTGGAGACAAAATATCAAGAACTTGGATTGTAAGAAATCCGTTTATAGATACTTTGCGTTCTCACGGAAGAACAATAAAGTCAAATATTCAGAACTTTATAGACAGACATCCTTCCCTCAGTGCAATGCAAAAAACTCCGACTAAACCGGAATCAAAATTGGTTACAAACTTCCTTGAAACACAAAATGAGGCTGATTTAAAAGAAGCATCAGCAAAGATTCAGGAATATGTTACAAAAGGTCCAAAAACATTAAACGAAGCAGGTGCTACAAAAGCTGAAATTGAGGCTTTAAAGGCAAAATACGGCACCAATGCTCTCGGAAGAATAAAAAATCAGGGCAGAGCGATTGAAGAATTTCTGTTAGGTAAAATCGGCGCAGATCTAGGACACGCTAATATGGTTGCAACCGTTGAAGCACGTGAGGCTGCAATGCTCGCTCAATTACAGAAATATCAGGCAGCTTTGGCTTCTCCTAATTTGACACCTATCGAAAGGAACTTCCTTACCAGAAGAATCGGGCAAATCAGTGAACTTACTGCAAATTACAGAGCAAATACCCTGAGAGGCCTTAAACTCCGTGCTATGGGATTAACAAAGGGTACATTAGAAGCTGTTACTGCAAATCCAGAAGCTAACGGTCAGTTAATTAATCAGGCAATAGGAAATGCAACAAGATATTCTTCAAGATTATCTCAATACGCTAATAAAGTTAAAAGTATATTTGAACCGACAAGTAAGATAGGTAAATTCTTACCAAGAATGTCAAAACTCGGTATGAGAGGTCTGACATTCGGCGGAGGATTATTCAACACATTATTCGTTGCCTTCTTCCTCGGTGATGCGGTTAAGAATACAATAGATGCACCGAAAGAACAAAAAGTCGGTACTGCCGTTCATGGTTTGATGGATGCAATGTCCTGGGTAATCGCTATGCCGATTGCTTTGAAGGGTATGCATGCTGTTAACGGTCTTAAAAACTTAGGCAAGTCACAGGCTCAGGTCAAAGCTTATGAAGCTGCACTCAAGACCTTCAATGAACAGGCAAAAGCAGGTTTGTTTAAATCTCATGCTCATTATAATAATGCTTGGAAAGCAGTAGAATCACTTAAGAATGCGGGTACTGCACCAAAAGGTTTCCAAAAGGTATTAAGCAAGGTAGCAAGCTTCCTGAGTATTGGTCTTGGTCAGAAAGAACCGTTTAGACGTAATACCGAGGCTTTAACGGGTGCTGCAAAACGTGCTGCTAAAATTGCTAACTTCAAGGGTAAAATGCCTAACTTCCTCAGAAACTGCGTTGGCTATCCTTTGAGATTCGCTCTTTATATGGCAGTCTTCCAGCCGATTGTAGATAAAGTCTTCTCAGGTATTACAACAGCATTATTCGGAAAAGCTTATGACCCTGAAAAAATAAAAGAAGAATACGAAAAGGCTCACAAAGGTGATGCACTTAAACAACTTCAATATGAATACAGATTAACTAATGTTGCGCCTGATCCTGAAGCGGTAAAAGGCTTAAAAAATGTCGATGAAGAAAGTTTAGACGACAGTAATATAATTAAACAGGAACTCGTCAGAAGAGGTATCCTTAAACAGGGCTCAAAGGGCAGCAAGCAAAACGCTCAGCCAACTCAGTGGGATAGCGTAAATGGTGTATCTGTCAATGTATCCGGTAATAACAATCCGTATATGCCGCCTGAACAAGGTGCGAATACGGGCATGTATCCGCAGGGTAACGGTAATAAACCGAAAGACCCTAATCAGAGCGACTATGATGTAGTACCAAGAACTTATGTTCCGAAAATTGACTGGAAAAATCCGATTCCGTATGCTGATCCGAGATCAAATCCTGCCAGTGAAACAAGTTATGAAAGAGAACAAAGACTGAATGAAAGCACAGATGTTGTTATGCAAAATATAGATAAATATCTGCGCGATAAGGACTAATCTGTTTTGCTCATATTAAAATAATATAAATAAAATCAAAAAAAAGCATTATTTATATTATACTTTTACTGTTAGATACGTAAAATTGGAGAGAGAAATGATAGATAAAACAGCAATTATTGATCCGTCAGCTCAGATTGACGAAACAGCGATAATAGGTCCTAATGTAGTTATTGGTAAAAATGTTAAAATCGGTGCAAGAACAAGAGTTATTGCGAATGCATATATAGAATATTCTGAAATCGGTGAAGATTGTACCATCAGTCCTTTTGCTACAATTGGTTCTGAACCTCAGGATTTGGGATACAAAGGCGAAGAAACAAAGGTTGTGATCGGTAACGGTACAATAATAAAAGAAAATGTTACTATTCACAGAGGTGCAGCTTGCGGTGATTTCACCACAAGGGTCGGGAATAAATGTTTGCTGATGGTTGGTTCTCATGTTGCTCACAACTGCGTGCTTGAAGATGAGGTGATTTTGGCTAACCTCGTTACTTTAGGCGGACATATCCATGTCGGTTTTGGTGCGTTCATCGGCGGTATGAGTGTTTTCCATCAAAACATCAGAATCGGTAAGATGGCTATTATCAGCGGTTTCTCTGCTGCTAGACAGGATATTTTACCGTTCTCAAAAGGTGAAGGCAGACCACCTGTTGCAAGAGGCTTAAATGTCGTCGCCCTGAAACGCAGAGGGTATTCAATGGATGATATTAATATTGCACGTCATGCCTTCAAATATCTCATATCTGATGAATACAATACAACTCAGGCTATCGAAAAAATCAAGGAAGACGGTAAAATTAATTCACTTGTTGAAGAAATGATTGAATTTGTTCAGACTTCAAAAAGAGGGGTTACTCTTAAGAACCATAAATCAGGTTTCAGAAGTCTTGAAGATGAATAATTATTAAGGTGATAATAAAAAAGAGAAGTTTAAAACTTCTCTTTTTTTTATGCCATTTTGTTTAAAAGCTTGGTCAGCAGAACCGAAATATAAGACGGTGCAAGGTTTGAAAAGTCGAATACAAACTCGTTTATTCCGGCATTTATGTACGTTTCAAGATTATCAAAGTCTTGCAGGACTTCATCTTCAAACATGTGCATCCTGCAGAATCCGTCACATGTGAATGGTATGATCTTCTTAAGAGATGGGTCTTTTAGTGCGAAACTTCCCTTATGGCAAGGTGCAGGGCATCTTAATCTGGAAATAATTGCACTGTCATTGTTCAGCGGACACAAACCAAGTGATGGTATTTTTTTGTTTCCCGCTATGGTAAGTTTACGTTCCGGAATATTGTTTTTCAGAGCTTTTACCGTTTTCAGTATGTTTTCAACCTTTTCAAATGAAGTAAAGTCGATTGATTCTATTCTTCGTAACTGATTCAGGCAATTGATGGACATACTGTTCAGCAGGTTTATACCCTGCCCGATTTCAATAGGTATGTCAGCCAAATCCGGATCGTTTATTACCGCCCAAAAATATCCGATATTGTTTATAATCAGCAAATCAGGTTTCGGGTCAAGCAAAATAAGACTTTTACTGTATTCATATACCCTGTCAAAATCACGTTCAATTAAGATCTTCGGGGTAGATAAATGGAATTTAACCCCGCTTGATGCACAGAAACGTTTTACCTTGTCGATGATTTCACTGTAACTGCTTGTTGACAAGTCTTTCGTTGAGAGCAATTCTCCGTACTCAATAGAGTATATAGGGTTGTATTTTAATCTTTTAAGATAACGTTTAAGCCTGTTTATGTGTTCAAGTCTTGATAATCTCAGATTGATTCGGGGAACTGGTAATTCATCTTTTTTGATTCTTTCAACAATTTCCGGTCGTATTCTCGAACGTGTGACACTCCATTCGTGTTTAAGAATGTGTCTGCTGAACTTGAAATCTTTCCCGTCTGTGCTTATCATTTCCCCCGAAAAATGGTTTGTCTGATAAATACTTTTTCTGACGTGTTTAAACGGCAGTTTTTGGTTCTTAAACATCTTAGGCTTATCGAGTATCTTCTCGACAAGCTCAATGCCCTCTAAGATGTCGTCAGAGCTCTCAAATTTACCCTTTATAACCACATTGTCTATTGCTCCGAGTGCCTTAATATCTTCAGCGCACCATGGCAGGTTGTCGGAATCAATTGCAAGTGATATGTTGGTGTATTTTTTGATTTTTGCAATGTTCTTCATATAGATTTCTTCAGTAATAATTATCTGGTCAATCTTATGGAAATTGTTCAGAAAGTCTATTCCCTGAAGGTTGTGAATATCAAAGTATGAATCTGCGATAACCCTGTAAGGAAGTTTAAAACACTTGATGCCTTCAATTATTGCGAAACTGTTGATGAAGATTCCGTCGATATCAGTTGTCTTAAGATATCGGATAAACTTTTTTATCTCTTTTAAATCTTCTTCCGTAATGTTGTGTTTAAAATTGAGATATATTCTGCAGTTGTTTTTGTGGGCAATATCTATAAATTCATGAATATATTCAAAATTATTGTTCAGAAATTTATGGTGGTAAACGTAGAAATCACGACACTTTACGTGAGGAATAAATGTTTCGATATCCTCAGGTTTTTTAATAGGTGCAATTACTTCAATCTCTTTCATAATTCGTATTTTACTAAATTCTTCCGCTGTGCGCAATATTTAAAAAACAAATTTTTCGTAAATCTTATTGACATTTCTCAGATATTCATTTTTGTCAAAACAGTCATCTAACTCGTCTGTTGAGAGGTTCTCAAGAATATCGTCATCGTGCTCAAGGTTGTACCTGAAGTTCCCGTTGTTCTCAAATGCATCAAGTGCATTTCTCTGAACAATTCTGTACGCATCTTCTCTTGTCATTCCTTTTTCTATAAGAGCAAGAAGGACTTTTTGTGAATATACTATGCCGCCGAATAAATTTGTGTTCTTATTCATATTATCTTCTTTTATGACAAGATTTGATAAGACGTTATTCAGTCTTGTCAGCATAAAATCAATAAGCGTAAGCGAGTCAGGGAAGATTATTCTTTCTGCCGAACTGTGTGAAATGTCGCGTTCGTGCCAGAGAATAATATTTTCCATTGCCGTATTAACATTATTTCTTACGACACGTGCAAGCCCGCACAGATTTTCCGACAGTACAGGGTTTTTCTTGTGTGGCATCGCAGAAGAACCCTTCTGTGTGCTTGAGAAACCTTCTTCAACTTCTCGCACTTCGGTCCTTTGCAGATGTCTTATTTCTGTCGCTATGTTTTCTATAACGGATGCTATCAGACCTAAAGACTGCATATACCTTGCGTGGTAATCTCTTGCAATTATCTGTGTTGATATTCTTGCTGGTTTAAGTCCGAGGTTTTTGCATACAACAGGTTCTAAATCTATCGGTAAGTTGCTGTAGGTACCAACAGGCCCTGATATCTGACCTACTCTTATTTCTTCTGCCGAATCAACAAAGTTTTTATAAACTCTTTCGAGCATATCGTATATGTTTAAGAGTTTTAGCCCAAAAGTTGTTATTTCCGCATGTATTCCGTGAGAACGTCCTATGCATACGGTGTATTTGTATTTTTCTGCCATCATCCGGACTGTTTCTAAGAGGGCATCAAAGTCATCTCGGATGATTTCCGAACTGTCGTGTATCTGAAGAGCAAAAGCCGTATCTATAACGTCAGAACTTGTCATTCCAACGTGCATATATCTGGACAGGTTTGCGCCTAATGATTCATTTACACAAGTCAGAAAGGCGATTACATCGTGATGTACTTCCGCCTCAATTTTGTCAATTCTTTCTACGCTGAACTTTGCTTTTTTGCGGACTTTTGCTATCTCATCTTTTGGAAAGTGCCCTAATTCCGCATAAGCATCGCAGACTGCAAGCTCTACTCTTAAGTAATAATCAAATTTTGAGTTAATATCCCAAATATTTGCCATTTCGGGACGTGAATATCTGTCTATCATATAATCATTTTATTATTAATAGTGAAGAGTGAATAGAGAATAGTGAACAGAATTAAATAAAATTTACAATTAAATGCAGCTATTAAACCTCACTGTGTTTTTCAACTTCAACCATAGTTTTAGGGAATGCTTTCATATGTCCCAATGCGCGCATTGTCTGGAACTGGTCGTCTGATGGCGTAATTGTCGGATTATTGAGTATGGAATAGGCTTCTGCAAAAGTTTCATCTCTTAAGACACTTATTGCGTCTTCTTTTGTCATCCCAAATTTTATCAGATTGTCAACATCCGTGAATTTGTCTTTACACCATTCATCAGCTTCATCCTTTGTATTGCAGCGTTTTAGGAAATTTTCTTCTTCGATTTTTCTGATGTCTATATAGTGTTGTAGATCAGATCTGTTTGTTTTTCCGTCAGCATTGTTTACTGCGTGCCCAAGCTCATGCAAGGCAGTTGAATTGCCTATTTTTCTTCCGAACAAAAGTAACTGGCCTTCGTCATTATTTGAATAAAAACTTTCGTATCCGCTTCTTTCCTCCAGGCGATGTATTGAATTAATTATCTTGTTTACTTTTAGCAAGTCATCTGCAGGCATGTCTTTAATCTGTTTTAATAATTTTTCTTTATCTTCCGGTGTTAGTCCATCTTTTTTTGTTGTCCAATCAGCAACTTTATCCTCAGGCAGAACCTTTGTATCAGAAGATACAAGTTTGTTCAAATCAATTGTTGTCACCTGACCGTTGTGTTCGATCGTTATGATATCGCCACTGAGTCCTGTTGTTTTGTATTCCTCACCGTTTACAACGGTCAAAGCCATATCGTTACCGTATCTTGCATGGGATTTTTCTTTATTTAAAAGAATATTGCCGTTTTCATCTTTAATAGCAAGTGTCATCTTGTTTACGCCGTTACCGTTGGTGGTAACTTTTTCAATGGTTGAACCATCATAAGATTTTGTATTTATAACCTGCGTGATTTCTGTTCCGTTATCGAAATATTCAACAGATGATATTACATTACCGTTGCTGTCGATTTCCTTGTAGTTTTCAAAATCTCCAACGCCTGAAGGGGTTTTTGTTACCGTAGTGTTTTGTCCGAAATTAACGGGTTTTTTAGGCAGTGGCGGATAGTATATTTGTCCGTCAGCCTGCGGGTAGTCATAAATAACCGGCTGTTGGGCTATGTTTGCAGTCGGTTGGTCAAGATTTATCTGAACGGCATTGTAACTCGGGGCATAAGACTGCCCGATTTTATTGTTATAAGTATTGGTTTCTATTCCCATGTAAAAATGCCCTTCAGTAACGTTACATATATATTTAAAGAGTTTTTACAGCTTAAAAATTGCTTAAAATTATTCAAATTTTTACAATATAACAGTTTTTACAGAATTGATTATATCTGTGAGGTCTAAAGAGTTATTAATTTCTTTCAGGGTTGTAATGGTTGAATAATCAGTCTTTTCATTAAAAACTTTATCAAGTTTTTCTTTGTCGTAATCAATTAAAATTGAGCCGTGTTGTAATATATAGCCGTTTTTTCGGCATTGTGCGGAACCTATGAACTTTTTGCCGTCCTTGCATAAATCTGCCCCCGTTGAGATTGCCATACAGTAGTTATTTTTTGTGATGTGTCTGGGTAAACTTCCGAGGGTCAGTTCTATTCCGAGGTTTCTGAAGATTTCTATCCAGATGCCGGAAATGTATTTATATGATTCTGCTACATTCTTTCCGTTCGGGATAATGTCAGCTGGGGAAATATAGCTGTACGTAAGTTCGTTGTCGTGAAGTAGTGCTCTTCCGCCTGTTAATCTGCGTACACAGTCTATCTTCATCTCTTTTAGCAACCTGTTATCAATGAAGTCTTCCTTTTGGTTTCTTCCTAAGGATACGCACGCGGGCGACCAGCCGTACAGCCTGAAAACAGGCTCGCGGTAGTTATGTTCTATCGCCTCATCAAGCAAATCGGAATCGATTTGCATATTTTCTTTTCCTGTTCTTACCGAATAATCTATGAATTTCATAAGATTATTATATTGATTGAAAGATATAAGACAAGATTAGTCCCCAATAGTCATTTTTTTAAGCTTTTTGTGTTCCATCTTAAGTTTGTTCATTCTCCAGTCGATTTGGTCGATATGCCGCAGTTGTTGTCTTTGGGTATTTATTAAATCCATTTGTTCGTGTAATTGTCGGTTTTGAGCTTCAAGAGCTTTGTGCATTCTCTCGATAAGATCTTTGTTTTTTTGAAGTCTGGTTTCCATGATTTTAATAGTCATGATTCTTTTTTCCATGGCTGCTTCGAGAATTTTTATGCTGTCGGTGAGTCCTTCAACAGATTTTGCAGGAATATATTCTTCCCCGAGGAAAGTCAGGATAGCACCTCTCGGGGTTGTTCTAATCGATAAAATTTTACCGAAAAATTCTCGTATCATACAACTTATTTTAATAGTTTTTTATCCTTTTTCAAGAGGATTTTGTAAAATTTATACTTTAGTATGAGGGGGATTATTTTAGTATTTTTTTGCAGTATTGTTCAATAGGGCATTGACTGCATAACGGTTTAATCGGCTTGCATATATTCTGTCCGTGCGTTACAAGTATTGTGTTGATATCAAGCCAGTATTTCTGCGGAAGTTTATCTCTGAGTGCAAACTCTGTTTCTTCAGGGTTCTTTGTTTTAATCAGCCCAAGTCTGTTGCATATTCTGTGAACGTGTACATCAACACAGATGGCAGGGGTATTGAATCCTTTTGCCAGAACGAGATTTGCTGTTTTTCTGCCGACACCGTTGAATTTGCATAAATCTTCTATTGTATCGGGAACCTTGCTGTCAAGTTCTTCTGTTATTATTTTTGATAATTCAATGATTTGTTTTGCTTTGTTTGCATAAAATCCGACAGGATAAATCGCTTTTTCCAAGTCCTTAACATCTACTTTTGCCATTTCCTGCGGTGTTTTTGCAAGTTTTAACATTCTGAGAGTTGCAGGGTATGTCGTTCTGTCGTTTGTTCTCAGGCTTAAGATACAGCCGATTAAGACAAGATAAGGATCGTGAAACTCTTCCATAAGTTTGACAAAATCACTTTGAGGCTGTTCCGCCTTTTTTAAATCGTGGACGATTTTATCTATGTTCTTCATTATTCTTCCCCGACAAGTGAATCGATATCTAAATCGATTTTAAGCTTAAGCGCGTAGATATCTTTTCTGTTGAATTTGGCTAATTTAACTGCATCTTTTTCTGTTGTGACGATAGTGCCCTTTATTTTACTGAGTTCTGAGTTTGTGTATAAGTGATGATCGTCATAAGTAACCTTGTTGATAACTTCATATTTATCGTTCAGAAAACGGAAGAACTGCTCAGGCTGACCAATTGCACAGAGCGCTGTAATTGCTTCACCGGAGGCAAGACGTTCACCTGATACTATGTTATAGATATAATCGCATTGAGAGTTGCATACAACAGCAGGACACTTAAGTTTTTTGCCCATAATTTTGGCATATTTTTCTGCACGTTCTTTGTTATCGCTCTTGTTTACGATTACAAGTCTGTCTATTCTGTTAAAGGCTTCTTTGCCTTCTCTCAATGGGCCTGCAGGCAAAAGTTTTTCATTCCCGAAACAAAGTTCGGAATCGACAAGTACGATATCCATATCACGTGCAATGTGTCTGTGCTGGAAACCGTCGTCAAGAATTATTACAGAGCATCCAAGAGTATCCACTGCATATTTAGCGGCTTTTACTCTGTCTTTGCAGGTTAAAACGCAGCTCATTGGGTTATTGATTGCGTGCCAATAGGCTTCATCGCCTGCTTCTGTTGCATCATGATATACATTTACACCGTCAGAGATAAGGTTCACTTTCTTGTTTGAGAGTTTTCCGCCGTACCCTCTTGAAATGACAGCAACTTTTTCGTCCTTGTCAATATAGTATTGGGCAAGTTTTGCGACTAACGGGGTTTTGCCGACTCCGCCCGTTGTAACGTTGCCGACAGATATCACTTTTGCATTTATTTTAACCTGTTTAAGTATCCCTTTGTCATAGAGTTTATTTCTTATTCCTGATACGGCACCGTAAAAGATTGAAAAGAAATCAAGCATATCAACAAAAAGACCTTTTGCATTCTTATCGTAATGTAGTTTTGTTATTTTAGTTTTTAGATCCATTGTTATTATTTATAAAAAATTTCCACTCTCGACTCACACATGATACAATAAAATTAACATATATACAAAATCTAAACTTTTGTATATAATAATTATGACAGGAGAGCATTATGTTGCCATTAATTACTGAAGAACAATCATCGTTGGTATTTGCGGAAGCTTTTCAGGACGTAAGAGCCTGGAGAAAAAATATGATTCACTATATCAAAGAAGAGAACCCGGAGGTTAACACATCAATTCTTGAGGCTGCAAAAAGTACGGAGCTTGATCCTAAGGCTGTTGCACTTGGCGCTTACATGGTTTACAGAATGCTTGAGCTCGCAAGTGAAGAAGGCGAAGCTGCTGAATTTGAAGATTAATATTTTATGTATACATAGCCCTTAAAATCGCAAATATAGTTTTACGTTTACCTTATGAGAATAGTTTGAAGGTTCTTTCTACGTTATCTTTAGCAACAGTCTTGAGTGTTTCCATTTCGGATTTTATAGCATTTCTTTCTGCATCTAATGCAGCTAATTCGGTATCATATCTTCTGTCCTTGTGGTCAATTTTTCTCATATCAGCTTCATATTTAGCTTCTGCTTTTCTTAAATTGGTTTCATCTGCAACTTCTCTCACAGATGTATTAACGGCAACACTTGTATTTATAATACCCATCAATTCATCAAAATCACTGTCTGACATGTGTTCTATTTCAGTTGCAGACAATGAACTGTATGTAGCAAAGTTTTCCAGTTTATATGAGGTTAATACAGCTTCGCCTGTTTCTAACAGATTCTTCAAATATTCAGTACTGGATGCAAGAGGTTCATCAACAATTTCAATTCCTCTTTGAAGCAATTTCCACATAGACATTGCTTGTGCAATAATTGCTTTTGATGTATCCCAGTATTCACCAATTACATTTGTCGGATCTTCTACTTCGACTTGAACATAGTGTATGTTTATATCTTGCGGGGTTGGGTTCATTGTTATCGTGTAATGGGATGGGGCATCAATATATGAAGGAAGTACTTCCATTTTCGATGTTCCACCTTCTATAATGTTTTTTAAATCAGTAAGTTGTGTTGTCGAATTAGTCGAAACATAATTATTTACTATATCGTTAATATTTGCTAAATAAGCAAGATCTGTATTATCAGAAGTGCTATATCTGTTAAAGAACGAATTTATTTGCGCTTCTGTTGTAGTGAACCCTGCTTTATTGAATGATGCAATAACTTCTGATTTTATTGTTTCAATATTTGGAATATTAAGTGTTCCGGCAGTTCCTGCGTGGTATGTAGGTGTCCAAGAACTGTTATTAGTTTGTCTGATTGAATCATATTCTGTTCCAATATTTTGATATGAATTTGTCGCACTTGAAGTTGTTGAATTGATATCACTTGCTAAGGCTGTTGTAAATGCATTTGTAACCTCTGAAGAATTTAAGTAGGTAACTAATGCTTGATTCAAATGCCATAATCTTGAATTCCCTGTGTTGTCATCACTAAAACTAAGAAGGAATGTTTTTACTTTGCCAGGTATATCTGATGGAGAATTCGTATGTGAATCATATACTCCGGCTTTGTTTAATGCTGCCAAGATATTAGAATACATTCCTCCGCTTCCATCCGAAGCTATAGATGGAATTGTTTTTTGATTAATTTCATAAGGTTTACCTAGTTCTGATATTTCTATTGCGTCAGTTGTGCTTGCACTATGACTTGAAAAGTTTGTTGGATTTGATGTCACAGTAGAGGTACCTTCTGTTATCGCATGACCCGTACCGACAAAATGAAGACTTGCAGTTGTTTTTGTGGACTTACAATTTGTTACTGTTTCATTACGTAAATTTGCACCAAAGAATGAACCTACTGCACCAGATGCAACAGAAGAAGGATCTGTTGTTGAATAACAATTATCAATAATTGAAAGTATATGATTTATACCTTGACTTGAGTTACCTACAAAACCGCCAACACGTTTTGTTCCCGATACACTGCCTTCAGACATACAGTTTGTAATTGTATCACCGTTAATATTGCCAATAAAACCACCACTTGAATCATCTGCATGGGTTGTATTTCTGTGAGTAACTGTTACATTTGCATAACATTGCGTGATTGTTGCCTCATCTGCACTACCAATTAAACCGCCTGCGAAATATCCGCCATTACAATATACAGAGCCGGTTGCGCTACAATTAGTAATCGTACATTTATCAGCCCAACCTGCTAAGCCTCCACTAGAACCTGTTCCTGTTATATCGACATTTACTAAATTAACATTTCTTATAGTGGCATTATAGGCAGATCCAAATAAACCGCCACTTGTATTTGTATCTGTTGTTAAATTACTAATTGCATACCCATTGCCATCAAATGTTCCTTTAAATTTATAACCATTTACACCAATCGGTTCAAAGTCAGTAACGCCTGACATATTTATGTTGTTTTTCAGGACAAATGTTACACCGGATGCCTCTTGACCGCTATTTACAAGGCTCGCCAAGTGTTTTAAATCTTCAGCTGTTGAAATTGTATATGTATTACCAGATACAAGGATGTCATCACTTACACCGGTATCAGTAAATGTTCCATTAAGCGCAATATTATCGTAAGTATAGGATGATGCACCAAATGCGCTATACCACTATTTGGAACAGGGGTAAAGCTTGCAATATGCGAAGTATCATCTTCCCATTTTGTTCCATATAACTTTGTTTTCTCTTCGTGGGTTGTTTCCCTGATGTACGTATCCATATCTCTTGTTTCAACACCTGTTTCTGGAATACTGTTTGCATCAGCCACTGCCTTTGTTAGCATTATTGTACCGTTTTTACGCTGCATAAAGAGTACTTCATTTGAATGTTCTCCTGTATAGCCATAAATTACACCATTTTGAAGGATATTCATATTTGCATCTTTGAATACGATGCTGCCGTCAGGCGCAATCGAACTATATTGAACCTTTGTTGCATCTAATGCAATAAGGTATTCTTCGTAAACACGGCGTGATTCGTTCGCCATCTGGAGTTTTTGAGCCTCCAGTTTGGCAGCTTTGTATTCAATCTGGTGCATTCTTGCAGTCAGATTCAATAATCTAGCTTGTGATGACGACATACCCATAGTTCGCTTGTTTCCTTTATTTTCCCTAGGTTTTGCCAGAATTGGCAATTGTTATAACGTTTATATCTACGTCATTAATAGACGTAAACTTTAACGTTCACGTCGATATCGTTACAAACGTTAATATTTGGGGTAAATGCAGTGGTGACAAGTGTTTTGCACATTTAAAAAGTCTTTGGCTTAATCCTTAGTATGAAGATGAATTTTAACGTGATTGTTCGCAATTTTGTTACAAAAATTTACACAATAGTGCACAAATTTCAATAATTGTTACATTTCTTAAAACTTTAACTTTTAATTTCTTAACAATAAAAATACACCTTTTTACTTGAAAAGTATAATTATAATATTATATAATTTTCGTATGAAGGTGTTTAAGGATTTAGTTGAGATTAAAAATGCTTGCTTGGGGCTAGGCTTTTTTGACGGGGTTCATCTCGGTCATCGAAAGCTAATAACAGAGTTGGTTGAATATTCTGCTAAAAAGGGCTTGAACTCAGTTATATTGTCTTTCAAAAAAAGTCCGGCAGAAAAATTTTTTGACGATGTTAAGTATATAAACACTCTCAAGGAACGCGAGGATATAATTTCGTCTCTCGGAGTTGATTATATGATAGAGCTTGATTTTAACGACGAATTGATGAATTATACGGCGGAGGAGTATCTGTCTGATATATTAATAAAATACTTTTCGCCTAAGTTTATTATTTGTGGGTTCAATCATACCTTCGGAAGGGGAAAACTGGGGAATAGTGTTTTTCTTGAACAAAATAAACAAAAATACGGTTATGAGTTTAAGCTATTACCGCCTATTATACAAGATGGTGAAACAGTAAGTTCAACACTCATAAAAGATGCTTTGACGAAAGGTAATATAAGAAAAGCAAACTTGCTTTTAGATAATAATTTTAAAATAGGCGGTAAAGTCATAAAAGGAAATCAAATCGGTCGTACAATAGGCTTCCCTACCGCAAATATTGACTATCCAGTTGATAAAGTGGTTATTCCGTTCGGAGTCTATAAAGTCAATGTAAAACATAACAATATAATCTATCGTGGGATGTTGAATTTTGGGAAAAAACCGACAATAAGTAAAACAAATGTTAAGCCGGTTGCAGAAGTTCACATCATAGGTTTTAATAAAGAGATATATAATGAAAATATAGAAATTTATATAGTCGACAGAATTAGAAATGAGAAAAGATTTGAATCGCTCGATGATTTAAAAAGACAAATACATAAGGATATGGAAGTATGTTAAAAGTTGTGATTATAGGCTATGGGGAAATGTTTAACAATGTGATAGCCGGAACGCTGGACTCCGGAGCTAAGATTGTTGGTGTTTTTCGTCACGACAGAGTCAGATATCCGAGATTTATTCGATGGTTAAAAGATCTTATTAACCCTGACATAGATTTTAGCTATATTAAAAGTTACGGGCTGAAAGAAATAAAGGCTGTCAGTGCAAATAGTGACTCCTTTAGAAAACAGCTTCTTAAATTAAATCCCGATATTATGATTGTTGCGTCTTGGAGTGAAAAAATTGAAAAGAAAACATTTGATATCCCCAAAACAGCAACACTCAATGTTCACCCGTCTCTGCTGCCAAAATACAGAGGTCCAAACCCTTATGTTCACGTTATCAAAAACAGAGAAGAAAAATCGGGTGTTACAATTCATCTCATGGATAAAAACTTTGATACCGGTGCAATATTAGATCAGCGTACTGTTGAAATTTTGCCGACAGACACAGGTAAAGAACTGAAGGCAAAAATTGCGCTTGCCGCTAGGGGAGCAATATGTGAATTGCTGCAAAAAATGAGTGAAGATGTAGTTTTCCCTGTGTTGCAAAAAGAGGATAAAGCAACATATTTCTCTAATGATTTTGATACGGATATCGATTTTTCAAAATCTGTAGAAGATACTGTCGCTCAGATCAGAGCAATACACCCGTGGGGAAGAACATACTTTTATCACGGAGGTAATGCTATATATCCTAATCCGTACAGGCTTAGTGTTATTGATGCCGATACAGAAGGAAAGCAAATCGGCGAAGTCGTTGCAACTGATTTTAAGGACAGAAGTATTACGGTTGTATGCTCGGGCGGTAAACTTTTGAGAATGGGTGGGGTCCGCCTATATGGTACATATAAAAAGTTTTTAACAAGGGGGTACATTAGAAAAGCTGTACACACAGGTGATATCTTGTCCTAATTATACAATTTGTGCTACTTCTTGTAGTTTTGTATGTATATCCGTCGTATCAGTGCCTTTATAGTTGATGTGTGAAGATGTAATAGGCTGTTTGTAGTCATATTTGTTTATTGATCTTGATTCAACTATGACCGATGGCGGCAAAATCGACCATTTGTATAGTGAAGTTGACATTCTTCTGTAGAATTTGTCTAACCATTCTGTTTTTTCTTCCTTTGTTACGTAGTTATTTTTTTCGTATAAGAATTTTGAATCAATCATATCCTGGTAATATTCGTGTTTGTTTTCAATACGCCAAATTACTTCGTCGAGAAATTCGTAAGGCATAAGCGCATCTTCTGCGATAAGCGGTTTCCCGGTTCTTTCATCAATTGCTAATTCAGCCCCCGGACGTTTTAGAATTACGGACTCCGGAATAGCATTCTTTTTAGGTCTGTTTGCGTTCATCCATCTTGCGAATGCGAATAATTTCGTCTTTGGAACATCTGCTATTGGTGCAAACCCTCCGGACATATCTCCGTTTATTGTTGCATATCCCATATAAAGCTCGGATTTATCTGAAGTAGCGATAGGGATACAACTTGCAAATTCATTGGCTATCCCCCACAAATACATTGCACGTGAGCGAGCCTGAATGTTGTCCTGAGTGAATGATTTTTTGTATCTGCAGTTCCATTTCGTTTCAACTTGTCCGAACAAATCGTCAAACATTCTGTTTGTAGTATCAACCATATCTTTAATAGGCATTTCTGCAAAGTTTATTCCCAAATTTTCAGCAAGCATTTCAGCATCGCTCCTGCTTTCTTTGCTTGTTATTTTTGACGGCATACTTACTCCGAAAACGTTTTCTTTCCCTATAGCATCAGCAAGTAACACTGCGCAAACAGTGGAATCAAGTCCGCCTGATAGACCAAGGCAGGCACGTTTTAACCCGTTTTTTGCAAAATAATCTCTGATTCCCTGAATGATGGTTTTGTAAGTTCTTTCAAGATCATTCTCGTAATCAAGAGTAAATACTTTTTCTTCGGTCAGCGATTTTTCAAGCCCTTTTGTAAGCGGGTAAATCTTTCCAACCCCCTGAAGCGGGTTGACTATCAAAAACTGTTCTTCAAACGATTTTGCCCTGGCAAGTAATCTTCCGTCTCGGTCAAAGACTCTGCTTGAACCGTCAAATGAGCTGTTATCAATTGCTCCGACCTGATTTACATACACAATAGGTGTCTTGTAATTCTCAGATATAAACGAAAGCATATTATGCTTTAACTGTTCTTTTTTTGCCCTGCTGGGTGATGCCGAGCAGTTTACAAAAATATTTGGTTTTTCTTTTGCTAATTCGTCTATCGGATCTTTGCTGTACAGATTAGAGGTGAAGAAAGACTTGTTGTTCCAACAGTCTTCGCATATGGAAAAACCGTATTTTATTCCGTTTATCAGATTTGTCTTTTTGCAGTCGGATATATTTTCTTCATCAAATACCGCAAGTGTTTCGGAAGGCTGAGCTCCGGTAACGGGCGAAGGCTCAATGTATCTGTAATCATTGAATTCCGAATAGTTAGGCAAAAGAGATTTTCTTATTATACTCTGGATTTTTCCGTCAGACATAACGGCAAGTGAGTTGTAATATTTTTTACCGGTGTTGTATTCCCCTCGTCTTGGCTCGACAAAGCCAACTACCGCAGTTGTTGATGTGGTCAGTTTCGCAATTTCTTTCAGCCATTTAAGGTTTTCTTCAACAATTACCGGATGTCTGTCTATTGTGTCTTCAATAGGGTAGCCCATTATTGCAAGTTCTGGAAATATTATCATATCCAGATCAATTTCTGTTGCGTAGGATATATATTTCATAATTTTTTTTGCGTTGTATTCAATATCCCCGGCTATAGGGTTAAGCTGCGCAATTCCTATAGAACCCTGTTTGAAATTTGCAACAATGGTTTTAATCTCTGAAATAATTTCACGTAAATCAGATTCAGTATCTTTGTTCTGTAAAATCTTATCAGCTTTTTCTGATAATTCATATAGTCGTGACGTGTTCATAAAAACCCCTATATTTGAATAATATCACAAACAATTTAAATTTTTGCGTAAAAGGTAAAGATTTTATTTGTGCTTTTTATGTGTGTTAATATTAATTTATGTAACGCACTTTTTATTATAAAACGCAAAAAAGTTTTTTATGAGATTTTATGTAACCGTAACAGTTTTGAAGGTGAGTTTATGAGTGTAGGCATAAACGATAATATATCAAGATTATATCAATCACAGCAAGTATTAAGACAGGCAACTGCCCAAAATAATGCTGACGTTAAGCCTGTGGAAACTTCTGATAAATCAGAAAAGATGAAGAAGGCTGGTGTTGGCTTATTCGCTGCACTTGGGGTTGTTGCAAGTTTGGCTTTGCTTGCGAAGTTTGATAAATCAAAAAACTACACAATAAATCCTTTAAAAATGTTTCGCGGGAAGCTGAAGGATTCATTCCTCTTTAGTACCAAGTACAATACGGCGAAAGTTGTATCTATCGGTGCAGGGTCTATATTAGGCGGTCTTGCGGGCGGTGCGATTCTGGATGATAAGAAAAATTTCAAATCAAAATTAAGAGAAGGTATAGTCCAGATTGCAAATATTACGTTCCCGATAGCACTGGTTGAGGCTCTCAGCTCGGGAGGAACAATGCTTGCCGGAAAGTTAATGCCGAAATGGTGTGAGTCATCTAATTTGTTCAAACAGGCTGTCACAAAATTACCTGCTGCAGCGGGTGCGATGGCAGGTTTGCTGACCGGTATGTATATCGGTAACAAATGTTCTAACAAACTTAATGAAAAATTGTTCAACAAAAAGGATGACAGACCAATTAAATATACCGATTTCTCAGCTCACGTTGATGACATTGGTGTAGCCGCAACATTCGTTGCACCTGATAATATTGTTACAAAAGCCGTTTCCAGATTGATACCTGCAGCACTGGTCGTAGCAGGGTATGAAACAGGTATTAAGAAAGAAACAGATTCGGAATAATTCCGGGTATCCTAAATATGAAATTTTATTAAGATATTAATAAAAGGTACTAGATTTCTTATATTTTAGTGATACCATTATTATGGCTAAATGCCTAATAACAACAGATAGTAAAAAAATAAAGAGATATTACATAGTATGGGAAAGAAGACAATGAAAATGAATAAGTTTTTAATATTAGCTGCAATGATGTTAGCTATGCCTCTTGCTACAATGGCAGATGCACCAATTAATACAAATGGTGCGGGGATTTATAACCCGATGAACAGACAACAAATGATCGATATCAAGAAAGATAAGATTATCAATGAAACTTCTGATATAGAAGATGACAAAATTGATGAAGCATTTGAAATGGATGTTCAAAAAGACTACTTCAAAGACGGTGTTATTTATAACCCGCAATTCCACGTAAGTGAAATTATTTTTGAAGGTAATACAAAAGTTAAAGATGCATCTTTAAATAAGTTAGCTGAAGGTGTACTTGGTGAAGATATTTATTTTGAAGATTTGGTAAAACTGGCTCACAGAATTACTAAGTACTATCAATCAAAAGGTTTCTTAACAAGTTATGCATTCATACCTTCACAAAACATCAAGAACGGTGTCGTTACTTTATGTATTATCGAAAGTAAGGTTGACTCAATTGAAATTGAAGGAAACCGTTGGGCTAGAAAATGGTATTTAAAAAATATCGTAATGGGTAAAAAAGGTATTAAAGAAGGTGATGTATTTAATGCTAAAGCATTGCAGGGTGCATTAAGAGAAATTAATACCGAAAACTATATTGAAGCACAATCAGTTGTTTCAAAAAAAGATGATAACACAGTTTTAAAATTAGATGTTAAAGACAGATTCCCGCTGAAATTCGATTTCGCGTGGGATGATTACGGAAGAAAATATACAGGTGAACAAAGAGCATCATTCTTACTTGGTTTAGACAACCTTACCGGTATGGGTGACAAAATTTATGGCGGAACTATTCTGTCTCACCACTCAACAGGTGTTCTTGCAGGATATTCAATTCCTATCAGCCCGTATGGAACAAGATTATCTTTTGATTTTTCAAATTCTAATGTAAGTCTTGGCGGACCTTACAAGTTCCTTAAAGTTAAGGGTAAAGCTCAGAGTTTCGCTTTAAGAGTTTCTCATCCGTTAATTGAAAACGCAAAAACAAGTTTAGTAGCATATACAGGAATCGATTTTGTTAATGCTGAAACAAAATCAAAATCTTTGAATCAGACATTATCAGATTACCATCTGTTCGTTTTAAGATCAGGTTTCCACGGTGTAACTGATGATAAGTATGGTCGTTGGATTGGTACATTAGGTGCTGACGTTGGTCTGCCTGGTGCTACAAAGGGTGAAGTTCAAGGTCCACAGGGTGTGTTCTTCAAGTTTATTGCTGGAGCAACTCGTGTACAAAGATTATTCGGAAGAACCTTAGGTATCTTACGTGTTAACGGTCAATATTCACCAAACAGATTATATACAGCAGAACAAATGCAAATTGGTGGTCCTTACACACTTAGAGGTTACCAACCTGCTGAACTTATCGGTGACTATGGTGTTACAGGTACTGCTGAAATCAGAACTCCAATTCCTGGTCTCAGAAGAATCTTACCTAACAAGCTCAAATTTATCGATGATAAAGTTAGACTTGCTGCATTTTATGATTTCGGTTGGGTAAAAGAACACAACAATCTGTATAATTATCCGCAAAACTTCTTGCACAGTGTTGGGTTCGGTTCATACATCAGCCTTACAGATTGGGTATCACTTCAGTTCGGTGTTGGTATTCCTATCGGTAAGAAATACTACGGTGAAAATAGCGCAAGATTCTATTTTGGCCTGAACTCTGAATTAGATAATTTGATTCCTAAGAAGAGCCATACTGAAAGTTTGTAATGTGTAACAAAATGTAAACCATGACAAATTGGCTAGCAAATTAAAAATTCAGCAACGTTAATATAAATGAAAGGACATTTTAATAAAGGAGGAATATATAAAATGGCAGTAGAAGCAATTAAAGCATTAGGACAAAAATTTGTAAGTAAGATAAGCTCTAAGAAAGCAGAAGCAGCAGCAGAAGTTGCAATTAAAGATGGTGAAAAAGCATTGGCTACAGCTCAGGATGCAGCAGCAGTTCAAGGTAGAGCAATGGTTAAGCCTTATGTAAAACCACAAATGGAAACAGCTAACATTAGAAAAGAAAGCATGCAGGCTGCTTCAGGTGGTGGCGGAACTCCTGTTATGACAGAATCTGACAGTGGTATCCCATCAATGTCACGTGGTCGTGGTTATGACGCTTGGGGCGATGTTTGGGGTGAATAATCTCATACATTTATAAAAGCTTTAAAAAGAGGTACTTGAATAAAGTACCTCTTTTTAGTTAATAAAACCTTTTTATTAAGGAGCTTTTTTCCCTCTTACTGCCATTATTAACCCGGATATTCCAAGAATGGTTATGCCGAGAATGTAGGACATCTGTTTTAAGCATTTCCCGTAATCGTATTCATATTGCCGGTCAGTTACTGTAGTTGGTTTGTGTTGATATGCTTTGTGTTCAACACATGACTTACAAGTTTTGTTGGAAAAACTTATGTTATCACAAGCGGATACTCTCACAGCACTATCCTTTCAGGTCTGCAAACAACATTTTTATTATAGACTATGTTTTGATATTATTCAAGTGTAATTATTTTAATCGTTGGTTGTATCAATTATAGCCATTGGAATATAGGTCAGCAAATCAGATGCAAGAACTGAATATTCACTGAGCATGCCGGAGGCTATTTCACCTGTCTTTCCGTGCAAATAAACGCCCAGTTTTGCAGCCTCAAAACTGTCCATACCCTGTGCGCACAGACCTGCAATCATTCCAGTCAGGACATCGCCTGATCCTGCTTTAGCAAGCGCACTGTTTCCTGTTTCGTTTATATAAATATCCAAATCTTTAGAGCAGACAACTGTGCTGTGAAGTTTTAATACGGTTGTCGCATTATATTTTTTTGATAACTTCTTAGCGTACATCATTGGTCTTGCTATAATCTTTTCCATATCTGTGTTTAAAAGCCTTGATGCTTCTTTTGGATGTGGTGTAATTATCAGATTTTCAGGAAGATTAACACCTTCTTTCATTTTTGAAAGTAAATTCAGACCGTCAGCATCAATAATTACAGGGACAGACAGTTTAGATAGTGTTTCAAGCGCTGACTTAAACATAATCGACGCACTTAGTTCTGTCGATAGTCCGCATCCTATTGATATTACATTAAAATCATTTACTCTTTTCTTAAGTTCGTCAATCGGAATAAATACAATATCAGATGAACGTAATGCTATTGTATTCAATACTTTCGGCGAACTTGAGAGTGCCACATATCCGCAGCCTACTTTAAGTGCAGAAACGGATGACAGATATGCTGCTCCGGTATAGTATTCCGAGCCGGCTATGTTCAGCACCTTGCCAAAAGTGCTTTTATTGGAAAATTGCTCTCTTTGCGGTAAGTTCATATCCTTTGCCCCGTTAAATTCCGATTTGTCTTATGACTTCGTAGACTGTTATAGCCACAGAGTTTGAAAGATTCAGACTTCGCTGTCCTTCTTTCATTGGGAGTGTAACAGCGGTATCACGTGTTACGTATTCTGTCGGAAGTCCTCTTGATTCAGGACCAAATACAACAAAATCCCCTTCTTTGTATTTAATATCAGTATATAATTTTTTGCTTTTTGTTGTCAAATAGTAAAAGGTTGAGTCCGGGTGCTGCTCCTGCAGTTCTTCTATTGTGTTAACCTTGTTGATATTTACGCTGTCCCAGTAATCAAGTCCGGCACGTTTTGTGTATTTATCTGACAGAGAGAACCCGAGTTTGCCGACAAGATATAAATCAGCACCGCAGCAGGCGCAAAGCCGTGCAATGTTGCCTGTATTTTGCGGAATTTCAGGCTCATACAAAACGACATTGATTTTAGCAGTCATTACTTATCTTCTCCGACAACAGACTTTGCTTCAATAAGTACAGGCAGACCTCTTACTACACAAAGAACTATTGCAACAAGAGCCAGCCAGTAACCGCATCTGTATAACGGGCCTGAGAATGCTTCAAGGTAAGGTATTTTTGATGTGATGATGATAACAAATGCGACTACTTTTGCAACGGCATAGGTTATTCTCATAAATTTTGAACCTGTTATCCATTTGCAAACTGCATTTTTTTGCATTCCGAAAGGGGTGAGTCCTTTTTCCATGGCTGCACTTCTGATGGTATCAGTAATAAACCCTCTTGTTATGGCAACTAACGGGAACCATACAGGAAGCCATGACATAACTGCAAAAACTATCCAGTAAGTGTTTTCAACAATTCTGTCGCTCATAATATCGAGCAGTGCGCCAAATTTTGATTCTTCGTGAAATTTTCTTGCAACATACCCGTCAAGCCCGTCAAGTGAAAATGCAAGTATTGTCAGTATCAGTGCCCAGATATATGCTGTGGAATTATCCTGACATGCCATAATCAAATAGACTCCGATAAACATTAAAAATACTCTGAAAATAGTTATAAAATTTGCCATATTATTCCTTTCCTTTAAATTCTCTCTCTTAAAGTTTTGGTCTATACTCCTACCTTTACCCCAGTATTTACCCCAGTATTTACCCCAGTATTTACCCCCTGCTTAGTTCTTGAGAGTGCAAAATCTTTTTCGTCTAATTTTGCAAGATCGCCGCCAAGCATAACTTTTTCAGCCTCTTCAAGTATACAGGTAACGTTGTAGCCGTTTTCTCCGTCAGAACGAGCTTTAATACCTTGCTCACAGCATCTGATAAAGTGCTGACATTCAAGTTTAAGCGGTTCAATTTCAAGATAATCAAGCGGAATATCCTGAGTTTTGCCTTCTGAGAAGTTGTCGTATAATTTAAGTTTGTTTTCCTGAACAGTATCATCCAGAATAGCTGTCGCTTTTGTACCTCTGACAAGCAGGGTAACGTGTTTCTGCGGTGTTATCCAGCTGTCTGAAATATATCCGATAACCCCGTCTTCAAATTCGATACAGATATGTGTGATATCCATAACAACGTTCTTTTCCGTAGAACAGCCCACAGCAGAAAGTACCTTAACAGGTTTTTTGCCTGTTACGTAAGATATCATTGAAACATCGTGCGGAGCCAAATCCCACATAACACTTCTGTCGTTTTTGAAGTAGTTAACGTTCAGTCTGTCGCTTTGAGCGTACACAACATCACCGAGTTCCCCTGACTCAACAAGCATTTTTAATCTGTTTACTGCAGGGTGATATAGTAATAAGTGACCGACCATAAGAACAAGCCCTTTGTCGTTAGCGAGTTCCATAAGGTCTTTAGCTTCTTTTGCAACGGTTGATATAGGTTTTTCTACATAAACATTCTTGCCTGCTTCAAGCATCTTTTTTACGATACCGTAGTGGGTATGGCTCGGAGTAACAACAGCAACCGACGTTATTTCAGGATTATCTATTATTTCCTGAAGATTACTTATTACGTTTATTGTTGGATACAGAGTCTTTATTTTTTCTCTGGTTTCAGGATCCAGATCGCAAACTGTATCTAAAACATTCAAATTATAAAAGTTACGGACAATATTTTTGCCCCACATCCCATAGCCTATAACTGCAATTTTTTGTTGTGTCATTATATTACCCCTTTAGCAAGTCTGTTCGTTATTTATTAGCATATTATCTATTAATCTGACGCCCTGAACTCTGCAAGCAATCAGTACAAGAGTATCATCGTCAGCTTTTGTTTTGTCTTCTAATGTATTTTTATCAACAAACTCAAGATATTCCAAATCGTGAGCTTCGCTTAAAAATTGAAATGCTGTTTCTTTTAATGCAGAAATATCATTTACTCCCTTATTATAGCACGCTTTAATGTTATTCAAAATTTTGTTAAGCGCCAAGGCATCGTTTTTCCCTTGCTCGTCAAGATACTTATTTCTTGATGAGAGTGCAAGCCCTGATTCTTCTCTGACAATAGGACAGCCAATCAGTTTAATCGGGATATTCAGATCATTAACCATTTTTCTTAATATTATTAGTTGCTGAGCATCTTTTTGACCGAAAAATCCGTAATCAGCCTGAGTTATGTTGAAGAGTTTCATAACAACCGTGCAAACCCCGTCAAAGTGTCCTGTTCTGGTTTTACCGCAGAGTTTATTAACATAGAAAAACGGTGGTGCGACATATGTCAGTGTGTCGTTTGATAACCTTTGGCCTTCCCCGTACATTTCATCTGCTGATGGTGCAAATACAATGTCTGCACCTATGCTTTCCGCTAATTCGACATCAGCTTCAAGCGTTCTCGGGTATTTGTCAAAATCTTCCGACGGTCCGAACTGTATAGGGTTAACAAATACTGTAACAATAACCTTATCGCAGGTTTCAACTGCTTTCTTTATTAAAGACGCGTGCCCTGCGTGCAGTGCACCCATAGTCGGTACAACACCGATTTTATAGTTGTTTCTTTTCCATTCCCCGACTAATTCTCTTACTTCCGATATATTGTGTGTTAATATTTTATTCCCGATAACCATTATATTCCCAATTTTTCCTTTTCGTCTTCTTTTATATTAAATATTTCGTTTTCTGCAGGATAGTTTCCTGTTTTTACGTCTGAACAATACTGCTTTACCGCATCAGATATAACAGATTTTATATCGGCATATCTTCTGACAAATTTTGGCTGATAATCTGAGAATTTGCCAAGCATATCGTCCGAAACAAGAATATGACCAGAACAGTATCTTCCTGCACCGATACCGACAGTAGGTACTGTCAGGTTTTCTGTTATGTATTTTGCACTTTCTTCAGGTACAAGTTCTAATACTATTGCAAATACTCCTGCCTCTTCAAGTGCTTTTGCCTGCCTTAAAATTTCGTTTGTGCTGTCAGCGGTTTTCCCCTGAATAGTGTGCCCGCCTAACTGATTAGATGATTGCGGTGTATATCCTATGTGACCGAGTACAGGGATTCCCGACTGAGTGCAATGCTTGATTAAACCGAGCAGATAGTCGTTACAGCCTTCAATTTTTACGGCATTTGCCCCGGCTTTAATCATATTCCCTATATTTACCATAGCCTGTTCTATTGAGGTATTGTAACTCATAAACGGCATATCGCCGATGACAAGAGCTCTGTTTACCCCTCTTGAGACTGCTCCCGTAAATATTAGCATTTCGGTCATTCCGACTGATTGAGTTGAATTGTACCCGAGTGCAACATTTGCGAGTGAATCTCCGACAAGAACGATATCTGCGCCCGCTTCGTCAATATATTTTGCCGTAGAGTAGTCGTAAGCTGTTAATGCGGCAATTGTTTCGCCGTTATTTTTCATTTGCTGAATAGTTTTAACAGTTACTTTCTTTAGCATTTTAGCCTCTCATTGATTTTCTATACCAGTAATATACAGCTCTTGCTACTCTTGATGAACTGTGTCTTACAAGTCCGTTTTTGCTTTTTTCTTCTTCAAGAAGTTTTGTAGAAACAAGCTTTACTCCTGTTGGGTTAAGGTTTTCGTTATCCAAAACAACAGGGTATGAATTATGCTCTGCATAAGCAGGCGAAATGTTTTTCGGGATACTGTTGTTAACAAGAACTGCATCCATAACGTCAGGGCTGCCTGCGTGCGTCAGAATAGCATTAACGTGGCTTGATACAGAGTAATTATCTGTTTCTCCTGGCTGAGTCATAATGTTACATACATATATTTTCTTAGCCTTAGCCTTTGCAACTTCTTGAGCGATCTCTTTTACAAGCAGGTTCGGTATAACACTTGTGTATAAACTTCCAGGTCCCATAATGATAAGATCAGCATCTTTAATTGCGTTTAATACTTCAGGCAGAGCCTTACAATCGCTCGGTTCAGTGAATAATCTTTTTATTTTGCCGTGAGCTTCAGGGATAGATGATTCACCGTGTATAACACGTCCGTCTTCCATTTCGGCTGCAAGTTTCATATCGTCAAGTGTTGCAGGAAGAACACGTCCTCTGATGGAAAGTACGTTAGAAGATTCTCTCACTGCACGCACCATGTTACCTGTGATTGAACAAAGCGCAGTAAGGAAAAGGTTTCCAAAACTGTGTCCTTTAAGTCCTTTACCCATATCAAATCTGTACTGGAATAATTTTGTAATCAAATCTTCGTCATCGGCGAGCGCTGCAATACAGTTTCTTATATCTCCAGGAGGGAGTACCCCCATTTCTTCTCTCAGACGACCTGAGCTTCCGCCGTCATCGCCTACGGTAACAACAGCAGTGATGTTATTAGTTATCTTTTTAATACCTCTTAATAACATTGAAAGCCCTGTTCCGCCTCCGATGGCTACGATTTTAGGGCCTTTGTTTAGTTTTTTTCTTCTGTACAGGGTTTCAAGAACGTTTTCTTTTTCTTTATCGTCGTGAATATCAAGCATAGACAGGTTTGTTTTCTGCCAGCCTTTAAAGAAGAATATCGCACCTAATATAATAGATACTGATGCGACCAAATCAACATTAACATTGTTTTTTATATCTCTTAAAACGTGATATACCTGCACGGGATCAGACAGTGTCAGTATCCCTGCAACAATTAGCACCGTACCTGCGAAGATGAGAGCAAACCAGCGTTTAATCTCAAGCCCCGGTATTAACCAGCCTGCTGTTTTAGGTATTTTGTTTTTAAATATATTTTTCATAATTTTTCCCTGCTATATTACTTAAACGAATCGGTAGAAGGTTTTCCCCTATTCTACCCAGCCTGATGCTTTCACTCTGCCGTATCTGACAGGTTCCGGTTTTATAAGGCTGTTTGCTCTCTGGATAATTTCCAGTGAATTAGCATATTTATTGCTGAAGTGAATAGAATCAATGTTAGCAATGGTTAAACCGCCTGATGAGTTATTTACTTGTGATGTGTGTAATATGGTTTGTAGTCTCTTCATACATGCTTCAGTGTCTGTAATGTCAGGCAATGTGTATTCAATACCCAGATCTTGTGTGTATTGTTTGTCAATAATGATTTCTTCCGATACAGGAATTTTTACGTAGTCGGCTATCTTTTCGATAATTTCGCCTGATAAACCGCAATACGTGAGCCATTGTGAGCATTTTTGTATTGATCTCGCAAGAACTGTTGCGAATCTGAAGTCTTCTGCGGCACGTTTGTACATAGCACCGTGTGGTCTAACGTGTTCAATTTCCAGGTTATATGCTTTCGCAAAAGACATAATTGCGCCTACCTGATAAATAACGAGTGCTTCAAGCTCATCATCACTTAAATCCATTGCTCTGTATCCGAACCCCTGAATGTCGGAATAACCGATATGAGCACCTATGACAATATTCTTTTCTTTTGCGGCCATCAGTGCTTTCTTTATAGTTTGTGGATCTCCTGCGTGGAAACCGCAAGAAATGTTTACTGAACTGACATAATCTAAGAATTCGTATTCTGATGTGTTTTTGTATACGCCGTACCCTTGTGCTAAATCGCAATTAAAATCAAGGGTCTTAAGATTCTTTTTTACGGGTGTCTTTTGCATTGTTTACCTCTTCCTTATTCTACATCTACAATTATACAACTAAAAGGATAATCTTCCATGAGCAAAATAAAATTGTTACTTATTTAACAGTCTGTTTTGTTATCTGATTTTTCGTCCTTTTACAATAGCCCTTTTGAGTTTCTCTTTTTTGGACAGTTGGGTAATTAACAACCTATTTTATTTTCAGTTTAATAAGTGTATTAAATCTTTTTCATACTTCCAGCTATTCTTAATTCCAAGAGTCGAAAGACTCTTTTTTTTATTTGGTTAAATTTTTATTTTTATGTTGTATGATTTTTAACCAAATAATTTAAAGGTTCTTTCTACGTTGTCTTTAGCGACGGTTTTTAGTGTTTCCATTTCTGATTTGATTGCATTTCTTTCATTATCAAGTGCAGCTAATTCATGGTCGTACATTCTATCTTTTCTGTCGATTTTTCGCATATCAGCTTCATATTGAGCTTCTGCTTTTCTTAACAATGTTTCATCAGATACTTCTTGTAAATTTGTTTCGACGGAAATATTAGTGTGTGTCATATCTTCGCCCAAACCTTTTGAAAAATCGATTAGAACGAATGAATCATTGTCTAATAATGTATTTAAGTATTCTGTTGAATTAGCTAAATCATCATCAATTATTTTATATGTAACTTCTGCTTCTCTTAATTTAACTGCATTATCATATTCAGCAGAATATCTGATATAATTTGGATCTGTTGTATCCCAAACTTTGTTTCCTGTTGCTTGTTGGCGTGTTCCGTATTCTACTACACAATTTCCTTTATTTACCTGTACAGCCGAATATGCTGAATGGTCATAAGATGCACTTATGCTTGGTTTTGTTCCGGAACCCATAATATAGTTATAAATCGCATTTATACTTGAGCTATTTCCACCATTCAAATAATTTGCAACATAATGGTTCAAATCTGCTAAATATTCATTATCTAAACTCTTATTTGCTAAATTGTTTGCAACCGCTGATTCATTATCTATTGTTTTTCCTGCTTTTCTGAATGCAACCACTAAGTTTGATGCAATTTCACTTGTTTGAGGGATTTCTACTGTGCCGGTTGGGTTTGTTTCATAGCCTGTTCCTGTTGTTTCTTTTATTACAACATTGCTTGCATCGTGTGAAATTGTGAATCCGTTATATGTTGTTATACTGATACCGCTTAAGCTTAATGCAGAAACATTAGATTTTAAACAAGCCCCGTTACCTTGAGATAACGCATTGATGATTAGTGCAAGTTTTGTATTGTTGTTAGCATATTGAGTTAAGCTTGCCAATTCAGCTTCGGTAAAGTTATTTCTAATTCTGTCTGCGTATGTACTTAGTTGTTCTTTTTCAGCTGCTGTGCCTAAGTTGGTATGTACACCTACTGCTAATGCATTGATGATATCTTCTGTTGCTGCAACGGTTACTTCGTGGCATTCTTGTGTTTCACTTTTAGTTACATTATAGCTTCCATTTGGTTTTACATTTATAATATCATATTCATCAGAAGTATATGTTGTTGTATCTGAATAATCACCATTGATAAGTCTTGTTACAACTGCACTTTCTTCTGATGTTCCTATGTGACTGCTCAAACTTGCGTATGCATAATCGTTATGACTTAAAGCTGATGATAATTGTGATAAATATTGGTCATAAGTTTTGCCAGATGTGTTACTTGGACTTGAATACATTTTGTATGCATAGTATGCTTTTATATCCAATGGTCCTGCCATGCCGTCAATTGTACCTTTGACACAATGAGTTGTTATATCAGAGAAATCAACATTGGTAGAAGTATCAGATATAACTTCAGTGCCATGTTGATCAGAAACAACTCTTGGAGAATTTGTGTAACAATTATCAATAATTAGTGAGCTGGAACCCGTTGCATTACAATTCCCAAGAATGCCGCCATCATGTGGATATGCGTTATTAACAAGATTAACATCTGCACTTGAATTAATAATGAAATTGTTGCCAGCGTTCGTTCTTGATAAATAACCAACAATTCCACCACCTACACAATACCCCGTACTTACTGTTCCTGAAACGTAGCAATTATCAATTGTTGATGAATTCATTTCTTCAGCTAAAATTCCCATTTCGTCATTATTTGTAGAAAGATTGGCATCTATAACACATAAATTTTCTATTGTAGAATCGCTAATAAAAGTAAATAGTGCTTTATTACCGGATAAGCCGGTTATTTGATGTCCATTACCGTTTAATGTTGATTCAAGTAAATGGATTTCTGCCCAAAAACCATGGCTATGAATATAATCAGATAAATCAATATCATTCATAAGATAAAATGTACCAGAATTCATATGTAGTTTTGACACGAATTCTTCTGCAGTTCTGATTTGTTGTGAGTCAGGTACTCCCTCAGTTACAGGTGTTACAGCATTAATACATTGTGTTTGGTAAGATTCAATGATACTATCAGGAGCAGATACAGAGCCTGATGGAGTATAGGTTACACTATAGTTTTGATCTGTAATATCGTGAGGAGCTGCGATAGAACCTGATTGAACAGAGTATGAATACTTTGTATATTCTGTTGTCCCCGGTTCAATTACAGTATTGCCAACGGGAGTTACTGATTTTATATCAGTATAATTTGGAACTGTTTCCATTTCATCTACTTCATACACACCTCTGTCGTTTAAATATGTCTTTTTGTCAGGTAATTCAGTTGCTTCTGTTTCTGTTATGCCTAGTTGATCTGCAACTTTTTGAGTTAAATAAACTTGGTTTGTTCTTACGTTTTGTAGCAAGTATGCTTTTGTTGAAGTTAAGATTTCAGTGGCGTGAACTATTGAGTTTTCAAGTCCTGCCAATGTAGCATCGGCATAATCTACAGAGCCCTTTGCGGTTAATGTAGCGAATTGAACTTTTCTTGCATCTAAAGCCTGTAAATAGTTGTCATATACACGTCTTGATTCGTTCGCCATCTGAAGTTTTTGAGCCTCCAGTTTGGCAGCTTTGTATTCAATCTGGTGCATTCTTGCAGTCAGATTCAATAATCTAGCTTGTGATGACGACATACCCATAGTTCGTTTGTTTCCTTTATTTTCCCTAGGTTTTGCCAGAATTGGCAATTGT
>JAILHQ010000148.1 GCA_024695725.1 Cyanobacteria bacterium RUI128 | reverse complement strand
GGACAGCTTGTAGGATAATCAACATTGAATACATCGTGGTGTTTGAATTCAACGTTGTCGAATGAACCGTTAAGAGCCGCTGTAACCATAGCTCTTGTGTAAGATAATTTCATTCTCTTAGCACCTGATGAAGCAGAACCGCCTGCCCAACCGGTATTTACTAAGTAAACCTTAGTACCGTATTGATCTAACTTGTCACCCAACATCTTAGCGTAAACTGAAGCGTCCATTGGCATGAATGGTTCGCCGAACAAGGTTGAGAAGGTAGGAACAGGTTCTGTAATACCTCTTTCGGTACCTGCTAACTTAGATGTGAAACCTGTTACAAAGTGGTACATTGCAGCATTCTTGTCTAATCTTGAGATTGGAGGAAGAACACCGAATGCATCAGCTGTTAAGAATACAACAACTTTTGGAATACCGCCCATTGAAGGGATAGCTGAGTTGTTGATATAAGTAACAGGATAACCTACACGAGTGTTTTCTGTTAATGAACCGTCAAAGAAATCTAATTCTCTTGTTTTATCGTTCATAATAACGTTTTCAACCAAAGCACCAAACTTGATAGCGTTGTAGATATCAGGTTCGTTTTCTTCAGTAAGGTTAATACATTTAGCATAGCACCCGCCTTCAAAGTTGAAGACACCGTCAGGTGACCAACCGTGTTCGTCATCACCGATCAATTTACGGCTAGGGTCTGCTGATAATGTAGTCTTACCTGTTCCTGAAAGACCGAAGAAGACTGCTGTTTCGTGAGTTTCAGGATCCATATTTGCTGAACAGTGCATAGGTAATACGTTTTTCTTAGTCATTACATAGTTCATTGTAGCAAATACTGATTTCTTGATTTCACCTGCATATTGTGAACCTGCAATAATAATTGTGTGTGCTTCGTAGTCGATAGCGATACAAGCTTCTGAGTTAGTGCCGTCAACAGCAGGATCACATTTGAAGCCAGGAGCACAAATAATTGTGAAATCTGCTTCACCGTAGCTTGCTAATTCTTCAGCAGTCGGTCTGATTAACAACTGGTGAATAAACATGTTTTGGCTTGCTAATTCGTTAATAACTCTGAATTTTTGAGTATAAGTTTTATCAGCACCTGCAAAACCGTCAAAGATAAATACTTCTTTGCCGTTCAGGTAGTTAATCATTTTTGCTTTAATTGAGTTAAAAGCTTCTCTGCTGATAGGTCTGTTAACGTTACCCCAAGCGATTTCGTTGTGGATCCCGTCTGTATCAACAATAAATTTATCCTTAGGTGAACGGCCTGTATATTTACCTGTAGTAACAACAAGCGCACCTGTTTTTGATAATTTGCCTTCGCCGCGTCTTAAAGCTGCTTCAGTTAACTGAGCAGGAGTTAAGTTACGATAAACGGCTGAAGGGGTAATACCTAATTTTTCAATTCCGTAAGTTTCCATAAAAATTTCTCCATATTTTAAGTGTTGATTTAACACCATTAGTATATTACAAAGATTTTTTAAATTCAATGATTATATGGGCATGAGGCAAAATTAATTTTTTCCTATGAGCGAAATTATTACTAATTGTAAACAATTGATGATGGTTACGGCAAAAAAAATAATTAGGTTTTTTAGAGCAATTATAGACGCGATAATAATAGGAGAAAAAGTATGATTAGTAATGTAAGTTTTACCGGCAGAGAAGGAATGCTGTCCAAAGCTTCAAAAGAAGTTAAGAATGTTGCAAACGAATATGTAGGACCTGGAAAGATTTTTTCTGATGAAGAAAGATTTATAGCAGAACACAGACAAAAGGTTTCAAAACATCCTTATGTTAGCCCTTACTGTGGTGTTAGAGAAATAAAAACTACTCCGGTAGTACAAAAGGCTGAAGAAGTAAATGTTGATTTCGTATCTGAAACAGCTCCTCACAGATTTACAATATTAGGCTAAATTAAAACAAATATGAGTATAAAAGGGGTGTTCGGTTTTTAACCGAATGCCCCTTTTGTTATGAAATGTTACAAAAAAATAATTTTAGTCAATTTAGTTATGAAAAAATACTTTTTATAAGTGTGTGTTTATGATTATAGGTTTATGTAGTTAGTATGGTAGAAGCAATTACTCCAAATCTGAATAATAAGACAGAAATTGTAGACAGTTCTGCTTTGTTGAATCAAAAATTTCAGGAAGTGAAAGATAAACAAGGTATTTTAGGTTCTGTCTGGAATGAGGTTAAGGAAGTCACAGGCTGTGGTTTCAGCGAAAAAGATTGCAAATCTATGCTTGATAAATATAACAGAGGCGAAATTTCATTTGATGAAGCTGTTGAATATATCAATAAATATGATAAAAAACAAACAAATATGTCTGACTTAGGTGCAAATATTATTACAGGTATTGCATCTATTGCTGCAGCAACATGTCTTGTTTCAGGGCCAATCGGCTGGGCAGCAGCATTACTTATCGGCGCTCCTGTGGGTGCTGCAGTTAAAGCAGGTGTAAAAATCTTTGACAGATTCACCAACAAGGTTAAAGGCGACGAGTTTGATAAAAAACAATTAACAAAAGACGTTATCTCTGGTGCAGTTACAGGTATGACCAGTGCCGTAGCTTCAGGAGTTGGTGCAGGTATTAAAGCAGGAAGCTTTAAACTTGCAGTTAAAAACGGAACTAAGTGTGGTGTACAATGCGGTGCAGTTGCAGGTGCTACAAGCTATACTACAGATGTTATGTTAGATAAGGATAAATATTTTAACCTTGGTGATTTTGCTAAGACAACATTAACATCTGCATTTGTATCCGGTACTGTAGGTGGTGTTGTAGGCGCTGGCATGTACGGTTTGTCAAATAATATAGGAAAAGATGTTTCAAAAACAATAAAAGAAACAATTATTGATGATTCATTATCAAGTTCTTCAAGAAAAGTTTTAGGACAGGCTGAAAGAAGTATTATGTCTTTGGCTTAGAAATTTGTGGGATGTGGAAAAAAAAAGAGGCATAGCCTCTTTTTATATGCGAAAAATCGGCGCTGATTTAGTCAGCGCCGATCAAAAGTTTTGAGAACTCCTTTCCTTCTATATACGTAATGCTCTCATCCCGACGTCCAGGTTACCCTTTTTTATAAAATAAACACTCATTAGACTTGCAGTCAAGAGTCCTGAAATAGGGATTATATCTGTTGCTCTGAGATGAGTTTCATGATTTACTGTTGGTAATTTTTTATTGCTCTTTAGCGAGACAGATGGATATTTGGCTGTAGCAGTAAAATCGACAGTATCAACTTTCATATTTAACACCTCTACAATAAACCTAATAGACCAAAACTATACCATTATTATATATTTTTTTACGGTAAAATACTACTGTTTGTAAAGAAATGTAAAGGTAAAATTTCAAGCTATGACTGAATTTTAAGCGTATTAGTTACACTTAATTTGTTATTATTATAACTGCAAAAATATTGTTCCTTTTCTTTTATTTGGCATATTGATTATGGTTTATCGTTGATGTTAAATGAAGGTATGAAAAGACGAGAGTTAATATTTTTTATTCTTACTGCGGTAGTCGTATATTATTTGTATCAATTTATTGCGACATCTCTTGTATTGCGGCAGCCGGTAGTGAATTCGGGCGATCTGGTAAACCGCAGGCATGTCTCTCCGCAGAAGTTATATGACGAGTCCTGGAAGGTTATCAAGAAGGATTATATTGATTCCTCGTACAACTCTCAGGACTGGAAACGCTGGAGAGGAAAATATAACGGGAAACTTAAAACTGACGAGGATGCACGTGTTGCGGTTGAAACAATGGTCGCAAGCCTAGACGATAACTACACAAGATTTTTAACTCAGAAGGAATATACTGAGCAGGCAAATTCTATTGATTCTCATATAACAGGTGTTGGTGTAAATATAATGTCTAAAGCAGGAACAACTGTTATTTACAGTGTTATAGAGGGTACCCCTGCGGAAAAGGCAGGACTTCGTGCGGGTGATGTTGTTCTGAGTGTTGACGGTAAAAGCGCTAGCGGGCTTGATATATCAAAGGTTGCTGAAATAATCAGAGGACCTGAAAATTCCTGCGTAACACTTAAATTAAAGCGTGGAAAATATACCCTTATCAGGAAAATTATTCGAAAGAAGATAGAGATAAAATCAGTTGAGGCATCAGTCAAAAGTAATAATATAGGTTATATAAAAATAAAGAGTTTTATCGGTTCAAATACCGCATCTGATTTTGTGTCGGCACTGAAAACAGTTGATAAAACAAAGGGGCTGATACTTGATTTGCGCGGAAATACAGGAGGGCTTCTTACAAATGCGGTAATTGTTGCAAACCTGTTCGTGAATGACGGTGTTATAGTAAGCATCGTTTCTAAAAAAGGACGTAAGCACGACATAACCGCACAAATGAGTATGCCTGTTGTCAAAAAGCCGATGGTTGTACTGGTTGACGGCGCAAGTGCAAGTGCAAGCGAGATTTTGTCGGGTGCTCTTAAAGATAACAAAAAGGCCGTATTGGTTGGGACCAGAACCTTTGGTAAAGGGCTTGTTCAGCAAATTGTGCCTTTGCCTAACGGTACCGGTATTAATATTACCATTGCAAAATATCTGACGCCGGACGGCTCCGATATTAATAAGAAGGGCATTGAACCTGATTATAAGGTGGAATATACAATGAAAGACTTTTTAAAGCGGAATGATACCCAGCTTAAAAAGGCAGAAGATGTTTTGCTGAAATTATGCGAAACTAAATAAGTTGTTCAAATTTTAACTGAACCATGATATTATAACCAATATACTAACGAATAAGGGGGTAACGGTGAAAGGTATAATATTAGCAGCAGGTGCAGGTACCAGGTTATATCCGGCGTCTCAGCCGATATCAAAAATTTTATTGCCGATATATGATAAACCGATGATTTATTATCCTTTATCAACCCTTATGTTAGCGGGAATAAGAGATGTTCTTATTATTACCAACGAAAATGATTATGAAAATTTTACAAAGTTATTGGGTGACGGTTCTCAGTTTGGTATCAATATAAGTTATAAAATTCAGTATGTTCAAAGAGGAATTGCAGATGCCTTCATTATTGCAGAAGATTTTATTGCGGGTGAAGATTGTGCTCTGATACTTGGTGATAATATTTTCCACGGTCATGGTTTCTCTACTATAATGAGCGGTGCTATTGAACGTAACGAAGGTGCAACGGTCTTCGGATATACGGTTAAAGATCCTGAAAGATTTGGGGTCGTTGAATTTGACAAAAACAGGAGAGTTTTGTCACTTGAAGAAAAACCTGCAAAACCGAAATCAAATTACGCTGTTGCCGGTCTGTATTTCTATGACGGTAATGTTGTTGAATATGCAAAACAGCTTGAACCATCAGCGAGAGGGGAATTAGAAATTACCGATTTGAATAAGATTTATCTTGAAAAGAATATGCTGAATGTTGAAATATTAGGCAGGGGCTTTACCTGGCTTGATATGGGAACTCACGATTCTATGCTTCAGGCAGGTAATTTCGTTCAGTCTATGGAATTAAACAAGGGTATGAAAATATCCTGTCTTGAAGAGATTGCATTTTTAAGAGGTTATATCTCTGCTAAAGATTTACTTGATAAAATTGAAAAATACGGAAATAACGCATATTACAGTTATGTAAGAAATGTTGTTATGAATCATTTAACCTCTGTAAAATCATAGGCAATTTTTTTCGAAAAAGTTACTTTATATAGCTATACAGTTGTATAAGGTTTAGTGCATGCAAATTATATCAGTCAACAATGTTGGTATTCACAACGGGTACACATTTAAAGGGAATGATAATACCGAAAAACAGAAACGTGTAACGCCTGTTTCTACGGGTTATGATTGTTTTGAAACCGTTTTGGGTGTTCCTGTTTCATCTTCTCCGTTTGGCAAAATTGCCGGAAAAATCTTTAATAAGGTAAAAGAGGTAGGGCAGAATGTTACAGAAAAGGTTACTAATTTAGATGTTCAGCAGAAGGTTAATTCAGTTAAACTGACTAAGTTGATGGTTGAAAACAAGACCTTTAACTCATATTTTGAGGCTTATGACCACAAAGAAGAGATAGCCGAACTTGCAAAACTCAATTATGATGATATCGAAGCCAAGTATATGACGGTGGTCAACAATTATAAAAAAGAAGGGATAACCCCTGAGAAAAATAGGGGTAAGTATGATACATATATGAGTTTCTGGAAAATGAATTCGATTTTATCGTATGAAAAATTGACACCGGAGGATATCAATGAAATATTTAAAATAAGACGTGAAAGACCTAAAGACAGATATACATCAGGGCTGGATGTTTATTTCCTTTCACGTACAATGAGAGCCTATGACAATTTTGAAAACCTTTCTGCAAGTGCTCAAAAGCAGCTTTTAGAATCCTGCGGCTGGGATATTTATACGGAAAGTACCCTGCAGAAAGCAGAAGCCGAAAAAGTTTCAGATTATTCTTCTCTGATGAAGTTTGACTATGTTCGTGATTTGAAAAATGCAGGCTCAAAGGAAGAATTTATTCACGCCCTTGAGGAAAGAAGAAAAAATATTCCTTGCAAAGCACTTGAAACGGACAGACAGCTTTTAAAGAAGGTTACATCAGAACAGGGACTGGAAGATTTGCGCAGAGCCTTAAATAAGACTGATCTGGAAAAATATAAAAACGGATTCAAGCTTGAATATTCAAGAGATAGTTTTATAAATGATTTTAATACGATAACTAAGAATTTATCTGCTGCTGATAAGAAAGAAGTATATGACTATTTCCAATTTAAAATCGACAGTGCAAACGATATAGAAAATTATCCGAACCCTCAGACTGTTTCGGAAGTTAACCCTAATTTGGCTGATACCGTTGAGAAATGCAGAGAATGTGTAAACAAATTTATGCTTGAAAACAAGATTTGTTTAGACCCGTCAGATAAAGAACTGGAAAATGTCTTAAACGACGTAATAAAAGCATATCCGGAATTTATTTCTGTAATAGGTAAGAAACAGCATAGAGGTGATAGTATTGATTATCATACGTTTGATGATATGAAACGTATCATGAATGATTCAAGATATGATGAACTGAGCCCTCAGGAAAAAAGAATTATGACAGTTGCAACCCTGTTCCATGATTTCGGCAAATCCCAGGCTGAAATAGATGACGGCCATGCTCTCAAAAGTGCTCAGTCTGCAAAAGAGATAATTAAGAAAATGGAAGTTTCTTTTGATGAAAAGGAAAGAATATACAATTTAATCAAACACAGTCACTGGCTGGTTGAAGGTGCATCTGATGATGACATTGCATTCAATTTCAGACGTCCTGACGATTTTAAAATGGCAGAAATTTTCGAAAAAGCAGACAGTAACTCTGCTGGCTTTGAATACGCCCCGTCAGAAAAGAGAATAAATGCAATAAAAGAAAATATAAATAAAATCAATACAAACGGTATCCCTGTTTTTGCAGACAGTTTACCGACCGATTTGTCAAAATATGATGTAAACAAAAACGGTGTAAGATACCTTGATTTCAGAGATCCGGAAGCATCAGTCGAAAAATACGGTTATCCTGCAGGAACAAAGGTTAAAGATTTGAAGTTCTTATGTCACGCATCTTCTGACGGTATCAGCGATTTTGCGACTTTATGTGATGACAGCAAGGATGTCTGCCTGAGTACAATGCTATTAGACAGAAATTCCGAATTTACAACAGGCTACAACAGTTTTGGCGAGTACATTCTGAGCGGAAATAACTCAAACATAGTTCTTGGCGGAAAAGATTTATCCTGTACGGGCGGCCGCAGAGGTTATCAGTACGCAAAAGAATCTATGTATCAAAGGATGGAAAATCTGCATTCTAAAAACGGCGGGTTCGAAAACCGTAACGAATACAGAGAAGAAATTCCTAATCAAATCAGAGAAACACTGAACTTATCAAAAGAAGAATATCTGGAGTTATATAACTCTATATGTAATTATGAAAACTTAGAGGACGTAAAGGATGTAAAACTCTCAGGCGGCAGGGTTATTCCAAAAGAAGACATTAAAACAACAATATCAGATATACGTAATTACATGGTTAAAAAGAAAGAAAAAGGTGAGGGCGGTTATACAAACGAATTTGTTGTATATAACCCGAAAATAGCGGCTCAGGTTGTCCGTGGTGATATTGACAGATACACAGAAAGTTCTGTTCCTTTAGTGCTTGTTTAGTGATGTTCCAGGGAAATGTTAACATATCTTAATAATATGTTATAAAAAAGTCAATTTTTTTAAAGGTAGATACTTTATATATACATAAGAGATATATAAGAGAGAGAAAGCGAGTTTATTATGCAATACACTGCAGTTGAACGTAACAAAAAGCCTATTGGCAGTCTTGATATACCTGATGATTTTTCAAAGTATTATTTGAATAAAAAAGACAGACAAATGAGATTTTGTAACGCGAGAGATCCAATCTATCACGTATTTGACAGAATCGACAGCAGACCTTTGGGTGAAATCTTCAGAACTTTCGTAAAAGAAACAGTAAAAGATTCAAGAAAATTTTTAGAAAAACTTGTGGCATAAATTAGGAAAAAGAAAAGCGAAACAGGAAAACACGGAAAATTAAAAAGCAAGAACAGGCAAAATTAGGAAAATAGGAAATAGGAAAAAATAAAAAGGGACTCGAAAGAGTCCCTCTTTTTTATATCCTTTTTCTGATTAAGACTTGCGTTTGCGAGCTGCTTCAGATTTGCGTTTTCTTTTTACGCTAGGCTTTTCATATCTTTCGCGTTTTTTTACTTCAGAAAGAATCCCTGCTTTTTGGATTTTCTTCTTGAAGCGTCTTAAAGCTACTTCGATACTTTCGTTTTCACCAACCTTAACTTCCGGCATTCTGCTATTCACCACCTTCATGCTTGTGTAACAGACTTAATATTAACTTAAAAAACATCAAAAATCAAGTATCATGATAAATTCAGCCATATATGTAAACAAATGTAACAAAACTCAACCCATGAGCTAAAGATTTCAGAAAAGTTGTCGTCATGCATGAAGAACGATTAGGAAACTACTCATGTTGTATGGGTAGTACAAGGAAATAAAGGAGTCACTATGGGTTTATCGTCATCACAAGCAAGGCTTCTCAATTTGACGGCACGTATGCACCAAATTGAGTACAAAGCTGCAAGACTTGAAGCAATGAAGCTTCAGATGGCTAATGAATCAAGAAGAGTTTATGACGAATATCTTGAAGCATTAGACAAAACAAAAGTACAGGTTAAGAAACTTAATTCAGTGGGTGCTGCAACTTACGAAGATATTTCAAGTTATGCAACACTGACAGGTGCAGGTTACAAACTGTATCAGGTTGCTGAAGACGGCACTCTGACAGCTGTCTCATCAGGTACAGGCAGTTTCACTATTGCAGGTCAGAGTGTAAATATCACAACCTTCAATACCGAAGTATTAACAAACCTCTTGAATTCAGGCTGGTTCATTCTTAAGAAAACAGCTCCGTCAACAGGTGAAGAATATGAAACTTCCGTTGCAATTGATACAGGTTTACAGGAAGTTTCAGATGAAACTCTGTTGAGAAAAGCAGAAGCTAAATATGAAGCTGACATGCGTAAGATCGACATGAAGGACAGAAAATATGATACAGACTTAGCTGCACTTGATACAGAAAGAAACGCTATCAAGGCTGAAATGGAAACCTTGAAGACAGTAGCTAAGGATAACGTTGAACGTACCTTCAAGTTGTTCTCATAACGGCAGGGGTAAATATATAAGTTACCCTTATATAAGTAAAGTTAAGTAAGTTCAAAAAATACATTTACCAAAC
>JAILHQ010000146.1 GCA_024695725.1 Cyanobacteria bacterium RUI128 | reverse complement strand
GTATTATTGATGCATCTACCCTTCAATGGATGAATATTGCAGGCATGTACGGTGCTCAAAACGAAGGATTACAGGAATTTAACGCTTTTGACAAGAACAACTTTGATGCCTTCCACGATGCCTTCTTTGCAAAGAATATGGCAGATAAAGACCTTATGCAAAAACAGGTACACTA
This sequence comes from Cyanobacteria bacterium RUI128, assembly GCA_024695725.1. Next base: position 18,801 of record JAILHQ010000146.1, on the reverse strand, counting down.
TCAGGCACTTACAAAAGCAGAAGAAGATATAAAAACTCTGAAATCAGATGAGATTAAAAGAGATATTAACTCATCCGTAAACAGAAAAGAACGCGGCAGAAACATTAAAAAACTCGAGGATAATAATTTATGGTTGAGAAGTGTTATCAAAGAAATTGCACCTGATGCCCAAAAACAATCGCGTGTAATAATGATGGACGATTTAATGAAACTTTCTCAACCGCTTTCATCAGAGATTGAAAAACTCCCGAAAGAATTGAAGAAATACGCATTCTTACCAAACGAAGAACCTGAACAAAAACAAAAGAAAGTAGAAGCATACTTCAATGAAAACTACGGTACTAAACTCGTAAAGAAAGATATTCTTGAAAAGAATGCAGAACGCATTGCAGATACACTTGAAGAAACAAGTGTTTTAGCAAGCAGAATAAATGATAACCGTTCTATGCCGCAACAAATTGCAATAGCAAGAAAAATGTATGAAGCGGAAGCAATCTTCAGAGCAAGTATGGTTCTCGGAATGATGGAAAAAGATAACAGAACAGATATTCTTATCCAAAACAACATTCCTGACAGAGAAACCCGTATTTCAAGAGGGTATGCTGAAGTAATAGACAGAATAGAAAACAAAAACGATAAAAAACTGCTGGAACACTTTGCTCCGTACTTTGATACAACACCTGATGACAAAGACAAAATTCTTGACGGACTTGTTCAGATAAAATCAGTTATTGACTATATGACAACAGACGGCATGGATCAGGTATACAGCCAAATGGGATTTGGAAACAGACACGAAGTTTTGATTAACGATATGGACGACTGTATTGAAAGTATCGAAAAAGGAAACAAAGCAGAACAAAACCGTGCTGCAACATGCCTGCACATCAAAAACAAAAACGATAAAAAAGCGATAATAAAAGAATTAGAAGCATTAAGAAACGGTATAGAAGAAAACCCTCAGGACGAAGAACTCTATATTAAAGCCTTCAACAAAATGGGTTACAAAGACCAGATTGACGCATTTGTAGACCTGTTTAACCACTTCTCAAAAAATCTTGATGAAGATTCACCACTTAGAGATGTATACGCAACAGGATTTAAAACAGCAAACGGCTTAGACGAAAACGCAACAACCGAAGAAGTTTTGGCGGCACTCAAACAGGTTGGCGAAAACTTCAACTATATATCAGAAACAATAGCAAGAGCAGGTAATATGCTTGAAGTCGATAATCCTGACGGCTCTACCTACTTTACAACAAATTCAACAAATCTTGTGTTGAATGCTCTTGAAAAAGACGGCGAACTCGTTCCTGCAAAAACTATGCAGAAGTTACAGGACAGATTTGCAAAAATTGACAAATTGCGTTCTTCTGACGAATTTTCAAGCAGACAAGGGAAAATATCAGATCCTTCACTCTACAAAATGAGCCATGAAGAAAAACAGGCAATCAGACAAATCGATAAAAAACTGAACAAAATGTACGCTTTCGTACACAGAGAAAGAAATAATGTTTTCAGAGAAATAAAAGAACCAATGGAAGAGCTTGCTAAATATATCGGAACAAATTCCGGCAGTTATTGGTTCTTAAAAGAAGGTTCAAGCGGATTATTCGAAGAACAACAAGTGAAAATCTTTGATGAAATCACAGACAGACCTCACTATAAAATAAAAGATATTGATACAGCCGTAGAACAAATCAAAAACAGCGCACACTCAGGGATATCATCATCACATGTATTCCACGACAAATACGGCGGTCACGCAATGTATGTTGCTGATGTAGTGAAAGACGAAAAGACAGGAAAAGATATCCTTTATCACGATAACTCATGGGGTGCTTCAGAACACGAAAACACCTGGGTTGACTCAGAAGGACTCACAAGAACCGACTACAGCGACCACAGAGGCGGTGAATTAGGATATATTACAAATAAAGACTGGAGAAACGGGAACTTTGTTGAAAACCTTACTCACAAAAAAGGTCACATCAGTCCTGATTCAACAGACAGTAAATTATACAGAAAACTCAATCCTAGCGCATTAGATGAAAACGATTTTGAACTTATGTCAGGTATTATCCTTGAAGGTAAATCTCCGGCATACAGAGATATTGCAGGGGCAATTAAAGATGAAATCTTTATTCCTGATACCGCATATGTAAAAACACTTGAAAAACACGCAAATAATATGACAAAACAGGAAATCCAAAAAGCGATTTTCAAACAAAATTCTATGCGTGATGCTTATGTAAGAAATTATAACAACATAATGAAACGTGTAACTCCTACCCAATTCAACAAGGGAATTAAAACAGAGGCAGATTACAATGCATTATCGGACAACGACCCTATAAAACTTGCCTGCGAAAAAGCAGCGATAAGAGATGCTTTTGAAGATGCTTCTATGTACAAAGAACTCGGCAAAGCAAAAACAATGGATGCCGTAAGAAAAGTCAAAGAAAAACAACACCAAAGAGCATTAGATGATTTTTACTATGCATTTGGTAAAAACGGGGCAACCGATAACAGCTTCCTCGCTGCAGCATATAACAGCGGAATGGACTTTACGAACACAATTATGGATGCCGTTAAGAAATACGACATTAAGATTACCGCAGAACAAGGCGGAAAGATAGTCCACAATGTTTGTCTGCTTGAAAAAGAGGAACAACCTCGCTATAACGGAAGCGTAAAAGATACGATTGATATCTTCTTAACCCGTGCAGCAAAACAATTTGATGAAAATATTCCTGACTGCGAAAACAAAGAAAAAGCAAAACAGGAATATATAGCAAATCTTAAAAAGGCATACGACAAGAACATCTACTTCAATAAGGAAGACCTTAAACTTGATACAGCAAAAGCAAAAGGTATCAGAATGTGGATTGACGACAAATTCGAACCAAAAACAGACGACGAATTTGTAAGCATATACAGAATGTTACAGGATATGCCGCTTGAAGAATTTAAAAAGTACACAGAAAACATAGGTGACAAATATCTTGGTATAAAAGAACAAACCGGATATGACATTCTGAGCAAAGTACAAAACGCAAACCACACAGCAGAGTCACTACTCAGAAACACAGTATTCTATGATGAATATTCAGACACCTTTGATTTGAGTAAAACAAAGGATGCCTTCAAATTCAGAAAACTCGAAAGAAACACAAGAGGCGCTCACTATGTAGGCTCAAGAACTTTTGATGATTTATACAGAAGTTTCAACTTCTCACTTGAAACATTAGAATACGAAAAACTCTTTAACAAGTACAAAGGGGAAAACTTCAGAAAATATGGGGCATTGCCTGCATATCCAAAAATCGACCTTGGAGAAGACCCTGCACTTAATAAGAAATTAGAAACGACAGCCAATCTGGTAAATGAAGCATTTAATACAATTTCTATACAAAAAAATTGTATTTATGATATCAAACTGGCTCACATGATGGACGATTACAGAAATATGATTCCGAAAAACAGACCTCTGACAGATATCGAACGCAAGGTTCTCACTAATATGACTCAAAACTTCATTGATGCAAATATCACTGACACAGATATGGAAGAATCACTCACAAGTGCTCAGGAATTGATGGAGCTTGATAAAAACTCAACAATTGAAGATTATAACGAATATATTGATTCTATCGTTGATACAATCGCTTTAATAGAAAATGTAAATACAGTCAAAGACTTTGAAGATTCTATCAATGCTCATGTTTCAGCAATCAGAAACTACTTCAACACCATCTTAGACACAAACATTCCTCCAAAATATCACAGAATACTGAAAGAGGATGTTAAGAACTGGATGGCCGCTGAAAGAGCAGAAAGAAGACAGGATAACGGAATCGATAAGAACAAAGAACTCTTAGACCTTCAGCTGAAAATAGCACGATTTGCAAAATCAAACGACAAAAAAGGTATGATAGAAGGCTTTGTTGAAATATCAGAAGCTATTAAATCTGCAAAAGCATCAAATCCGACAGAATGGAAGGATACAGAAAGAATAGAAAACGAAATAAGAGATCTTCACAAACTTTCTGACAAATATCTTGATAAATATGTAAAACCTGAAGCAAAAGACACATTAAGAGCAAACCTTAATGACTGGTATCAAAAAGAACTGGCAGGCGGAAAGAAGAAAACCGTAAGCGAAGATGAAATCATAGCGGCAAAAGAAAAATTTGACGCAGATTTCAGAAAGCACCATGTAACATCACATCCGACTGAAATTCTTGATAATTTCTTATTGCTCTCTGCAAAAGATGCAACAGAAAAACGAGAAAAGAATAATTACAAACAGTATCTTGAAATTGAGTTAAATCTTGCAAAATTCATTTCAATTCAGGATTCGCTGATGGAAGCAGTATCTGAAGGTAATGCTGCTCAAGTTAAAGAATACTTTGATGAATACTCCGTAGACCCTTACAACACAGGCGACACGGTAAGTATGAACTCTGATACGGCTATTGATTTTATGGTAAGAAATATGTTACTCGACCATAACCCTGAAACAGCAAAAATGTTCGTTGAAAAACTCGGACTTGGTGAAAGAGTAATGAAAATAGAACGAGAAACCATTAAACAACTGAACGGTAAAGAACAGGTTGATTATATGGCTAAGGTTCTTAAAGATGCAAGCAAACTTATTTCTACCGCAAAAGCAGAATATCAAAAACTGAACAGTGTAATAGATGATATAGAGGACAAAGAAGAACTTGATACGGCAATCTTAACGACTAAGAAAAACCTCGCTAAGGCACTCAAATACTCTGACGACAAGAAAGCAATCAAGAAACTGATTGAACCGTTAGACGAAGTTAAAGACTTCTTTGACGATAAACCTGATGTAACAAAGAGTGTAATTCTGAACTCAAGATTCTCAACAGCAGTATCTGAGCTGAATGACGAGTTCAACGACAGAATATCTGATGCACAAAGTTACATCAATATTATCAATCTCATATACAGTTTCCTTAAGAGCATTCAACTTCCTGAACATTCAAAAGGACAAAAACTTCAAGACCAGATTGCAAGGGAACATGACGAGTTCACTCAATATAACAACAAAGTTATAATTGATGCAGCAGCAGAAAACCCTAACGCAATGCTCAGAGAAAGAGCCTATTAATCAAATTTACTTCAAAAACACGATAAAATTTGAAGTCATTGCTGATATTATATAGGCATGTACATGGAAGAAGAAGATCTCGAGCTCAAAAAAGTCGGGTTAGAACTGATGTTCTTAACCCCTGAAAAGTATGACAACGAGGAGGGTATAACTGCCGTCGAGTTGTCTAAACTTGTTGAATTACCGTTGGAAACGGTAAAACGAAAACTGGCTATCCTGAAAGAAAAAAGTATTGTGCGTGTAAAAGGGAACAACCCCAAATTTTGGCTATTTGATGAATACAATTTTCAAAGAATGGACGAGGATGATGAAGTATTCATGCTCCTCTGCAGTTTTGACGATGTCGATTTCGACAGATATTTTTCGTATTGATTAGGGGGAAATAAAAAGCAGTAACCTCTCCGCTGGAGAGGGATGTTTTTATATATTTACCCCTAAACAATAATTTATGCTCTGCGAAGCAAGTCAGACAATTTTACATCTTTGCTTGCAATAGAACCTTTATTGATTGAAAAGTCGTCCTGCTTGTCACGGAACTGGGATAAGCCGACTTTTGAGCTATTAGTTTCGATAAATAACGCGTTTTGGATAAATGTAACAAATTTCTTCATGATAGTTCTCCTAAATTTTATTATATTGATTTATTTTTGTCATGTATCATTCAAAGATATGAAATTATATCTGATAACAATTTAATCTTATCTCTTTAACAGTTCATTAGCGGTTATGCTATAATTTGAGAAGTAAATATGGAGAGATAAATTTGAAATCTGACTATGAACAAACCTTAGATAAAAACTTTAATAAAGCTTTGGAGCTTTGTTCCGGTTCATATACAAACGAAGATTTAATAAAACTTCTGAAAGACGGCAATATCCCTGAAAAACAGTTTGCCGCTTTAGCGATTACTGAATTAAATTCTGAAAAAGATGCAGAAATATTTCTCTCTAACCTGATTAACTGTGACGGCAAAATCAGAGAGGCTGTTGCTCAAAAGTTCTCGGAATTTGTTTCAAACAAAAAATATCGTGAGTACTTTTCTAAATACCCTGACATATTGGCTAAATCAACGATTGATATAAATGCTAATATTTCACGAATGGTTATAGAAAGTCTTGCACTAATGAGCGATTTTGCCGATTTTGGGAAAACATACACCCAAAACCTTATTTCTTATATAGAAGAAGCCTTTGACGGGCTGAGTAAAATTGTATTCAGAGATAAAAAGTATACAATCAACAAACAACTGTTCAAGTTATACTGGTGCTTAGAGGGGCTTTGTAACTTCTCACAATATGTAGACGAGGATACCTTACTTGATATACTTGAAAAATCACTTGAACAGACAGAATATACGGTAAGGGAAAAAGTTGCGCAAATAGTTGTAAAACAAGAGTCTAAAAAGTTTGTGCCTATAAGAGAAAAACTAAAATCTGACTCAAACTACTATGTAAAAAATATTATAAAATAGCACTTAACCACCGCAAATTTTATCTTGTTTGGGCATTATATCAGTATGAGAATCTCACCTGTTTGTACAAACATGAATATTAAATTCAGAGGGAATGATGACGATGTCATTGCCTATGATGATGCTATTTCACAAGAGCGCAGGCAATTAATTCGTGAAGATTACGAATATCAAACAATGCCGTATTACAGTATTTATGAAAAAGAGCCGAGACTGGACGAGTATCAGTTAAAAAACATGCTTGATTTCTTTATGAATAAGCCGAAGAAGGTCGATGGGGATATTATGTCCGAACTGCCTTTGTATAATGTGCACAACATTTCTACAAGTAACAGATACCGCCCGAACAATTACAGAGGGTCAACGCTTTATGATTCACCCGACTGGGTTTTTGACAAACTGAAAGAAGCGGGAATAAAGACGGTTATAAACCTTGGCGATTACGGCAACTCATATAAAGAAAAGGTCGAAAGAAACGGTCTGAATTACTTCGATTTTGATATGAATTATTTCCTTTTGGATAACTATGTAGCCGATGCAGAACGGGTAAAACGCAAAGACAGGGTTGTTGAGTTTATTCAACAAATGCAAAAAGAATACAATTATATGGGCTGTGAATGTGGAACATACAAGACAGATATAGCAGTTTATCTAAATACTCTTTTTAACCCGCAGGTTAAGGGATACTGCAAGATTTATTCACCGAATGCTGTGGGCTCCGTTCCAAATATAGCGGCTGATGTCTACGAACGCCTGACACCCGGAGATAAGGAAAAGATGGGCTGGACACCTGAGTTTGAGGATAGGGTTCAGGACAAACTTTCAAAACTGTTGGAAGATTAAAAAGAGTACATTTGAGCGGATATAACGGAATGGTTTATTGACATGCCCCTATCTCCATGTTAAATTAAGTTTACAGGTTTGGGCCTGTAGCTCAGCGGTAGAGCAGGGGACTCATAATCCCTTGGTCGTGGGTTCGAACCCCTCCGGGCCCAAATAAAAAAGGCGAACATTCGTTCGTCTTTTTTATTTTTGTGAGTTTGCATACCTCCCTAAAATCGGAGGGGTGAGAACCACAAAACGGAGTTTTGTATAGGTTCGAGCGGATTTGAGTACGTATTGAGCACTGCGTAAGCAGTACGAAATTCGGATAGCGAGCAGATGGAGTTGACAGGTACGAAGTGCCGAAAACGACACTCTGCGAGCGTGGAGCAAATCCAAGACAACCCCTCCGGGCCCAAATAAAAAAGACGGACTTTTGTCCGTCTTTTTTATTATTTCTAAAACCCGAACGGGTGCTCTTTATGGTATTTCATCATTGCTCTTAACCCGTCGAATTTGTCCTTTAAATCCGAAAGTCTTTCTTTAAACATTCTCGGAACTATCTCTATCTTTTCAGGTGAGAAAATTACTAATTGTTTTTGGTTGGTGCCGATGACCTCATTTATATCAGGGGTAAACAGTCCGCCAAACAAACCGCCCCCTGCTTTTACACCCTTTGGAATGTATGCGGCATCGTAACCTGCAGATTTAAATGCCTGCTGCATCAGACACTCGACCATTGCACTTTTAACTTCAGAATCCATCTTTTCAAGACCTTCTTTCCCAAGTCGTTCTACATAGAACTGCGAAAGCCCCTGATGAATAAACCTGTGAGCATCCTCAGACACAAGTGCAACTTTTGCATCGCTATCCAGTTTTACAGGGATAATACTCCCTTCAAGTCCTGAAAAGCTCGCTGCAACTCTCGCATCAGGGGTAGTATAAATTCCTGCCCCGAGTTCTCGTCCGCTGCTTGAGAGCTGCTTGCTTGCATACGGCGTAAACCCAGATTTATAGATTGCATTGCCCTTTTTTGTCCCGTGGAAGAAGACCCCGTCATTTGGCAGAATATCCTGCGGGCAGTCTTTTATATGATCACGCAAGTGAAAACTATAAGTATTACTAAAGGTTGAAAACTTGCTTTGGAACTCCCAGTCCGCATCACCTAACCCCTTATAAATAGTTTCTATTTCTTCTCTGTTTGCGTCCGCAAACTCTTTGCTCGCATCAGTTTTCCGCTTAACACCGTTCTTTAAATCTTCTTCAATCTTTTCAAAATGCTTATCAAGTCGTTTGCGTATGGTTTTTACTGCCTGCGGTATCTCTGAATCTTCCGGCAAGCCCTTTTCTGCGATATATTTATCAAGTTCTTCGAGTTTTTCCTCAAAATCACATCTGTGTTCAGGTTTCTTAAACAGTTTCAAAACATCGTCAAACGAGGTTTTATAATCACCTTTTTTATCAATAAGCTCCTGTGCAACCTTTTTGCCTTCTTCGTAGGCCTTATTAACAATGTGGTCATTCCCTCTGAGGGCTTTCGCAGCCTTTGCAGGGTTTCTGCCAATCATATAAGCAAGCGATAATCCGCTGGCTACTGCACCCCAAATCGCTGTACCGATTGCAACTTTTTTGAGTTTGTTGTTCGATTTGATTTCTACCGTATCTTTCCCTTTTCCGAGAAATGCTCTTTGTGTCTGATTGTTACCCGTTGATAACTCTGCATTTTGTCCTGCTTGTGTTTGTTTAATCGGTTCCATATAAATAAATTCCTCAGCCTTTATCCTACAATAATATAACGCTTTCATTTTAACAAATTTGCTAGTATATGGAGTAATGTAAAGTTACAATAAAAAGGGTATAAACAGAACACCCCGTCTATACCCTTTTTAAACCTTTACCACTCACGCCATACGGACTATATATGCTTTGGCGGAATAATCACATACCAGAATTTGAATTTCTTCGTTTTTCCGATTTTATTTTTTATTTCAAACTTACATTTGATTACATTTAATTTATAATCCTTCGGCAATATAATTCCTGAATATTCAACCTGTCCAATGGCTTCTTTTTTAGTTTCACCAATAATTATTGCGCCATACTTATCAATATCGGCAGGTTTCACCCATGGATTTTCATAACCAAATGTTTCCAAAATAACCGTGGTTGGTCGCGGATTGTATTCTTTAATTTTATACACATATCTGCCATCACCGCCAATATATTTTAACGGAGCATTATTTGTTGCTGCATCCCATTTACTGTTCATTTCAGGGATAATTTGCTGATACGGGAACCCCATGTGAAGTTTCGTCTGCAGAAGTGAGAACAACAGCATAGAAATAAGCCATATCAATGTCAGTGAGCATACCCATTTATACACAAACATAAATGTATCTTTATTGAATTTAACAGGGAACTGGTAAAATAACAAAAGCCCGAAAAAGCTTACCATCATAGAACCCCACATCCCCATGACTCTTGTATTTGAAACGGCGCCCATCAAAGACTGAAAAACAATCGGCAAAAAGCAAAGAATCCAGACAAAAGCAATGCCTGATTTGTTTTCTTTAAACACACTTATATTTTTTGCCTGCAAGGCAGCAAAACCAAACAACAGAATACACGGAAGAACTGATAACACCTGATCAATTATGAATTTAACAGGGAAAAAGATTCGTCCGAATTTTATCATAAAAGCAGGTGTGTTATGAAGTGATACTTCCGTTCTGTCAAACATATACGCAAAAGAAAAGAAATCGTGCTGAACAAGCCAAATTATGTGCGGCAATATAACAACAACACCCGATAACAACGAAATATACACACCTTTATGCTTAAAACAATCTCTTCTGTATATAAGTAAATAAATAAAGAGCGCTAAAAACAGAAAGATTACCTGATATTTTGTAAGTGCGCCGAGCGCTGAAGTTATCCCAAACAAAACCCAGTCAGTCGTTTTTTCAGTCTTTAATGATTTATAGAAATAATATGCAATCATAGGCCATAGAGCCATAGAGAGAATATTGCAGTTAAAGTTTTCATAAAATAATGTGTAGGTATAGTAATAACAAGGCACCATAACTAAAGATGCACAAGCAGCAACTTCCTCATCCAGTAAAAGTTTGGAGAGTTTGTATATAAAAAGGAAACCGACGGTAACACACAAAGCACCAAGAAAATATGCGGCAAAATCATGTTGTCCGAACAAGTGATAAAACCCGCCCATTAGCCATCCGGAAAGAGGGGGATGCTTGTTTGTACCAAACTCAACTAACTCGCCCCACGATATTGCTTCGAGTGCATCGTCGCCCATAACATTGCGGGTGAGTCCGATAATACTCCATGCGATTATATTTATTACCAAAAATAAATAATATAACGTTTTTTTAGACTGCTCCATAGTAAAACTCCTCTCTAAACTGATGTAAAAGAGAAAAGGATTTAATTTAATCCTGAAATGGTAAAATCATCACCCAATTTATCTTTTACTTCACTTAATAAAGCAATTGGATCAATGCCTAATCCTTCAGCAATTTTCCAAATACTTGAGATTTTTACATCATGCACGAGCCCTTTTTCTATCAAACGCCACGCATCTTTATGCATAGAACACTCCGCAGAAATCCTGTATATAGTTTTCTGCTGTTGAGTTCTATGTGTTTTTATTATTTCACCAAGCACCTGAACAAGCCTACTGGTGGCATTTTTGCTAAAACTTTTCATAATAAAATTTTAGTGCTTAATTGGCTTTGATAGACGGTTACAATCATCTATTAAAACGAAATATACGTTATCAACATAGCAACGTTATATATTAGTTTAGGTTGGGGAAACCACATAAGGTGGGATTGTATCGGATTATTGCCTCATTCTACGCAGTCGCTCACACTCACATGAAAACTCAACGTTTCCACTGAGTTATATCTTTGGCTCAGAGAAGGTGAAGGACTCCGTTGGGAAACGATTAAGTATCGTTTCCCAATGGAGGGGAGTAACCCACATGGGTTCGAATCCCGCCCGAATTTTACCAACAAAAAAGACATAACCGTTGAGTTATGTCTTTAAATTCGGAGAAGGTGGGATTGCCACAGGCAACTGCACCCTCGCATTAAACGGAACCGTTCGCACTCCCATCGAAAACTCCATGTTTCCGCTGAGTCGTGCTTCACCTTTCGCAACTTCGTTGCTCATTCCTCTGCTCGGGTTTGTTCGAACCTAAACAAAACTCCGTTTTGTGGTTCTCATCCGCTTTCAAATAAAATCAAAGAAAAGACAGGGAATTAATCCCTGTCTTTTCTTTGAAAATTCGGAGAAGGTGGGATTCGAACCCACGGTGCAGATTGCTCCACACAACACCTTAGCAGGGTGCCGCCTTAAGCCTACTCGGCCACTTCTCCTTCTCGGCTCTGCCCATGCTTTTATTTTAGCATAAAACATTTTTTTTACAAACCGTTTACGCTAATACCCCAAGCAAAACAAAAAGCGAACCGAAGTCCGCTTCTAAATAACTCTCAATAATCTTACTAAATCGATAGACCTTAATAAATTGAATACCTTACTTCACGGCAACCAATTTGTTCTGAACACCGACTTCGGCATTCATTCTCCTTGCATTTGCCATAGCTGAGGATCGGCGTTTCTTAGCTCCTCTAAGTATGTATTCTACGCCACTGAAAGTATTACATGTTGGTATTTCAACTTTCTTTAACATATACCGTCCTTTCTAATTAGTCTGTGACATGTATATCGGCATTTTTCCCAAAATCTTTAGGTTTTTTTAAGGATATTTTACAATTGTTAACAAAGGTGGAAACGGTTATTTTTCAGCATTGAGGATACTAGGGCACTAGGGCAGGAGGGCACTAAGAAAGGTTCTGAGATAATGATAAACAAAAATATACACGACGAAGCCATATAAAATAAACCTGATGCCTTAGTATCTTAGAGCCTAGTGCCGCAAATTATTGCATATCCGTACCAATACTTAATACCCCCCACGCACACAAAAGAAAAAGCGATACCCGAAGATACCGCCCATAAGTGTTTATTTCATCATAAAACTATCAAATTAAAAACCTTTTCTTTCTCTCAATACTAATTGCTCTTTATAAAAACCGCTGTTTGAGATTCTGTCTTGTATATAATCATGGTTAACTGTTGATACATTTTCCAAATTTGCCAAACTGTTCAGTCTTGCAGTAAGTTTTGTATTTGGGTAATTATAATTGCGTTGTTTAAGAACCTGCCAGTATCTTGCTTCTGTTCTTGTTGCTCTTGTTTCTTCAGAAAGAGTTGCAACCTTGCCTTTGTGGCAGCTTTCGTGAGCAATCAGGCATGCAATCTGTTCAACAGGTGCATTTTTATATTTTGTATTTATTAGGATGTATCTGTCGCCCCAGTTATCAGTAGTGTTCATTGCGAAGTGGTTTGCGTAAGAAAAAGAGACTTGGCTCAAATCATAAAATATTATCTTAACAGAATTTTCGTGAAGGTTATCAAAGACATCTCTTGCCCCGATATCATCAAGCATAGTCAATGCTTGGCGGATTTTCACATCATCCGAGAAGCATTTTACATTCATTGCAAACACACAGGATGAAGACAACACAAATAAACATGCTAAAAGCACTGTTACTCTCTTTAACATAACACACATTCCCTACAAATTTTAAATATCTAATTCCTACATTTTAGGTAACGGATATTTTGGGAAAAACTTTAGAAATTTGTTCAATATCGTGTTACATTGCTTAACATTGAATTTTCAAAGGCAAAATTAACAGCCCAAAACCCTTTCCATACTTGATTTTTAAAATTTATATTAAGAAATATTACAACACATGCAACAAAAAAAGCAATTTTGAGGGATAGATATACTTTATATATACATAAGAGATAATTAATTCTCAAAAGCAATTAGGATTTATCACATTAGAATAGAGGATATAGGATTATGAAATTCGAAGGAGCATATACCTTAGGTGGTATATTAGAACGTTACAAAAAAGATTTAACGGCAAGCACAGAAAAAGGGAAAGCAACAGGAATGTTCGCAAACACAGGTGTGAGTTTACCAACATTTAAGGCACCTGTTAAAGCAGTGATGCCGGAAGATGCAACTACTGACTTTGGTGCTAAATTATTAGATACAGACAGAGATATTCCGACCCCATAGGCGGTATCAATCTCTCACAACATTAACACGAAGTGTCGTGTGGAAAACAAAATTTCCACTATCTATTCTAATTGTCTAATTTATAGGGGCTATTGGCCCCTATTTTGCGTGTGTTAAGAAATATTAAGGGATACGGGGCAAAATAGGCAATTTTTTCATTTGTATATACGTTATATATACATAAGAGATATTTAATCTCACAGGAAATTAGGATTTACATTTAGAATAGAGGATATAGGATATGGCATTCGGAGATTTTGTAAAACGCACAGCAGATTTAAAAGTTAGTACTTATGCAGGTTCAAACGAGTATTTAAAAATCGGATTAACGGGTGTCAATATGAGAAATATCGGAAGCTTGTTAGTGAGCCAAAAGCAGCAAACACCGGAAGATATTGATAAAATGTTCAAACTGGAACCGCACGGTTCAGTTCTCGCATAAAAAAACGGGGCAATCGCCCCGTTTTTTTTGTTTATTTCAGTTTCTTTAAAGAGGACAGGAAGTTATAATGCTCAACATCACCGTCAACCGTGGTTAAAAAGATTTGAGCATCCTTTTCCCCCGCCTCAATCTCTGGAATTTCCGATACCTCATGAGAATAATAAGCAACATCATTTCTTGCCCCGATAGAAACCCTTGAGGCAATATTACTCAGTGATATACTTCTTAAAATGCCGTACAGACCTTCCTTTTTATTAGTCATCTTTGTATATATTCTCAATGCTGCGTCTTGTTTTTCCAAATCATAACAACCAACAATATACGCACTCAGATACTTCGCATAAGACTTAATTTTAATAGAATCTATAACATTATCCTTAATATCAAGTGTGCCCTGAATCTTATCAAATTCCCCGTTTGGCACATTTATCAAATCGAAAATAATAACAGGATTAATCATTGCAATAGGGTTTCTGAATACTGACGCAACATTCAAAACATACTCAATCAGCCCGATTTTACCAATTGTACCTTTTTTCACAAGGAACTTAATATTACCGTTCAGTTTCAGTTTATCGTCTGTATATATATCAATGATACCGCTTGCTTTACCCGATATTTCCTTAGGCAGATTCAATAAAGTTGTTGCAATCAAATTAGAATCAACATCCTTAACCCCGAGTTTTACATGATAGTTATGCTTTTTAAGATCACAGCAAACATGGGCAGAAGAGTGTCCTTTTGCAAAATCAAACCTGTTTGAGTTCAGGTCTAAATCTCCTGTTTCATCAAGAGTAAGAGTTGCCTCCATATTCTCAGCGGCCAAATCCTTATAAGATGCCTTTCCGAGTTTCAACTTACAATTTTTTATAATCAAATTCGTAATATCAAATGTCGGAGCATCTTCATCAACATCAGGAGCCTTCGTTGCCGCAACACCATCACCCTGCTGGTTAAAAGATGCGAGTAATTTCTCTAAATCCATACTGTCGAGTGAAAAATCAATATCGTTTATAACCATCGGAAAAGCAAGATTATTTACTATATTAGCCTTTGCGTTGTATTTTGAACGCCTGTATCCGCCCTCTGCAGTAATATTTACTGTATCAAAATTAGTCGAAATATTAGCATTATGAATATATAATCTTTGTGAAGGCACCTTTACCTTCTCCAGAGTGAGGTTTCCAAAAAGTTTTACCCCCTTAGGCCCGTCCACAGCAGTCAGTTTCCCGACAGCAGTACCGTCACTAAACAATTCTTGTCTTGCTATAATATTCAAAAAAGCACTCGGGACAGGTTTTTCAATATTAAAACCCATCACCCTGAAGTCAACACCCTTTGAAAAATCTATCAATCCGTGTAACGAAATCAATTTTCTTCTGTAAAAATCTTTTACTCCCGGAACTGTCACGAAAGAATTTAAATCTTTTATCCTTAACAGAGCGCCCTCAATAGACATATTCGAAATAATAACCCGCTCTTCTTTATATTTGCTAACAGGTTCGCCCGCAACCAGTAAATTATCCTCAGGTAACACCCTGAATAACCATTTCAGATTGATTACATTATTTACATAATCAATAAAGAGTTTTGTATCGGCTTTGCCGACAATATTTATCGGAATACCAATTACAGGAGTCAGGTAATACTTTGCAAAATCATCTGCAATAACACCGTCCGCAGTAATATGGGTTTTAAAGGTCTTTGTATAATCTTCAACAATTCCCTTAAACTTCATAGTATTAACCGGACGCGAACCATAATATCCTGAAAAATCTTCAAGGTGAATGTTCTTTGTATCAACCAAAACTTTACCGCTATGCAGATGAACAGGAACATTTTCTATCGGAATCAGCAAAAAACATAAATGCCGCAAGGAAATATCCCCATTTAACCCTTTTGGGGTAAGTTTAAACTTAAAATCAAAATTACCTTTAATATCATCAAAATATGAAAGCAGGTCTGAACCGTTCGGGATAATAACATTTGAGCGAATAATAGCAACTATATTTGATATCTCAAACCCTTTTGCAAAAACCTCTACATTGAATTTTTTATCGTCAACGACATCCCCTTTAAAATGAAGTTTAGACTTATTAAGAGTAACAATGTTTTCATCAAGATACAGCTTTTTCTTCAATATATAACACTTATTTCTGTCCTGAAGTGAAACTTTTACGGCATTTTTACCCTGTTTCATCAACATATTGAAATCAAAACGAACATACAATTTGCCCTTTTTAGTATTATCAAGCTCTATCCCTTTCGTATCGACATTAAACGAAACATCATTCACCATATACAAGACCTTCAGCTGCTTCAGATACAAAAGCGAATCCATAAAATCAAAATACCAGTCGCATTTAACAGGCTCTTTCTTTTCTTCCTGCCCCGGAACAATAGCCAATATTTTATTTACATCAGCATATATATAATCTGCACCCAGTTTCTTTACAACAATTTTCTTAAACAATACCTTAGAAAGAGATATCTTTGCATCTGTATTTTTAAGTATCAAAATCGGGTTTCCGCCCTTCAAAAGCTCAAAATCACCTGCGCTGAAAGAAATATACGGATAAGAAGTTTTCAGATTAACATCCTCCGCAACCATATTCACACCTGCATATTCATACAGTTTTTTATCAATAAAACTGTGCGCTTTAGGTGATGAAGCGATATACGGTAAACCCCACAGATAAAAAGCCACAATACCCGCAAGCAAAACTGCAACAGCCCCGCAGGCACCAATAACAAACGCTTTTAACTGATTCTTCAACTTCTTAGATATCATAAAAAAATTATACCATAGAGTTATGATATAGAATAAATATTAACCTGCCGGTTAGTACTCAAAGCAAACAAAAAAGGAGCGGAAGATATTTCCCCGCTCCTTTAATTCTGATAAAACAATGTTAGCCCTGTTCAAACATATCCTTTGATACATGACACAAAGGGCATTCAAAATCGTCAGGCAAATCTTCAAATTTTGTTCCCGGAGCGATACCGCCTTCAGGATAACCTAAATCTTCATTGTATTCCCAATTACAAACCGTACAAATATAAACTGCCATTATAAACTCCTTTCTTTATAATAAACCACGGATATAATTATAACAGTATTTTCTTAACTTGTGAAGTAGTAAAAAGGATAAATATTCCTCAACCCCTTGATTTTTAAACAATTTTCAGTTAATATAACACTGTACACAAGCAACGAAGGTGGTGAATAGCAGAATGCCAGAAGTTAAAGTTGGTGAAAACGAAAGTATTGAAGTAGCTTTAAGACGCTTCAAAAAGAAAATCCAAAAAGCAGGGATTCTTTCTGAAGTTAAAAAACGCGAAAGATACGAAAAGCCAAGCGTAAAAAGAAAACGCAAATCTGAAGCAGCTCGCAAACGCAAGTCATAATCAGATTAACATATAAATTAAAAGAGGGACTCTTTTGAGTTCCTCTTTTTAATTTTCCCTGTTTTGTTCCTATAATTTTCGATTTTTCCAGCCGCTTCTTGCGTTTTTCTTTTTCCTAATTTATGCCACAAGTTTGTATAAAAACTTTTGAGTGTCCTTTATTGATTCTTTGACAAATCCTCTGAATAATTCACCCAAAGGCCTTTTATCAATACTTGAAAATACGTGATAAATAGGATCCTTTGCGTTACAGAATCTCATCTGCCTGTCCTTTTTTCTCAGATAAAACTTGTCAAAATCATCTGGTATATCTAATGAGCCGATTGGCTTTTTATTACGTTCTACTGCAGAATATTGCATAAGTAAATCTCACTTTCTCTCTCTTATATATCTCTTATGTATATATAAAGTATCTATTTCAAAAAAAATTGACTTTTTTATTGCACTTTTGTTAAGAAGTGTTAAGGGGATAAATTCAAAGATGAACAGATAAAACTATTAAACCAACACCAGCGGTACTTGTGCATCATCATACGCATCGATATTGCCGTGAACAACCATACCTTCGATTTTTGGATTGTACACAACAAACTCGTTTGTGTATCCCCTGTCGCCATCCTGCCTTGGCTCAACCATTGCATCCTGAATATCTGATATCGATTTTCTTATATCTTCACCTTTTACGGTTCTGCCTGAAGATAATTCCACATCAGACACATCTTCCAGTTTTTCAAGGTTACAGATAGAATTATACATTTCCAAATATTCTTCTTTTGACAAACCTAAATCAGAACATATTTGGTTTGAAACAGATGCTCTTTCCTTGTTTTGATTGATATATCCGCCTGATTTTGTCATTAAGTTTTCCATGGTTTGATACATTGAATTTTTGGCATAATCATACCCTCTGTGCCCGCCCGTACAGGAAGTGTTTTTATCGCCCAATACAATATTTGCGTTATTACCGCTCAGAATGTAAGCTCCATTTGAATTGTATCCTGTTGAATATTTTGAACGATAATCAAGCATCATTGTACTCAAACATACATCTTTACTGTCATCACATAAGACATTAAAATTATTAAAATCATCAGTAGTTGCATGACAGAGGAATTTTAAATCTTTAACCTTTGTTCCCTCAGGATAGCCGTACTTTTCGACAGATGCTTCAGGATCACGCAAATCTATATATCTTACCCCGTTTTTGTTAACATCATATTTGCTCAAATCTGTCGGCAAACTGTTAACAAAAACAGGAATACCGGTTGAATTAATCTTATCAATATTTGCTTTGATGGCAGCAATCCTTTCAGGGTTTGGCGCATATTCAAAACCTGAAG
>JAILHQ010000144.1 GCA_024695725.1 Cyanobacteria bacterium RUI128 | reverse complement strand
TTAATATTTGGGGTAAATGCAGTGGTGACAAGTGTTTTGCACATTTAAAAAGTCTTTGGCTTAATCCTTAGTATGACGATGAATTTCAACGTGATTGCCCGCAATTTTGTTACAAAAATTTACACAAAAATGTCAAAATTTCAAAAATTGTTACATTCGTAATAATTTTTTAGTTATTCTTCCGTTCTGTATTGAAGTGCTTGTGAAATATGCGCTGCAGAGATGTTTTCAGCCCCCTGAAGGTCTGCTACCGTTCTTGCAAGCTTAAGCACTCTCGTATATTTTCTTCCGGATAACTTATATTTTACTGCAGCGGCTTTCATAATTGTCTGAGCTTGTTCATCTAAGACACAATACTTATCTATTAGCTTAGAGTTAAGTTCTGAGTTTGTGAAAATGCCGTCATTTTTATATCTTTCAACTTGAATTTTTCTTGCATTAATAACACGTTCCCTAATTTGAGCAGACGATTCAGATTTTTCATTGATACTTAAAAGCTCGTCTGCAGTCAGTCTCGGAACCTCAATTATCATATCGATTCTGTCTAGAAGCGGGCCGGATAATCTTGCTTTATATCTTTGAACCTGAACGTCAGTACAGGTGCATTGCTTTTCCACATCACCTAAAAAACCGCATGGACAAGGATTCATCGCTCCAATTAACATAAATTTTGATGGATATGTTATTGAGCTCTTTGCTCGGGATATAACAACATAACCATCTTCAAGTGGTTGCCTTAGCGTTTCTAGTACAACTCTCGGAAACTCTACCATTTCATCAAGGAACAAAACCCCTCTGTGAGCAAGTGTAATTTCGCCCGGTTTCGGATTTGAACCCCCGCCTATAATTCCGATAGAAGATGCCGTATGGTGAACAGGTCTGTACGGTCTTTTTGCCATAAGCGGTTTGTCTTTCGGTAGCAGTCCGCATATACTGTATATTTTTGTAAGCTCAAGTGCTTCCTCTAACTCTAATGGTGGTAAAATTGATGCAAAACATTTTGCCATAAGGGTTTTTCCAGACCCGGGAGAACCTGACATTAAGAGATTATGTCCTCCGGCTGCTGCTATTTCAAGCGCCTTTTTGGCTTTTTGCTGACCTTTTACATCCTTGAAATCGTATGTATAATCTTCCTTTACAGATTCCTGAAGATATGTGCTAACATCAATCACAGTCGGCTGAATAGGTGATTCCGTAAAATGGTTGACAACATCACACAGGTGTTCTGCCCCATAAACTGTTACCCCCTGAACAAGTGCAGCTTCTTTTGCATTGTCCTTCGGCACAAATACCGTATGTATTCCACACTCGTTTAACCCTGTAACAAGTGATAATACTCCGTTTACCCCGCGAAGTGAACCGTCAAGCGACAATTCGCCGATAAAAGCAATCTCTTTTGTTGCTTCTGAAGAGATAACCCCTTCTTCCTGTAATATCCCAACAGCCATAGGCAAATCAAAAAAACTGCCCTCTTTTTTTATGTCTGCAGGCGCAAGGTTTATGATAACTTTTCCCTTTGGAAAAGTGTATCCGGAATTTTTAATCGCAGATCTTATTCTCTCTTTAGCTTCCGATACCGCATTATCAGGCAGACCGACAATACTGATGCTCGGCAGAGAATTTGCAACATCAACCTCTACCTCTATCCTGTGAGCGTTCAGCCCTACTGTCGTCGCTGTTATTGATTTACATACCATAACTAAATTATATAATAATCGGGGGTAAATGTGTAGGGGTAAATGTATAGGGGTAAATGTATGGGGGTAAATGTATCCAATATCACAGTAACTATTCGTCACGGCGAGAAAATCTTTGATTTTCGTGGCAGTTCAGTGGAATTATTTTAGAATAACCGGTTTGCTTCGGTCAAAAGTCCTCGCAAGGACATCAACTGATATATACCATTAAACGCAAAAAAGACGGACACTGAGTCCGTCTTTTAATCTAAAAATTCTTATAAAGCGATTATATAGCTTTTTGAACCTTTCCTGCCTTTAAACAAGAAGTACAAACAGTCATCTTTCTTGTATTACCGTTTTCGTTAACTCTGATTGTTTGCAAATTAGGAGTTTGTCTATGTACGATTTGTTTATTTGAAAATGTTCTTTTAGCCGCTTTAAGTGGAGTTTTACCACAAATTTCACATTGTCTTGACATAATAAGTCCTTCCTTAAATAACTAGTGTATTTATACAATATCGTAAATATGTTTAGAATACAAGGAATTTTTTAATAAAATGTAAAAATTATTAAGATTATGGGGTGGTTTCAGAGAAGAAACCTGTTTCGAGGGGAAACGTGATGCTCAATTTAATAATCAGTTTAACGCGTAAACCTGCGAAAATAGACAAGAAACTTCAACAATGAGAAACGGTTAGTTTGTCGACTATTATAAGATGAAAGAATATTCAGATAATTATTACCCTTTAAAATAATCACAAATAAGTGTCTTTTCACGTTTCGGCAATAATTTGCCAACGCCCTTTTTTACGGCTTCTATAACGGGGTTTTTGTCACAGTCTTCTAATTCTTTAATCAAAATTGCTTTCTGTAAAATAGCATTATCATACAGGTCTTCACACAAATCTGAAGTTTTAAGTCTCTTTTTAAATTTATTGATTTGCTCTTGAGTTTCTTCAAGTTTTTTCAGTATTTCTTCTTTTCTCACGAGTTATTTCCTTATAGTTGATAATACTACAATACATTATTTTTATCTGTTTTCAATCCATTATAAGTTGTAATTTGTTTGGGGTAAATATATTTTTACACCAGGCTCCCGTGTTTGGACATTCCTGATTCAATCGCGTTGATATTTGATTTAAGCAGATTTTTTCTGCTTTCAGGCAAGACCATATCGACAGCTTTTTCCAATACCTGCAGGTTCAGTTCTCTTTCGTAATCGGATAATACCCCGAGAGATACCATGTTTGCGAGTCTGTGGTTGCCGATTTCTATAGCTTTATCCGTCATTGGGGTAAATATATAGTTGATATCGTTGCGCGGACGGGTTTCTTCTATCAGAGAAGAATTACAAATAATGGTTCCGCCCTTGTTGATTTTAGAGATAAATCTGTCGAATGAAAGCTGATTTAGCGCAATAACACAATCAACAGACTGCTTGTGAACAGAGCTGACTTCATCATCAGAAACAACAATTTCACAATTAACTGTACCACCTCTCATTTCAGCACCGTAGCAAGGATACCAGGTAACATTTTTTCCTGCTATCATAAACGCATTTGCAATAATTTTACCTGCAAATAAAACGCCCTGTCCGCCAAAACCTGCTATAATGTAATTTTTTTCCATTGTTTTACCTCTTTGAATTTCTTTATTTATCCTCTGTAACATCTTTAAATGTTCCAAGCGGAAATACCGGTATCATTTCAGTTCTTACTCTTTCGTGTGCCTGATCAGGAGTCATCTTCCAGTTTGTAGGGCAGGTTGATAATATTTCAACAAAACCGTATCCGAGTCCGTCAAGCTGAACCTGAAAAGCTTTTCTCAATGCTTTTTTAGCCTGATTTATATGAGCAACGGTATCCAGTGCAACACGCGCACTGAAGGCTGTACCTTCGCACAAGGCAATATGCTCGGCTATTCTGATAGGATATCCATAGGTTTCTTTAAATCTGCCCATAGGTGAAGTTGTTGTTTTTTGTCCGATAATGGTAGTCGGTCCGAGCTGACCGCCTGTCATACCGTATGTAGTATTGTTTATACAAATACCTGACAGATTTTCAGCTCTGACAGCAGCGTGGGTAGATTCTGCAAGCCCGATTGAAGCAAAATCGCCGTCACCCTGATAGGTGAAAACAAATTTGTCAGGTCTTGCTCTTTTTACTCCGGTTGCTTCTGCCATAGCTCTGCCGTGAGGAGCTTCTATACTGTCAACATTTAAAAAGTCATACAAAAATACCGAACATCCGATAGATGCTACTAAAATTGCTTTTTCTCTTAACCCCATTTCATCAAGTAATTCTGCTACCAGCCTGACTGCTATCCCGTGATCACAGCCCGGACAGAAGGTAAATTTTGAATTTTCTACTATTGAATCAGGTATTTTAAAAACTTGCATCTTTTATATTCCTTTTTACTTTTATACGTTTGCATAGACTTTTGGGGTATTACTCAATATATTATTTACCCCTTCTGTAATTTCTTCGACACTGAGCCATTGTCCAACCGGTCTGTTAACCAGATTAACTTCTGCTTTTCCGTTAATTGCGAGTCTTACATCGTTAATCATTTGACCCATGTTCATTTCCACGACAACAAACTGTTTGCATCTGTCTGCTAATTCGTTAAGTCTTTGACTCGGGAATGGTGACAAAGTCACCGGCCTGAAAGCACCTGCTTTGATACCCTGTTCTCTCAGGGCTTTCATTGAAGCCTTGATATTTCTTGTCATACTGCCAAAGGCTACAAGAATAACATCTGCATCTTCCGTGTTAAATTCTTCCCATTCGGTTTCTTCCTTTGCAATCAATTCATATTTTGTGAACAAGCGTTTGATATGTTCGTTGTGTTTATCTTCATCTCTTGCGCAGGAATAAATCTTTCTGTTTGGTCTGTCTTTAGCACCCGTAAGAGCCCAAGAAGAATTATCAATTTCAGGATAAGGATATTCTCCAAACTCTGCCGGTTCCATCATTTGACCTAATAACCCGTCGGCAAGTACCATGGTCGGGTTTCTGTATTTGTGAGCTAAGTGGAAAGCCTTGTAGGTCAAGTCAATACATTCTTGAACGGTTGACGGTGCTAAAACTGTAAGTTTATAATCTCCGTTTCCTCCGCCATATACAGCCTGGAAATAGTCACCTTGTGCAGGATAGATATAACCTAATCCCGGGCCGGCTCTCATAACGTTTACCAAAACAACAGGCAATTCGTCAGAACATGCATAAGAGAGTGCCTCCTGCATCAGCGCTACTGCGCATGATGATGAAGAAGTCATTGCTTTTGCACCCGTAGAGGTTGCGCCGATGACCATGTTAATTGCAGCAAGTTCACTTTCTGCACAGACATAACCTCTTCCGAGTTCGTACATTCTTTCGCTGAGGTATTCACCAATTTCTGTCTGCGGTGTAATCGGATATCCGAAATAACATTCACATCCTGCTTTTACTGCTGCTTCCGCTATTGCGTAATTTCCTTTTAATAGTTGTTTTTCTGTCAATTTTATTTCCTCTTAATTTTGTTTGGTATAATTTGGGGAATATATATTATATTTACCCCTTTACCCTTTTACCCCTATTTACCCCTGTGGACTTCGGTAATAGCCATGTCTGGACATCTTGTTGCACACATAGCACAACCTATACATTCATTATTTTTGTCAACAAATTCAACAAGATTATCACCGAGTTTGCTGACTCTGTTGCTTTTTTTTATTAAACCCTTAGGACACGTACCTACACATATAAAACAAGATTTACACCTGTCTTCATCGATTACTATATGTGACATTTTTACCCCTGTTCTGTTAAAAATCCCGACAAGAAAATTATAACACTAAAACATTCTGCAAGGTATAAAAATACGACTATACTTGAAGTTTTATTAAGGTATAGTTTATTTTTTGCTGATAAACACACAAAATAAAATCAAAAAAAATGTTTATTATGCGGCAAGTCTTGAGAGGCTGACAAAGCCGTAAATTTCATTTTTGTTGATATTGTAGGTTACTTCTTTAACCTTGCCGCCTGAGTTTCCGCTGGTTGCGTGGATAGTTCCGTCAGCATCAACAGAGTTGACAACTGCGATATGTTTTCCGCTGTCGCCACTTCCTTTCATGTAGATAATATCGCCAGGTTTTACGTTAGTTGTAAGCCATGATGCTTTGTCTGATGATGGGACTCTTAAATATGCGTTATGTCTTTCTGCAGCTGTTGCAAGCCCCTGTGGTGAAGATGTAATCATATCTCTAGGGTATTTTGAACCAAGAGTATCTTTTGCGCAATGAACCGCGAAGTCGCAACACCAGCCCCAGCGGCCGTATCTTCTGTACCATTCAGTGTTTTGATATCCTGCAGGAGAGAATAATCTGTTCCCTTCGGCAGAAGAATTTACTCTTCCGACATAACTGTGTGCTTTATCTGACATTTGTTGGTTAAGTGCGCTTACTTCTGTATTTCCGTTTGCAGCGGAACTTCCGCTTGACTGAGCAGATGTGCTTCCCCTGCTTGCTGTAGCACATCGCGGTCCCGGGGTATATACACCGGGACAGTTTATCAATATTTTAAATCTCGGGCTGTTGGGACGGTTAGTTATTGGTGTGGTAGGTTGCTGCTTCATAAATAAGTCCATACCCGGCAAAGGTGGTAATGAACTACTGTAATTTGCAGCAGTTACACCGGGCAGATAATTTTGAGTCAGTGGTTGAGATGTGTTGGTTGAATTACCCAATGGCAGGATGCCAAAAAAATCCAAAACAGGATTTCGCGGTGTCAAACCGCCCTGGTTTGCACCGTTGTTAGCATATAGTAATGTATTCGTGTAATTAACTTTAGCCATTCTTATATATAAAGTATATACATTGGGAATAATTGCTTTTTTTAGGTGGAATTATTTACATATGTTAAGAAAGAGTGATGTATGTTGTGTAACGTATTTTTTTTGTAAAAAAATCAATTCGGGTAGCAAAATATATTTTTTGATTTTTTTTATAAGTATGATTTATTCTGTATTAAATAAACACGACGTACCGGTATCAATAACAAAGGAAACTCATTATTTAAGTGACCTTGACACTGATATGACCAGATATAACGTATTTGACGAATCAGAAAGACACTTTATTGGGTATGTAGATTTAAGAGATACCAAAAATGGTGCAAGAGTGTTGTATATAACTAATCAAAATCAAAAATTATACAAACATTTTGGGCATCTTGCAGACCAAATTGAGGTAGAGCATTGCATGAATCGAGGTATAGAAACCCCGTATATTCAATCTGTTGCGGCACGTGATTCATATATACAGCATTATTTAAGAGGAAAGCGTTTTATAAACGAGGGGGTCAATATTTATCTGGGGTCATTAACAGAAAATTTGAAAAAAGGTGAAAGGGTAACGGCAGACTTTTTGGAATATCAAAAAATGTATATGCCGATTAATATGGTCAATGAGATAAAAGATAAGATAAAAAGAAATCCGTTATTGAAACATTTATAATGTGTGGTAGTCGTTAGTACACGATATTACGTGTTTGCCAGAAGTAGATATCATTACCTTTTATTCCGCCCTCTATATCTTGTGGTACGTTGCCAAACTCTTTTTCTACTACAAGAGCATTTTTAGCAACTTTTTTAAGTTGTTCAAAGAGTTCTTTGTTATCTGATAAATCGTATTTTAACGGTTCGAGTTCTACTATTTTCTCATTTTCATCAAAAGTAACCATTGGATATGCCAATTGGATTGAATCATACGATAATTCTCCTGTTTTTCTGTTAT
Source organism: Cyanobacteria bacterium RUI128 (assembly GCA_024695725.1). The sequence goes on along the minus strand of JAILHQ010000144.1, from coordinate 2,684 downwards.
ATGTAAAAACATTTGGCTGCACCGCGTCTTCATCACGCCATTTTTTGTCTGAATACAGTTCTATTTTCAGATTCCCTTTTTTATCATCTGTGTAAAGAGTATATTTATAATCAGGTTCTATTCTCTCTTGCAAAATTATTCCCGGTTGGATATTTTCTTCCGGTATATTATACATTTTTCTTGAATATACTGCATTGGAACCGAATTTTGAATCTACAACAGAGGTAATACATTCAAAAAGAGCTTCAGGGTCTAAATAAGAAGGAAAAGTTCTGTAAATGCCTGCAGCGGAATAATTTGGTAAATCCTCCCCGTTGAACGCAGAACGAACCATTATACCGTTTTTGCCGTCAATCCCGTTATCTTTTAGTGTATTTATCAGGTTATCTAATTTCCCGCTATCCATACATTCATTCCAATATCTTATATAATTATCTATTTCCATTTTGGTAGTACCAGCAAACGGTTCTAAATAACCAGATGGTAGTGCCATAGATTTTGGAATAATCACATCAATTTTACCCAGCTCTTGCAGTTCTTCAAGTCGTCTGAGGTTTACTGCCTTTGCTCCTATTACATCAGAAGTATATTCTTTTGAAGTCAATATTCTGTCACAAGGTTTTAGTTTCGGGACATCAATTGTTCTGTTGTATTCTATTGGTTTTGCAGGTTTATCAGTTTCTTCAAAATGGATTTTATTATCTTTTATCTCAAGTTTTACTTTTTTACCGTCAAGCGATTTCAATTCTTCAATTTTATTCGGATCCAATACTGCGCCACAAACATCAGTTTCTTGTCTTAGCCGTGTCGCATGATGAGAAAAACATGAAATATTATCTGATGTAAATATCAGACCAACAATATTTGGATTATTATCTTTTTGGGGATGAAATGTTCGGGCAACAAGTATTGTAGGTTCTGTTATATCATCATTATTGTAATTATGAGGAGATTCCCATTTTATTTTACCTACTGTTTTACCTTCTTTTAAAGTATGAACCAGAGGTTGTTTGTGTTGGAGTCGTGTTGCAACCGATGCTTTCTGCATCATAGAAATCGGGTTGTAACAGTATTCGCCCCCATTTTTCTTATCAACTTTACCTGTGTCTTTGTATTCTATATGGTAATAATAAAATGGTCTAATTCCACCTTGTCTGTCAATAGTATACAGGTTCCCCTCTTTTTCCATCTCTTGTTCATGACCTTCCCCATCTATATCCCAGACAAAATAAGGTTTTTCGCCTAAATTATCTTCATTATCCGTTTGGACATAAACGTGGCGATCCTTGGGCTCAACTTTGTATGTATGAGCCATAAATGTCGGTTGATTTATTTTGTTGAACAATATGCGCATATCTATACAATGTACGTAAATAAAAATTTTGCTAAATAATATTGCAGGATTTTATAAGCAAGGGAGAGATTCGAAAAATTTACCCCCGAGACCTCACGGACTCTGCCGAACAAAACAACTGAGTGTTGTTTTGTGAGAGGGAAGACGTGCGTAGCGCACAGCGATTACTCGTGAGGTAAACAAAAAAATATAGCAAGGGATAGATTCAAAAATTTACCCCCGAGACCTCACGGACTGTGCCGAACAAAAATGATTAAGTATCATTTTTGCGAGAGGGGAGACGTGCGCAGCGCACAGCGATTACTCGTGAGGTAAACAAAAAAATATAGCAAGTGATAGATTCAAAAATTTACCCCCGAGACCTCACGGACTCTGCCGAACAAAACAACTGAGTGTTGTTTTGTGAGAGGGAAGACGTGCGTAGCGCACAGCGATTACTCGTGAGGTAAGCAAAAAAATATAGCAAGGGATAGATTCAAAAATTTACCCCCGAGACCTCACGGACTGTGCCGAACAAAAATGATTAAGTATCATTTTTGCGAGAGGGGAGACGTGCGCAGCGCACTGCGATTACTCGTGAGGTAAGCAAAAAAATATAGCAAGACTATATTGTATCTTGCAGTTTGAGTATTAATAACAGTTCCCGCGAGTCGGATTTGAACCAAACTCTGATTTAGAGAATACGAGAAATGAACTCATATTCTTTGTTTATGATTAATTGAAAACCTAAAATTTTCAAAAAATATTTTTTACATTACCACATTAACTCTGTTTTTATCAAATTTCAAGTCCATTTAGGCATACTTAATAATTTTTAGTAAATTTGTTTAAAAACGTTGTTTGCCAAATGCATATTACAATAGAGGCTATTTTTGCAAAATTTCAAGAGCTAGAAACCATTGATTTTTCGTTCAAAATTTTAAACAAGTTTACGAAGAAATGTTAAACATATTATTTAATCAATCCAAGTTATCTCTTGTTCAACTTCCCAAAAACTTTTACCGTCAAAGATTTTTGCGTTCTGAAAATTTTCTATATTTTGTTGAGGATTAGCAGACTTACACTCAAAAATAGTATCATTATCTATTTTTGGATTTGTCTGGCTGACAATGATTTCATGTATATAGGTTTTAAAATCTTTATAATAAGATTGAATAAAATATTGTCTATCTTTGTATGATATTTCAAATTCATCACCGTGATACATATTATCAAAAAATTCATTTACATTTCCATTAATCATTACATTACTCCTTTGTAATATTTTTTATATTTTTCAAATAACTTTTTTGGTATAGGTTTTGCTTTTGACCTATTGCCGTATTTATCA
>JAILHQ010000135.1 GCA_024695725.1 Cyanobacteria bacterium RUI128 | reverse complement strand
TATGCGCGGGCAGACTGAGCATATGAACAGAAGTTATGCAAGAATAACCCCGAGAAATATGACTAAGTCAAACAGATATTCTTGTCCTGCTTATAAAGTACCGGAGGCTTATGAGGCGGTAACGGTAAAGAGCGGAAAAGTAAAATTTGTACCCGGAGCGCACAGCCCGCTTACCTGGGCAGAGTCATCTTTGCATAAGGCATCAAATATGTATCTTGAAAACCTTGAAAGAATAGAAAAATTATAATACGATTATTTCTGTAAGGGAGGGTAAATTATGCAGCCGATAGAGATAGGTAAAACGTATAAACATTTCAAGGGTAATCTGTACAAAATAGTTGGGTTTGCAAAACACTCCGAGACGTTGGAGGATATGATAGTTTATCAGCCGTTAAAAACGGGAGATAACTGGGTTCGTCCATATAAAATGTGGAACGAAGTTGTCGATGATAAAGGTACTCTCAGATTTACCTTAATTGATTAACCCCATCTGTAATCAGGTGTTTTTGTATCTATTGTAAATTCGGCATTTTTAGTCGGGATATGATACGGGATGAAGGCTTCGATTTTTTCGCCCATAGTTTCGTAATCGTATTTTTTATCCCCGATAATCAGAACGTCTTGGTCAACTGTTGTTCTTCTTGGTGCGAAATGACCTTTTTGTTTGATTATTGATAATTTCGGCACTTCAAGTTTTGCTACAACAACCGGAGTTTTTGCGTTATTGCTTCCGCCTTTCGCAACTGAGGCGGATACATCATACAACGAGCTTACTGACATAAATTCAGTATTTTTCTTGCCTCTGATTACGTCTTCAAGTCTTGAAAAGACGTTCAGTACAGGTTCACCTGCTGCGGTGAGATAATATTTAATCGATTCTAAGAAATTTGCTTTGTCTGAAACCTGTTTCGGGTAAATACCTTCTCTCTGAAGAGTTGAGATTAGTTCTTCACAATCAGGTGATTTCAAACCTCTGTAAACGGTTTCAGTCCCTAAATGTTCTGAAAATTGTTTACGTAAATCGAACGGGGAAATTTTTGTTGTATCAATTTTCTTTTCCGCTACAAATTCCGCGAGCTCATCAAGATGTGCAGTTACTTCCGGGTCAACAAGCAGAACACGGTGCTGACCTGCGATTTTGCTTTCCTCAAGTTGTCTGTCTATTTGAGGAAGTTTTCGTCTGTATATTTTGCCCAGAATATCGTCTAATTTTTTTGAATCTTTGCCTAAAAACTCGTAGATAACAGGGTTGTCAAACGGTGAAATTTGTTTTTCAAAAAAGTCAGAGCACAGCGTTTCACTGACCTTCTTTAAGGTCATTGCAGGCTTGCTCCCCATAAAACTAACGTTATGGCGATTATTTATATTTGCACTACAAAAACTACTAACTGCACACGTCATATTTATATAAAAACAATTTGGCTTGATTAATTGCTACTTGAACGGGAATCTGATTTTAAATATAATCGATTTATGGATAAAGATTTTGATATTTTGGTTAAAAACGGTTGGCTGACTGAAGAAGAGGCTGAAAAATTTGCTAACGATAAGGATATGCAAATAGCAATAGAGAACTGCACAAGCCCGCAGAAAGAAAATATCTTCAGGGCGCTGAAGGAGGTGCCTTTAAACTTGGTTAAAGTGTTTATCTTAGGCAAAGACCCGTATCCGAACCCTAAAGATGCGCATGGTTTGGCTTTTTCAAGCGACAATACCAAAACTCCGGAATCTCTGAAAAATATATTTAAGGCTATTGATAAGGCCTACGGTTCAGATTTATTCCAAAAGGCCCACAATAATCTTACAAACTGGGTAAATCAGGGAGTGCTGCTTTTGAACACGGGGCTGACCTTTCAAAAGGTTGACGGCGATATCAGTCTGCAAAATAAGGTTCAGCGCCAGCATATGAAGGTCTGGAAACCGTTTGTAAAACTCGTTATCAATAAGATTTTGTCCGTCAAAGACAGACCGGTTGTGATGATGTTGTGGGGAAATGATGCACATGATATTGTGTTTAAGAATATAAAAGATAAAGAGTTTCAAAAGTATAACCATGACAGAGGTTTGGGAGTAAATGTTATTATCCCCGGTACAAAGATATTATTATTACAGTGTTCGCATCCGTCTCCGCTTACGGTAAACAGAGGGGGAGATTTCCCTGAAACAGCACCAATTCATTTTAAAAAATGTGATGAGTTTTTGGGTAAAGATAAGATAAAATGGACTGAGCTTTAGTTTCTTGATTTTAGGTATGCCTCAATAAACCCGTCAAGATCGCCGTCCATAACGGCATCAACGTTTCCTACCTCAAAATTTGTACGGTGGTCTTTAACCATTTTGTACGGATGGAATACGTATGAGCGAATTTGCGAACCAAAATTTATATCAAAGTTTTCGCCCTTAAGTTCAGCTAACTTCTTTTCGTGTTCTTCCTGTTTAATTGCCAGAAGTTTAGATGCCAAAATCTGCATTGCATACTCTTTGTTTTGAAGTTGAGAGCGTTCCTGCTGACACTTGACCACAATTCCTGTAGGTTTATGCAAAATTCTTACGGCGGTTTCTACTTTGTTAACGTTCTGTCCTCCTGCACCCCCTGAGCGCATGGTGTCGATTTCCAAATCTTCCGGCGGGATATCTATCGTTTTTTCAACGTCGGGTATAATAGGCGAAACTTCGCAGGAGGCAAAGCTTGTCTGACGTTTCCCGTTTGCGTTGAACGGTGAAATTCTTACCAGTCTGTGAACCCCTTTTTCTGCTTTTGCATAACCATAGGCGTATTTGCCTGATATTTTTATTGTAGCAGATTTTATCCCTGCCTCTTCGCCGTCTGATTTGTCGAGAAGTTCAACCTTCCAGTTTTTATTTTCTGCCCATCGGGTGTACATTCTTAATAACATTTGAGTCCAGTCCTGAGCATCCGTTCCGCCGGCGCCTGAATTTACGCTGAGGATAGCATCAGCTTCGTCATATTCTCCGCTCAACATTTTTTGGAAATCAAATTTATCCAGCATTTTTTCGAGTTTGGATAATCCGGACTCAGCCTCTTGTATAAGTTCTTCATCACCTATTTCGTAGGCGGTTTGTGCATCTTCAAGCAGGGTATCCCACATGTTTGCATTTTCTATTGTTTCTTTGATTTCTCTCGATTTTTGACCAAGTTCTGAAGCCTGTTTCTGATCAGCCCAAATCTCAGGGGTTTGTAACTTGTCTTCAATAATTTTTAACTCTGACATCAATTTTTCAATGTCAAAGATACTCCTTATTTTTGTTAACTCTGTCTTTTAATTCGTTGATATCCATAAATCTATTATAATAGAAAGTTTATTTTATATAAAGTCATGGAAAAAATTTTTGTCTGAGAACAGGGTAAAAAACGCAAAAACCCCTCTGTTCGGAATTATTGTCGTTTTTACACTAAATGTGGAATATTTGGCATATTTTGTGTTAAGTTTTGTTAACCGTGGAAACACGCTTAAGTCGGTCTTTTGCGGGTGATTACTGTATTTTTTAAAACTTGTTGTTGACTTATTATTTTAATGTGCCATAATATAAATGTACAGTTTAAGTGTACATAAAACACTAAATAATATTTAAGACGCAAATAATTTTTGAACTCCTAAAATAGATATAATAAACACTAAAAGACCATTAGGATGCAGAAAACAATCCACTCATAAAATGAGTGGTTTTTTTTTGCGATAATAAAATTTTTCATTTACCCCTAATATTTACCCCTAATATTTACCCCCTGCGATTTAATGCTATAATATTCTGTATGAAAATATGTATTATTCCGATAGATAACAGACCGGTCTGTTATAACTTAATAAAAGAGATTGCAAGAGTAGATGAGGATATTGAGTTGTATACCCCTCCGCGCAGTATGCTCGGAAGTTTGACAAAGGTTGCTGATATTGTCGGAATCTTCAGCTGGCTCGGGAAACTTCCTGAGGTTGATGCCATTGTGCTTTCTTTAGACACAATTGCTTATGGCGGGTTGATTCCGTCAAGAAGAAGTACGGAGTCTTTTGCTGACATAAAATCACGAATGTATGATTTTAAAGAACTGCTTGAAACAAAGAAGGCAAAGATTTATGCCGTTTCAAGTATTATGCGAATTTCAAATAATAATTGTAATGAAGAAGAAAAAGAGTATTGGAACAAATACGGTAAATATATTTTTGAATATTCTTATGAGAAACATAAATTTGCCGCAAATTTAGGGCTGGAAACACCTGTCAAACGTCTTATCCCGCCTGATATTCTTGCTGATTATAAGAGTACAAGGGCAAGAAATTTTAGGATTAATCAGATGTATCTTGAATGGAAAAAACAGGGTTTCTTTGAAACTCTGGTATTTTCGAAAGATGATTGTGCAAAATACGGGTTTAACGTTATGGAGGCTGAACACCTTGAGAGAATGGGCGGAGATGTTATAACGGGTGCTGATGAGATTCCTCTGAGTCTGTTTGCAAGAGCAATAAACGCTGATATGAAGGTTTATCCTGTGTTTGTTGAGGATAGTGAAAAACGCCTTGTGTCTAATTATGAGGATGTTTCTATCGAAAAATCGGTAAATAATCAGCTAAAATTTGCGGGGGTAAATATTGTTGATAATAAAGAGGATGCTGACGTTGTTCTGATAGTAAATAATTTCAAAAAACATCAGGGTGAAATTGTTATGAAAAAGCCG
>JAILHQ010000124.1 GCA_024695725.1 Cyanobacteria bacterium RUI128 | reverse complement strand
TAGGTAGGGTGTCAAAAAGCGCAGCGTTTGCACAAATATAATATGAATATGTTCGGCTGGATTCTTCGGCTTTGCCTCAGAATGACAGGTGTTTACGTCTTTGCGAGAAAATCTTTGATTTTCGTGGCAATCCTTTGCAGTTTCAGGGATTACTTCGTCGCTTATGCTCCTCGCAATGACATGAAAAAAACGCAGGCGGCGTAGGTAGGGTGCAAAAAGGAACGTTTGCACCAAAATTATACAAAATGGCAGGCTTCTTCACTTCGTTCAGAAAGACAAATTTTCACACAAAAAAAGAGCCTTTCGGCTCTTTTTTAAATGGTGGGAAGCAATGGACTGTCTTGATACCCTCGCAATAAACGTGACTACGGGTTTCCTTTTACGAAACTTCATTTCTCCAAAGAAAAGCCCTTCGCACTCTGTTCGGGTATCGCTCGAACCCAAACAAAACTTCGTTTTGTGGTTCTCGTTTTCACATAATTCAACATTAAAAAAGAGGTTAAGAATAAATCTTACCTCTTTTTTTATTTAATGGTGGGGGCAAATAGACAAAGTCAGAACTTTTTTGCTTGAATCTGTCCAAGATGAAAATTCGTTTTTACGGACTTTTTAAATTGCTAAAATTGGTGCAAACGTACCTTTTTGCACCCTACCTACTTAAAAGATGGTTTACTCAAAAATCATATCAACAGATTCGGTTAATTTTTTACGAAGCCTTTCCAAGTAACTGTAGAATTGCTTATACTCTTCTTTATTGTATATACTTTCCAATTCATTGATATATTTTTTCATTGAAACAGCAACCGTATCGTGCTTATTTTGTCCTAAATCTGTTAAAGAAATTGTTTTTACAACTCGTTTATTTTTTATTGTAGCCTTTCTTAAAATAAGACCTTTGCTTTCAAGTTTATCTAATTCCCTACTTAAGTTTGCAGTTCCAAAAAGGACTATTTTTGCCAAATCTCTTTGGTGTATATCAGGATTTCTGTCGATTGATGTAAGTATAATAAATTCATTGAATGTTAAGTCAAAATTCTTATTTTCATTAAAATAACGAGCAGACAAAGCACGTTCTATTCTTGCAGTTTGTTCTAACTGCGACATTAGAGTGTCTGATAGTTTAAAAGCATATTTTTTCATAGTTATTATATTACCATAAAATTTAATTGACATAATGTTGTTGTTTTAATATATTGTAATTACAATATGAATTTGAAGGGATTATTTATGGAAGAAAACATGTACACGCCTAAAGAAGAGTTTTTAAATGCTTTTACGCATTCTCTTGGAGCATTATTTTCAATTTATGCAATAGTTATGCTTGCAGTAAATTCTAAAACTTCGATAGAGGCGGCTTCTACTGCAGTATTCGGTGCAACACTGTTCATATTATTTCAATCGTCAACACTATACCATGCAATGGTAAACGAAACTGCAAAGAAGGTGTTTAGAAAAATAGACCATAGTGCAATATTTATGCTTATTGCAGGAACATATACACCAGTACTTTTATTAACTGTTAAATTCCCTCTTTCTGTTGCGTTAATGTCTATGATTTGGTATTTAGCAATATCGGGTATTATATATTCTTGTCTTACATTAAAATTCAAATATTTATCAACAGGATTATATTTGGTTATGGGTTGGTTATGTTTATTTTTATTTTATTCAATATGGACACATGCAAGCCATTTAGCAGTTTGGTATTTATTATTAGGAGGCTTCTTTTATTCATCTGGGTGTATATTTTACCTATCAAAAAAGAAATATTCACACAGTATATGGCATATTTTTGTACTATTAGGTGCAATATCTCATTATTTTTCAATAATGGAGATTTTAAAAGCTGTTTAAGATATAATTTAATAAAGCAGAGGCACGGTAATGACAGAAGAGATTTACGCTAATACTAATCTCACTAATATATTATGTGCATAAATGATTTTTCTTTAATCCATAATATAATTTCTAGAATATTTTATGGTACAATATATTTTACAATTAACAATCCGGAGAAATTATATGAAATTTGTATGTAAAGTATGTGGTTATACTTATGAAGGGGATAGTTTGTAGGATGCAAAAAGCAAAGCGTTTGCACCAAAATAAAAAACAAAAAAGAGGTTAAGAATAAATCTTACCTCTTGAAAATGGTGGGAAGCAATGGACTCGAACCATCGACCTTACGCTTATCAGGCGTACGCTCTAACCACCTGAGCTAGCCTCCCGTGCTTATAAATCTATTCAACCATAGACATATTTCAAAATCAAGCACTTTTTATATTTTTTCATCCTTCGCTATCGGACGAAGCAAAATAATCGAATTTAAGTTCAACTGCAAAAACTCATGATGCTCAACTTTTCTGTTCGGAAACTCTCTGTGTACTATCGTACAATCTTTGATAGCAACAAATCTCTTTCCGCCATTCAAAATATCAGACAACAAACGGTTCTTTCTACCCGTTCTCGGCATAAATACGTTTCCCGCAATTTCATAATCCTTCGTAATTACAAGAATCTTTTCCGACCAAATACCCGATATAAAATCTTTTTCTAATTCATCAAAACTCTGCATATTTATTTTCTTTCTAATTTAACTGGTATGACTGGAACAACGGCAAATACAATGCGGCTGCCAGAAAACATACAATACCGCCGATAAATATCAACATTACAGGTTCAATCATTTTGGTAATTGCATCAACAATTCTGTCAAGTTCTTCATCAATAAACAATACCGATTGTTCCATCAAATCACCCAAACGACCTGATTGTTCACCTGTTGAAATCATAAATAATATCATTTGAGGAAAAATACTCGTCGTCTTAAGAGCCATCGACAAGTGCATACCTTCCTGAACCTTTTTAATAGCCGACTGAACGGCTGAATTCATTTTGGAATTTGAAAAGGTCATATTCGCCAAATATAAACAGTTAACAACAGGAATACCTGCTTCATAAGCAACCTGCAAGACCGACAAAAAGTTTGAAAATGCCGAGTTCTTAATCAAATCGCCAATCAAAGGAATTTGTAACATCAGTTCGTCAATCTGCTTTCTTGTCGGTTCATATTTGAATAAACTGTAAACGCCCCAGCCGATAGTAATAATAATAATCGGCAATAAATACCAACGTGCCTTGATAAACTCACCCGCACTGATACAAACCTGAGTAACCCACGGTAATTTTGCACCCGAAGTATCAAACATTTCCTTAAATACAGGAAATACGAACGTTAACATGATTAATACAACAACGTGAGCAAGTACAACAACGAAAACAGGATAGGATAACGCCGAAAATACTTTACCCCTCGTATCAGATTCCTTTTTCAGCAATTCAATCAAACGGGTAAGAGTTCTTTCCATTTCCCCTGATTCTTCACCCGCTTTAATCAAGCCGATATAAACCGAACCGAAGATTTCAGGATATCTTGAAACCGTATCCGAAAAAGTTGCACCCGCAATAATCTGAAGTCTGATTTCTCGGGCGAGAAGTCTTATTCTTCGGCTGCCTGCGTCCTGTTCCATAAATATTAAAGATTCAATAATAGGAACACCCGCTCTGTTAAGTGTTAAAAACGTAGAAGTAAAATCGATTTTTTCCTTCAAAGTCAAACTTTGCAGGGCGCTGTGACCTTTTGTATGAAGTTCTCCCGCCGTAGGGGCGTTACTGCTGTCCGTCGTAACCTTTGTCGGCAAAAAGCCGAGTTCTTTTACGTTTTGACGGGCTTCTTTGGGATTAGCCGCTTCGACTTTTCCCTTTACTACTTCACCTTTTTTATTTAAACCTACATAATTATATACAGGCATGTTTTATTCCTACTCGTTAACGGGGCCTAATACTCTGACAAATTCTTCAATGGTCGTCTTGCCCGATATAATATGATGCAGACAGGATTGCTGCAACGTTCTCATACCGGCACCGACAGCGGCTTCTTCAATCTGAATATCGTGGGCACCGATTGCAATTAATTTCTTAATTTCCTTTGTAATATGCATTACTTCATATAAACCAAGTCTGCCTTTATAACCCTCTTTGTTACATTCATCACATTTTCCGGGTTTATAAATTGTCATCTGCATAAATCTTTTAACATCGTCGTTATTTACCATAACCATACGTGCTTCTTCTTCCGTAGGATGACATTCCACCTTACATTTATCACAAAGACGGCGGACAAGACGCTGTGCAATAACACCAACCAAAGTTGATGAAATAAGATAATCCTTTGCACCCATTTCAATAAGTCTTGTTACCGTTGCGGCTGCCGAATTGGTGTGAATCGTACTCAATACAAGGTGACCTGTAAGTGCCGCCGCAATAGCGATTTCAACTGTTTCAACGTCACGGATTTCACCGACGAGAATGATATCAGGGTCTTGTCTTAATGCCGCTCTTAAACAAGATGCAAACGTAATGCCCGCTTTGGGGTTAACCTGCGTTTGATTGATACCCTCAATTCTGATTTCGATAGGATCTTCAATAGTCATAATATTAACGCTTTCATCATTAAGGTTTCTGACTATTGAATACAAAGTGGTTGTTTTACCTGAACCTGTCGGCCCTGCCGCAAGAATAATACCGTTTGGCGAACTTTTAATTCTTGAAATTCTTGCCAAATCATCATCGGTTGCACCAATGAGTTTAATCGTCTTATCAACACTGCCCAGAGATTCTGCCGTTGCCAAAATACGAATAACCATCTTTTCTTTGGAACCGACAGGAATGGTGTTGATACGGAAGTCGTATGACTTTTCCTGAAATTTAATTGAAAAAGTACCGTCTTGAGGACGTCTGTGTTCAGCAATATTCATTTTTGAAATAACTTTTAAACGGGTAAGAACAGAACCCTCAATCTGTGACGGGATATCCAAAACTTCTCTTAAAACACCGTCAATACGGTATCTTACAACATATCGTGTCAATCTCGGTTCAAGGTGAATATCAGATGCTCTCATCTTGATACCATCGGTAATAAGTTTATTAACGAATTTAACGATGACAGAATCATCTTGTTCTAACGCTTTTTCAGCCTGATCCCACAAAGATTCCTGCTGACCGTACTGAACAAGTTCCTGTTCGATTTTTTTAATGTATTGATTTGTTTCTTTTTTCGACTCACTGTAATACTGTTTAATACATTGTAAAAACTCGTAGTGAGTAATCAACATGACTCGGGGTTTCAACCCTGTCAGGTAAACGATATCGTTAATAACCTGCTTATTTCCGGGATTAACCATACCGACGATAAGATTTTTACCGTCATACTGAATAGGAAGTACCATGTTCAGTTTTACAAAGTCATCAGGCAATACCGAAAGAATTTTGCTATCGAGTTTAAGTTGGGAAGAAGAAACCGCTTCCATACCTCTTTGAGCAGCAAGAACATTTTTTAAAGTTTCAAGGGCAATGTATTCTTTTTGAATAAGAACTGAACCGATAGGGTTACCTGTTTTTTTGGAAGTTACCAAAGCATCAAAGAGTTGTTCTTCGGTAATCAAGCCCATTTCAATCAAAAGTTCACCGACTTTTTTCTTTGAAGCATCTGTCGGAACATGGTGCTTAATCGCTTCTTCTTCTGCGGAAACAGGAACAGAAACGGTATAATTACCTTTATTTACGACTTTATAATCGTCCTGAGTGTCTGAACCTGCATCGTCGTAGACTTCGTCCAATCCGATATTATAACCCTTTGAAACAATCTCCGTCATCTGTTTATCAGAAGCAAAGTGTTCATCAATAATACCAATCAGGTCTTTAAACTCTTTATCTTTGATGATGGTAAATTCATAACCTGCGCCATGTGTCGTTCTTTGTTCCATGAGTTGCCTGATTTCGCTCTCATTATCCTTGGACAAAGAAACAATCTGGTACATATCACCATCGATACACACAGGAATAAAGCCCATGCCAATCAGTTCATCATATTTGAACTTTCTTAAATTGGCATAGTCTATCTTTTGTTCAATCTCATCAACTGTTTCAAATTCTATCGCCATATCTTGAAAACATTATATCACAAAATTTGATTATGTTAAATAAAAAAATAAAGAGGTATTTTTAATACCTCTTTAAATCTTTATATATCTACCGCATCTTCCGTATCATCGATTATTCTGGGTGTTATCATAATTACAAGTTCATTCTTTTGTTTTTCGGATGCCGTATTTCTGAAGAAGACGCCCAGCCCAGGAATATCACCTAAAAGCGGAATTTTATCAATGTTTTGAGTATCTTTTTGGTAAATCAAACCGCCGAGCATTAAAGTTTCACCGTTTTTAACTCTTACAGAGCCTAGTGTAATATTTCTTCTTTCAAGCAAAGTTGCTGCAGTATATGAATTACCGAGTTGGTCAACACCTTGTTCCGTGTGATACGGAGTAGCATATTCAACTTCTAAATCCATAGTTACATAACCATCTGTTGAAATAAACGGTTTAATAGAAATTTTCATACCCTGGTCTTCACCGATTGTATATGTTCTTGTTACGACAGGTGTTTGAGAGAAGGTAGAAGATGATACCTGTGAATCTGTTTTTTCAATGTAATCCTGAGTCAAATCAATAATTGATTGAGTACCATTAGTAATAATAATTGTAGGTTTTTGCAATAATTTACCTTTACCTGTTTTTTCAACCCAAGTGATTGTATCCCATAAAGCAGGCATACCGCCTCTGTTCAAACCTGATGTAGCGGGGGTGTCATTACCGAAGAAGATTAATGAACCTAACTTCAAAGTACCGTTTTGGAAGGAAACAGGGAATGTATTGTTTGTAAAATGCCATTCATTTTGGAATAATTGCGAACCTTTTTCGTTTAATTCCAAAACTGCAAGTTCAAGAATAGCCTGCTGCTGTTTTTTATCGTGCATAAGAATAAATTCGTTAATCAGTTGAATTTGCTCTTTAGAGCCGCCCAAAACAGATATAGTTCCCAAACCCGAATTATACATAACGGTTAAAGGTACAGATTTAAAAGATGCAATATTTGTTGACTGAACGGCAGTTGCAACCTTGCAGGCAATTTTTTCCGCACCGATAGAAATGTCTGCATCGGCAGCACCTGTCAAAATACCTGCTAATCTGGAAGTTCCCGCATCAGCAGTTGATGAAAAAAGTGAATCACAGACAAGTTGAGCCATTTCTTTCGGAGTTACATGATTAATTTTATAAGTTGTTGTTTGCGGCTTAATATCAATTTTGTTAATAATTCTTTTTGCCATTTCGTAATCGTTATTGGTACCGAAAATAATGATTTCGTTTCTGGAAGGGTTAGTAACAACAATTTCACCCGAAGAATAACCGGGCTTACCCAAGCCGAAAACGTTTTTATTCAAAAATTCGGCAACAGAGCCTGCGTCAGTATATTTAATCGGAACAACTCTCATTGATTTTTTTGTATAATTGGTAGTCGCCGCTGTCTGAACAGACATTACAACCATAGTTGAATTATCGATAATATATGTAATCTTATTTGCTTCCGTAACAATATTTAAAGCATCTTTAAGTGTACAATCAACCAAGTCCATCGTGACGGAACCTGAAACTTCGCCGACAAATACAATATTAAAGCCCATTTTATCGGCAAACATTCTCATTATCTGCTTCAAATCAGTATCCCTGAAAGAAATACTGATAATTTTATCACCGTTTCGAATTTCCTGGTCGTTAAAAGGTGTATCCTCATGGTATCTGGTATCATTTTCCCATGGAGCAGCCGTTGAAGTAAGGGCTGACCAACTGACAGATAATATAAATGACATTAATACCGATAAAATTATTTTCTTATTAATTTTTATTTTCATTTTCACTCCCGATTATCCCGTTATATCAAAAATTCTTTGGTGTATGCGGCTCTGAACCCCAGAATTTTGATTTCAGATTAGAAATTTCAACCGTATTTACAATTTTTTCCGCATTAAGAGGCTGTCCTACCGATGCCCTGTAAACGTTATTACCTGATTGTATAATGACCTTATTTTTAGTAATCAAAACAATTTCAAAACCGCTTATTGTATCGCCTATTCTGACCAACTGGTCAATGCCGTTAATATTAATAATAGCAGAAGGTCTGATTTGGTCATACAAAATTCCCGCAACTTTAGTATTTAAAAGTTTGGAAATTTCGGGGTCTTCCGCACTTAACTGAGGCGGTTCGATAACTTCAAAATCCAAACCGGGTTCTTTTGAAGCGACAGCCGAATCTGCATTAGCGGCCTCAATACCACCTGTCGGCGCAAACGGATTTTTTCTGCCGACATCACCGATATTTACGGTTACGGCACCATCTGCCGGATTAGCCGCAAACGTACTTTGAGGCGCTTCTTCAACCTCAACCTTTAAGCCCGATTCATCTTCGGTGTTAACAGTTGCTTTTGTTTCTTCACCATCTGTTTCTACCGTTACTTCAGCAGTCTTGACGGCATTGCCTGCCTCATCTTCGGTTTCAACATCAATAGAAACCTCATCGTCATCAGCCATGGCAGTTTTGGTATCATCTGCAGGAACATCTTCATCGATGGTAATATCTGTTTCACCATTTGTTTGTTCTATTGCAACAGTTTCTTTATTGACATTTGTCTTTTTGCCCGCTTTTGTTACGGCGAACATTCCGCCTCCAAGCAAGAGCAGCACCAAAAGAACAGCAGCACCGATAATTATTTTTTTCTTGTTACCGTCATCCGAAGTTTCATCATCAGACTCATCTTCTTCATCCTCATCCTCTTCGCCTTCTTCCTCATCTTCATAATCGGAATCGTCGTCAGAACGCATGGATTTGTCGGGTTCATAGTCATCTTCATCGTCTAAATAAGCATTGTCATCTTCAGAAGAGTATTCTGAATCATCATACGATTCGTCATCATATTCCTCATCGTCGAAAGAACCGTCAAATTCTTCATCGGGTTCTTCGTCAACAAATTTTTCCGTATATTCTTCTTCGTTATGCCATTCGTTTGGACTATTTAACATTTTAACTTCTTATTTTCACTTAAAAGATTTTTATCAAAATCTCCCCACGTACTACATATATGATATATAATTTTCGCCATATAGAAAACACTTGTTGAGCAAAAATCATACATAAAGATGAAAACCGCCCGCAAAATCTATTTCTTCAACATTTTTTCAAAAAAAGTAATACTCAACAATTTGTTTACATATTGAAACATTTTAAATATTTTAAAATTTTGTTACAATATTTTTGCAAGTTTTAGTTTGGGAGAATTTGAGTGCAAATTCAAAGATGTATAAAAACCGAAGAAATCGAAAAAATTCCCGTATTTTCAGACACGGTATTTAAAATCAGTTTGCTGAAGCATCTTGAATTCATCAAACGTTTGAACCTTTCATCAGAAACTTCCTGCCATATAGAATTTGGTTCCGTTGCAAGAACAATAGATTTACAAAAATACGGTATTTATGAAATTGCAAAAATAATCAAAGATTTTTGCACAAACAACAATTTCGGCTTTTACTATGAAACACCCGTAATCATTAAAAAAAACGATACAGAGAGAGTTTTTGAGGATATAAAAAAGATTGTTTCCGACATAAAGCCTGACGCTCTTGTGATTAACAACTACGACCTGTTAGCGAGAACGGCAGCAGACAGAGAAATAAATTTTCCCGAAATACATCTTGGAACTTCAATATGTCATAAGGATATCTCAAAATACTGCAAGGAATATCCCCAAATGAACATAACGGGGT